>JBGCFS010000131.1:0-12398 GCA_045107035.1 Hyphomicrobiales bacterium
CTTGCTCATGATTTGGACATGGACGTGGTTGCTGAAGGCGCAGAAAACGAAAAAGATGTTGTCGAATTGACAGATCAGGAATGCGAATACGCTCAAGGTTTCCTGTTTGGGCAACCAATGAAAGCTGAAGAAGCCGAGGAAATGCTGTTCCGAAACACTGCATATTCCACGACCTAATGGTCTGGGTGACTTTATCTAGGTTTGCACTTTAGCAGCTTATGCCTAAGCGTGGCCGCTAGCGCTGGTCAGCGCAGCAATGTTCACGCCAAGGCGTGCCAAGGCTGCATCATATATCTCGTCAGGCGTCAGTTCCAATACGAGCGCAGCATCGGCATCACAAACTAACCATGCGTTTTCCAGAATTTCTTCTTCCAGTTGCCCTGCGCCCCAACCTGCATATCCAAGCGCAACACGTGCATTAGGTGGTCCCTCGCCAACAGCAAGACTCTGCAGTGCATCCAAGGTGGCACAAAGCCCAACATCCTCAGTGATATTCAGTGTATTCTCATAGTCGGTACTAGCGCGATGCAAGACAAAACCGCGGCCGACCTCCACAGGACCACCCGACAAAATTTGAATGCCATCGTCATCCTCGCCATCAATCTTCAGTTTCGCACATAGTTTTTGAAACGTAATGTCATTGTGAGCTCGGTTGATAACGAGCCCCATGGCACCTTCTTCATCATGTGAGCAAACAAAAATTACTGTGCGTTTGAAACGCGGGTCCGTCATTGAAGGCATTGAGATAAGGCAGCGGCCTGACAACCAATTACCAGCGTCGGACATCTGGTTTTCTGTTTTTGAAATCGTCGGTATACGCAAGATCCCTCTCTCCAAACTAATCGCTATTTGACGTGTTTCCCAAACCCGTCGATTGATGAAAATAACCAATTTTAGGCCGATAAGAATTCAGTCTTACATAAAGTTCGGCCGCAAACCATGATTTGAATGAACTCTCTTCACGCAGATATGATCGTGCTGAACGAATAGAAGGCTTTCTATCATGGCGTTTGACGACTATTTTAAGGCGATGAAACACTCCTTTTTGCCAAAATTGTGCCTATTTTCTTTTGCTCTGTTGGGCTCAATTGTAGCCTCAACTTTAGTTCACGCACTCAGCGGCCCCTGGGTAGAACTGCCCAATGCCAAAGCGCGCCTTGTGGTTACCGGAGACCCAATGAGCGGGCAACTACAAGCAGGACTTGAAATTGAGTTGGATGAAGACTGGAAAACCTATTGGCGCTTTCCAGGGGATTCTGGAATTCCACCAACCTTGGATTGGTCTGACGCTAAAAATGTGGCCATTACAAATTTACGTTTTCCAGCACCACAACGCTTCAAGGATGAATATGGTCAATCTGTTGGCTACAAGCACAATGTAGTATTCCCAATAGATATAGAGTTGGCGCATGCAGGAAGACCAACCCAATTAGATGTAAAAACAATCCTTGGTATTTGTCGCGAAGTTTGTATTCCGGTCACCGAACGTTTTTCATTGAAAGTGCCGCCGATATTTATCGCCACACAAGATGCCAAAGACGTTTTAGTAAAAGCGAATGCCAGCGTTCCTGAACAATTTTTTGATTTAGAAACCGGCGCACAGAATGTATTGCAAATTGAAACCTCCGAACGTGAAGGTACAACTCCATTGCTATCCATTAAAGTTCCGGTGGGATTGGAGATCGATGACGTATTTGTTGAAGGACCGGAAACATGGTTCCTCAGTTTGCCTAAAAAAACATCTTCAGATGATACACATAATCTGTGGCAACTGCCACTGGATGGGACGCCTGTTGGCAAGAAACCATGGGGTGCACAAATGCGAGTGACCATGGTTGGAGCTGATCGTTCATTTGAAAAAGAATTTACTCTCGACGCCCCTAGATGAGCGCCCTACATAGAGAACAACTGAAACTCATTTGAAAAGATAAATTGATGACAATTTCCGTGGGCGATACGCTTCCGCATGCTGAGTTCTTTGTAAAAGTTTCTGGAAATATTGAGAAACTTTCTACCAATGATATTTTTGCAAATCGAAAAGTGATTCTATTTGGACTTCCAGGCGCATTTACGCCGACCTGCGAAAGCGATCATTTGCCAGGATACCTTGAGCATCTGGACACCATCAAATCAAAGGGTGTTGATGAAATTGCTGTCGTGGCGGTAAATGATCCACACGTAATGGCTGCATGGGCTTTACATACTGGTGGTAAAGGAAAAATCTTGTTCTTGTCAGATGGCAATGCTGATTTTACGAAAGCTATTGGGCTTGAGAACGATATTTCGGTTGTTGGTCTGGGCATCCGGTCACAACGCTATTCAATGATTGTCGAGAACGGAAAAGTGACGTCATTTAATTTGGAAGAACCGGGCGGAGGGACTACGGTTTCTGGAGCTGCAGGTATTATGCAGCAACTTTAGCTCTGTAAAACCTCTATGTGCAAAGGCCGCGTTTTACACGCGGCCTTTCTTGTATTCACGCATGGCAAATACTGCAAAAACGCCGAACAGCGTTAAAGCTATACCGTACCATGTTAGCACATAGCCAAAATGTCGGTTTTCGAATTGAACACGCGTTTCTCCAGATTGCGGCAGGGTTACAGCGGTATCCAAGTCCAAGTCGATAAAGAACGGTGCCACTTTACTTTTATCTAACTGCTCAACAGACGTCAGAGCGGCCGGATTGCGAACAAACCAAATAGTGCCATCATATCCTTGATCGTTTCCTGGGGTCGCGAAGCCGGCATTCTCGGGTGGGCGCAAAAGTCCGCTAAGTGTCACCTCACCCTCAAAGTCAGTTTGAATATCACTTTCGCTTAAAGCATTTGGAACGAACCCACGATTGACCCAAACCATATTGCCGGTTTCCAACATAAACGGTGTCATAATCCAGAGCCCCTGCCCGCCATACTCACCGCCTTGCGGGTTGGAGATAACCATATACGCATTCTGCTGATGCTGGTGTTGGAATACGCCTGTAATACTTACGCGACTATATTGATATTTGTCAGGGTCCAGGGATGCCCATTCCTCAATAGATGGAAGCGCGGTTGGAGCGGCTTTCAAACGCTCTGTGACGTCTGCAATCAGAGTTTCTTTCCAATGCATACGGTAAACTTGCCAAGTGCCTAAAGTAAGTAAGACGCATAAGGCTAACAAGCCCAGCAATGCCGGCCAAAGGATACGTCGCCAATACGGTTTGAGACCAACTGTGCCAGTCATCAAATATCTCCCCGTTCATCCGAGTTAGATATATTTGTGTCGTCCCTATTAAGACGTCCCTCTGAAGCTTTCCTTTGGTATTGCTGCGCGATCAAAAGCCCCTTCAGTGGTCTTAGGAATAGCATGCAAAGCATCACTGTCAGAGGCAGCCAAATTAGCATGTTGAGCCAAATCGGCGGCATAAAGGTGACCTCTGTCATCAGCACGCCGACCACTGCCAGAAACCCTACTATAAAGATTACAAAGACCGCCGGCCCATCGCCACTGTCGACAAATGTAAAATTCAAATTGCAACGCTTACAGCGTTCCGCCGTTTTTATGAAACCGGCAAACAATTTACCCTGTCCGCAACGTGGACATTTTCCCTTCATACCCGTTTGGCTCGGTGTCAACAGCGGATAACGCATCAGATCATCAATTGGTGGCAAAACAATCACTTGCAACTGGAGGGGGAGCACTCAAGAAAGTATGGAGCAGGAAAGGTCCTAGAGCAGAAACGGCGCGCTCGAATTTCGAGCGCGCCGCCTTTAAACTTTGAGTTTGCGGGATTTAGCCGTGAATTACACCGCCCACTGAGCCCCAAATGTAGATCGCAGCAAAAAGGAACAGCCAGACGACATCGACAAAGTGCCAGTACCAGGCGGCAGATTCGAACCCGAAATGCTTCTCCGGAGTAAAGTCACCTTTCAGTGCACGCACCAAACAGACAATCAGGAAGATCGTACCAACCAACACATGGAAACCATGAAAACCGGTAGCCATATAGAAGGTCGAGCTGTAGATACCTTCTGTAAATCCGAAGGCTGCATGTGAGTACTCATAGGCCTGCACGACAGAGAAAAGAGCGCCCAGCAGTACAGTAATGAGCAAACCCCACTTCAGGCCATTTCTATCATTGTGCAAAAGGGCATGGTGAGCCCAGGTTACCGTGGTGCCTGAAGTCAGCAAGATCAGCGTATTGATCAAAGGCAAATGCCAAGGATCAAACACTTCGATACCAGTAGGTGGCCAATGGCCGCCAGTGTACTCTACACGGGCAAATTGCTGAACTTCATCAGCGAAAAGGCTCGCATCAAAGAACGCCCAGAACCAAGCCACGAAGAACATAACTTCGGACGCGATGAACAAGATCATGCCATAACGCAAATGAAGCTGAACTACTTTTGTGTGATGTCCAGTATGGCTTTCCTTGATGACATCACGCCACCAACCCATCATCGTATATAGAACACCGATAAAGCCGGGCAAAATCCAAAGACCTGAAGCTTCATGGAAATAAGCCACTGACCCAAGAGCCATTGCGAACGCAGAAACAGAGCCAATAAACGGCCATGGGCTTGGATCTACAAGATGGTAGTCATGATCGTTGGCGTGTGAATCAGCCATGTTTGTCCCCGATCTTTCTCGTCACTGTCATTAGCGCTTCAATAGCGCGATTTTTCGTTTAGTCCCACTGCTTTTTGGCAGATGTGACCAGTCTTAAAGCTTTTCAGCCGGTTTTTCGCTTTCCGCATCATCTAGTTTTGCCAAAGGTATAGTTGGGTTGGCAACTGGGAAAAATGTATAGGAAAGAGTAATTGTATTCACCAGATCCAATTCAGGGTCTTCTGCAATAGCCGGGTCAATGAAAAACACCACCGGCATTTCAACGTTTTCACCGGAAGCCAGTTGTTGTTCTGTAAAACAGAAACATTCCAACTTGTTGAAATATACGCCTGCAGACAATGGTGTAACGTTGAAAGTGGAGGTGCCAACATTGGTGACATCACCTACATTCGTAAACCCATAAGCGGCTTCACCCGTTTCACCAACTTTGAGTGTGACCTGGCGTTGAACTGGCTTGAATTTCCATGGGAGACCGCCTGCTACATTGGCGTCAAAGCGAATCGTGATATCGCGATCCAAAATCTGATCTGACTCAGTTTCAGCAATTTGTGTTGTACCGCCATAACCTGTGACCTTACAGAACAGCTCATACAATGGCACAGCCGCATAGGACATTCCAACCATCGCAGACAGAAACACAACGCAAGCAGCTGCAGTGAGCTTATGACGTTGTGTTACATCATCATTTTTGTCGTTTTGGTCCATGTGCTTTTGGGGCTCATTCATGTTCATAGCGGCTTGTTCATAATCTCAGGGCCGAATTTTAAAATGGTCAAAAGATAAAAAAGGACGACTAAAAATATCAGGCTAAGCGCAATGGCTACTGAGCGCCTTCTTCGGCGCTTTTTGTCCGTTTCACTCAGCTCAATGCCTTCATCCATTTCCTGATTTTCTTGCATCATCTACCTCAAACAACCAGCTTGTAGACAGCTTCGGCAAGAAGCACGCCGAATAAGGCAAACAAATAGATGATGGAATAAGCAAACATGCGCTTTGCGGCACGGTTATTATCGGCGGCCGTTGTGTCACAGAAAACCTTCGTAGCGTGCCACAAGAAACCTACGTTCAGTGCAACTGCAACAACACCATATGTGATACCGCCAAATCCAAGGAACCAGGGAGCTAAAGCAACGGGTGTAAGGACAACCGTATAAAGTAAAATTTGGCGGCGGGTATAAGCGTCACCCGACACAACTGGCATCATTGGAATGCCAGCTCGTTCATAGTCTTGGCATGCAAACAGCGCCAAAGCCCAAAAATGTGGCGGCGTCCACATGAAAATGATCAAGAAAAGTATGACTGCTTCAATGCCGACTGAGCCGGTCATTGCGGCCCAGGCAACCATTGGTGGGAAGGCACCTGCCGCGCCGCCAATCACAATGTTCTGTTGCGTGGAACGCTTCAGCCACATTGTATATACAACGGCATAGAAGAAAATCGTGAAAGCCAACAACCCAGCGGCAAGCCAATTGGAAACAAGACCCAAAATCATTACAGAAAAGACGGCCATAACCAGACCAAACGCGAGCGCTTCTTGACGTGATACCCGGCCAGAAGGAATAGGTCGCTTTGCGGTACGCTTCATCAGCCGATCAACATCGGCCTCGTACCACATATTCAGCGCGCCCGATGCACCACCACCCAGAGCAATACAAAACAGAGCAATTGCTGCCGTTAAAGGCCCAAGTTGAGTCATGCCAGAAGTTGCTGCAGCGGACACAAAACCCACAAGCGCTGTGAACACCACCAGACGCATGACGCCAGGCTTCATAAGCGCAAAGAAATCCTTGGGCTCAGCCTGCGAAATCATATGATCCGAGGTAGAACCGGCCAGAGCCTGCATTTCTGTTCTTGCTTCGATGTCAGCGGTGGACATTCTTGCCTATATCTTTTGTTGGAAATCTACGTCGAGTTTTAAACAAACTGCCGACCTGTCTTAAAAACAGGCCGGCAGCATATTATCGTCAATCCTGCCAGCTTACTTGATGCGTGGCAGTTTTTCCCATTGGTGGAACGGTGGTGGAGATGGCAATTGCCATTCCAGCGTTGTCGCACCTTCGCCCCAAGGATTAGCAGCTGCAGCGCGTTTTTTGGAAAACGCTTCGTAGATGCCGTAGAGGAAAATCAATACAGCAAATGCAGAGATGTAAGAGCCGATTGAGGACACATAGTTCCAACCAGCCATCGCATCTGGATAATCCACATAGCGGCGTGGCATGCCGGCCATTCCGAGGAAATGTTGTGGGAAGAAGATCAAGTTCACTGAGATGAATGTCACATAGAAGTGCCACTTACCAATGGTTTCATTGTACATGAAACCGAACATTTTAGGGAACCAATAGTACCAAGCCGCAAAGATTGTGAACACCGCACCAAGAGATAGAACGTAGTGGAAGTGAGCAACCACAAAGTACGTATCATGCATGGAGCGATCTAGACCTGCGTTTGCCAGCTGCACCCCGGTTACACCACCAACAGTAAACAGGAAGATGAAACCAAAAGCCCAAAGCATAGGTGTTCGCAGATCCAATGAGCCGCCCCACATCGTGGCAATCCATGAGAAGATTTTGACACCTGTCGGAACAGCAATCACCATGGTCGCAAACACGAAGTATGCCTGTGTGTCCACATCCAGACCCACTGTAAACATGTGGTGAGCCCAAACAATAAACCCAACAACGCCAATTGCGACCATGGCATACGCCATACCTAGGTAGCCGAAAATTGGTTTCTTAGAGAATGTAGAAATAATGTGGCTCACAATACCGAAGCCGGGCAAGATCAGAATATACACTTCAGGGTGACCGAAGAACCAGAACAAGTGCTGGAACAAAATCGGATCGCCGCCACCTTCAGGAGCAAAGAAAGAGGTCCCAAAGTTACGATCAGTCAGCAACATGGTGATTGCACCGGCCAAAACTGGCAGGGACAAGAGCAATAGGAACGCTGTGATCAAAACTGACCAAGCGAACAAAGGCATCTTATGCAATGTCATTCCCGGAGCGCGCATATTAAAGATTGTTGTGATGAAGTTGATCGCACCCAAAATCGAAGAGGCACCAGCAACGTGGAGAGACAAGATAGCCAAATCCATAGCTGGACCAGGCTGGCCTGAAGTGGAAAGTGGCGGATAAATCGTCCAGCCACCGCCAACGCCATTTGCACCTGGAGGGCCTTCAACAAACATTGAAATGATGAGCAACAGCAGCGCTGGCGGGAGAAGCCAGAAAGAAATGTTGTTCATGCGTGGGAACGCCATATCCGGCGCACCAATCATGATTGGTACAAACCAGTTTGCAAATCCGCCAATAAGCGCAGGCATCACCATGAAAAAGATCATGATCAGGCCGTGGCCGGTTGTGAACACGTTATAGACGTGCGGATCGCCAAAGATCTGCATGCCTGGCTCTTGCAGCTCCATGCGCATAGCAACGGAAAGAGCGCCACCGAAGATACCTGAGAAAATCGCAAAGATCAGGTACATCGTCCCGATGTCTTTGTGGTTCGTCGAATAGACGTAGCGGCGCCAACCTGTAGGGTGGCCGTGGGCGTCTGCATGTGCTGCGGTGCCTGCCATGTGTCCAAATCTCCTATTTAAATTTGCCGGTATTTGAACAAGTGCCCGGCAGGACCCATATGGGCCCGATTACGTCTGATACTATTTCTGCGCCAATTTGCGCTGCTCATCGAGAAGACCGGCCAACATTTCGTTAGCGCCTTCAACATCTTCAACAGCCATAGAAGCCCACTCTGCGAATTGCTCATCGTTTACGACGCGAATGGCAATCGGCATGAATGCGTGTAGTTGACCACACAATTCAGAACACTGACCGTAGTAGATGCCTTCCCGCTGAGCATTAAACCAAGTTTCATTCAAACGACCTGGAACAGCGTCAGTCTTCAATCCCATGGATGGCATTGCAAATGAGTGCAACACATCAGCAGCTGTTACCTGCAAGCGAATGACCTTACCAACAGGCACGACGATTTCATTATCGACTGCAAGAAGACGGGGATCATTGGAACCACGCTCATCGTCTTGCAACATATACGAATCAAATGCGATATCCTGATTATCCGGATATTCGTAGCCCCAGTACCACTGATAACCAGTTGCTTTGATCGTCATATGCGCTTCAGGAATTTCCAATTGGCTGTAAAGGAGACGGAAGGAAGGTACAGCCAACACCACCAGAATCAGCACTGGAGCAACTGTCCAGATAACCTCGATGAGAGTGTTGTGAGTTGTTTTTGAAGCAGTTGGATTACGATCCTTGTGGAAGCGCACTGCGCAGTAAATTAGCAACCCCAGAACCAGCAATACAACCGGCGTAATGATCCAAAGTGTGAATGTATTGAAGGACGTAATATCCTCCATCACGGGAGACACAGCTTCCTGAAATGAAATTTGCCAAGGTGTTGGAACAGCGGCAAACGCGGACTTACTTAAAGCTATGCTTGTTGCTGCAACACCCAGCGCGCCGGCTGCAAGCCGTTTCGAAAGCGCGGAAGCCATGAGCTTCATCTTCATCATAGTGACAACCTTTGTATGTCTTGCCGCAAGAATTGCGACACAGTTTTAGTCTCAGTGCCTCATTTATAGAGGCCGTCTGCTTTCGCTGTGCCTGTCAGTACCGACAGGGTACCGGCCCGAGATTGCGAAATCCAGACTAAATCGCTTTTCATATACGAGGCTTACCCTGCCCTGTCGAGAGGAACTTACTCCCACGCACTGCTACTTTTATACACTACACCAAAACACATTCACTTAATTGAATGCAATCAGTTGAAAATTATATAGATCGCGCTCTTCTCGCCCATCTTTTTTCATCTTACGTATACATAGATGATAGCGCATTTGGCAAAATTTCGCCTGTGACAGATTATCGCTCGAAATCCGGGCAATAGGTATTGCACCCACTGACTTGGCTTCTTCCTTTCCAATTTTGGGTTAGAACTATTAAATTCACGTAAGTTTCATTGAATTTCTGCGCTTTACGTCACGCAAATCGAAACCATTGCGCTCCATCGCTTGACACGCCACACTGCTCTGCTAGGCACGTTGCAAACATGACAAAACGAGATCGGACCCCATGCAGGCTTCCTTCCGTCAGCTAAAATCGCTCTTCTTTCTTTTCATTTTCAGTGTAAGTGCTGCGCTTTTGCCAACGCTTGGCAACGCTCAGCAGTCTCAAACGCCTCACGGTGATTGGACATTGCGATGTGAAACACCTCCAGGCGCCCAAGGCACTCAGTGCGCACTTATGCAATATGTGGCAGCTGAAGATCGCCCAAATGTAGGCCTAAGCGTTATTGTTCTGAAAACAGCCGATGGCAAAGCTAAGCTACTGCGCATTATTACGCCTCTTGGTGTTCTGCTTCCTTCTGGTCTTGGACTTAAGATTGATAACGAAGATGTTGGCCGTGCCGGGTTTGTGCGCTGCGTCGCTGAAGGCTGTCTTGCTGAAGTTATCATGGAAGACCAACTACTCAACAAACTACGCAGAGGCCAACAGGCCACTTTCATTGTTTTTGAAACTCCGGAAGCTGGCATCGGCATTCCAATTTCGCTGTCCGGGTTTAGTGCCGGCTATGATGCGCTTCCATAATGAGCACTGATTTATCGCAAGACTTCTTTGAAGGGCTTAATCTGGGTTCGCCGGCTACAACACGGCGGATAGCAGATGCATTGAGCAATGCGGATGATGGCGAACTTTATGCAGAATACCGTCAACAAGAGAGCTTGGGCTTTGACAACGGCCGGTTGAAAAGCGCGACATTTGATATCGATCAGGGCTTTGGTCTGCGCAGTGTATGCGGAGAATCTGTCGGTTATGCTCACTCGAGTGAATTGTCTGACGCCGCGCTGGATAGAGCTGCAGATGCCGTGCGAGCCGTTGGAAATGGCTATCAAGGCACATATGCAGATGCGCCATCGCGTACAAACATCAAGCTCTACAGTGACGACAACCCACTGGATGCACCAGAATACGCTCAAAAGATTGCTCTGTTGGAAACAGTAGATGCTTATGCCCGAGACAGCGGCAATGACATTGCCCAGGTTTCTGCAAGTCTTGCAGCGAGTTGGCAAGTGATCAAGATTCTACGCGCCGATGGTCATTTGGTTGAAGATATTCGCCCAATGCTGCGTTTCAATGTTTCAGTCATCGCAAAGGATGGGGACCGCCAGGAAACTGGCTCCTTCGGGTTCGGTGGCCGTAACAGCTTCGACGCGTTTGTCACTGAAAACAATTGGAAACAAGGCGTAGATGAAGCTATCCGCCAAGCACGTGTAAACTTGGGCGCTGAGGCGGCACCCGCTGGTGAAATGGATGTGGTGCTAGGCCCAGGTTGGCCGGGCATTTTGCTGCACGAAGCTGTTGGCCATGGCCTTGAGGGCGACTTTAATCGCAAGGGTACTTCCGCATTTGCGGGCCTGATGGGTGAACAAGTTGCTTCAAAAGGCGTTACAGTTGTGGATGATGGAACTATTTCCGCTTGCCGCGGTTCTTTAAGCGTCGACGATGAGGGAACATCCACGTCTAATACCGTACTGATCGACGATGGAAAGCTTGTTGGTTACATGCAAGACCGCCAAAATGCACGGCTAATGGGTGTTGCACCGACTGGTAACGGACGCAGGCAATCTTACGCCCACGTACCGATGCCACGCATGACCAATACCTATATGCACGCAGGCAGCCATGTTCCGGAAGAAATTGTTTCTTCCCTCAAAGACGGCCTATACGCCGTTGCTTTTGGTGGTGGACAGGTGGACATAACCTCTGGGAAATTCGTTTTTTCCTGCACGGAAGCTTATCGCGTTAAAAACGGAAAAATCGGTGCGCCAGTAAAGGGCGCAATGCTAATCGGCAACGGACCGGATGCTATGCGTCGTGTATCCATGATTGGAAATGACATGCAGCTTGATCGCGGCATGGGAACGTGCGGCAAAGCAGGGCAATGGGTTCCTGTAGGCGTAGGTCAACCAACTTTGCGCATTGATGCTATTACTGTTGGCGGAACACAAACAAGCTAAAGAAGGGCCAAGCAGCCTGCCTTAGCCAATGATTTTCCTCAAGCGCCGCGTATCAACACGCCCACCAACATCACAACATATGCGACAATCAGCAGTTCAAAGGTGTTTCCAGAAATAACTGGGATTGCAATGCCAAAATAGCGCACGGCAATAACAAGGATAAAAAGAATAACGGAAATCAGAAAGACGCCAAATGACGGGCCACTGAGTTTCATGGGAAATGCTCCAAAAGAATCAATTAATGGCGTCACTATAAGGCTGTTTTCAAAACGAATTAACTGCGGACATGGATATCTGTAAAATCTTCCAAAACACGTTCTATCCGACGGCTGTTTAGGCCGAAATCTTCAGTGCCCAACAAACTTTGTGACAGCAGCGCAAAACCGGTTTGTCCCGGTGCAATAGCAAACACTTCCAGATCAATTATAGCAGGGAACTTTAGTGTTGGGCTCAATGCCTCAAGTCGTATTTTCAATGCATTATCATCACGCGCGATCTCCGTCACCGTGGACGCGGAACGAAGCTCCCCCGAATTTCGGCTCGCATAACCATCAGCCTCGAGACGCGTAATGAGCCATTTGTATATCTCAGCCGGCTTGGCAGCAGTGACTGGGCTTTCATGTGTGGGTGCGATGCCTTTGCAATACCGGGTGCCATCCTGCATTTTTGGGCACGCCAATGCCCAATTTGGTGAAGAACGCCCTACCCAATCTGTCAACTGAAGTGGTTCGATAGTCCCAAGGCGTCGCCA
>JBGCFS010000132.1:0-16034 GCA_045107035.1 Hyphomicrobiales bacterium
CTACGCCCAAACAAGGAAACCCGGTTTCCTTGAGGTTTACCGGCAGCGGTGATGCATCCACCCGACGAGACGGGCGCCGCTTCAAATTTCCATCCGGACATCATTCTTCCCCTAAAATACGCATGCGCTTTGCAATAACTCTGCAAAACTATTTACCTGTCACAATCTTTGGACCGAATATGCTGAATATTTTATTGACGTAATCATTAAAATTTCAATGCATATCCAAAGACAAGCATAGGACTTAGGAATTTCAGGTGTTGGAAATGTGGCAGAACCGCGGCTGCAGCAAACAGATTCGTGGATCTTGAAGGTACAAACACTCGGACAGGTAGCAGCATCTTTTCTTTTGCTACGAAAGTGTCTAATGATCGTCACAAATGTCTATTAGATACTTCAATTGAAGTTCTAGTTTCGATTGAAAGTAACCTCTTCCAGGTTCGATTTTTAACAAATCAACGAAAACCTGAAGATAATAAGTGGGGTCGCCATGGCTCTTTACGCACATTCTGCACTTAAAGATCGAGTTTCGGACGCAACACTTGCGCATTCAAAAGCTGCAGTGAAGCGACACGATCATATCGTTGATGTTCTGATTGCAGAACGTGCCACCAAGCTTGCATCGCACTGGTCATGGCCGATTGTACGCCCACTGTTGTATCCGCTATTGGGCTACAAGCGGGCTGTCACCATGGCGGATGTTGTGTCCGAACTTTCAGGTCAAGACACAATGAAATTCATGACCGGACTTCTGGATCTGGATTTGCAAGTTACTGGTTTGGAACGCCTGCCCAAATCGGGCCCATTTATCTTAGCTGCAAATCACCCAACCGGTATCGCAGATGGCGTTGCTGTACATGCGTTAGTGAATTTGGTCCGTCCAGATATTGCAATTTTCACAAACCGCGATGCGGTGCGCATCAATCGTCGATTGGACGAGGTTTTGATTCCGGTGGAATGGCGTGAAGAACACAAGACACGCGAAAAAACCAAAGAAACGCTTGTAAGCACTGCAGAAGCTTTTGAAGAAGGCCGTGCTGTGGTGATTTTCCCATCGGGACGCATCGGATATTGGGATAATGACAAGCTGAACGAACGCCCATGGCAAGCAACCATGGTTACCTTGGCGCGGCGCTATAAAGTTCCAATTGTGCCTGTTCACGTCAGTAGCCGAAATTCTGGCCTCTTTTACCTGTTTAGCCGCATTTCAAGTGAATTGCGCGATATGACGGTTTTCTATGAATTGTTAAACAAATCCGGCTCACATTTCGGATTAACCGTCGGTAAGCCAATTGAACAGGAGATGCTGACGGGCGAAATCAACGAAGTCGCAACAGCTCTCCAAGAACACACGGTTCAAACACTAGCGGTTAACAAAGATGCAGAATTCCAACGTTAAACAATGTTCCAGAACACGTAACCAAACCAGGCATAAAATAGCACCCATAGGAACAGAGTGAGCCGGATTAGGCCAACACGGCGCAATTTGTTGTAAAGCAACGATCGCAACAGGCCGAATACAGCAAATACAACAATGAGTCGCGCAAACCTTGCAATGGCTGCCGGTTCTAGAAATGCCGTCAGCGGAGAAATTCCGGCTTCAAATGCTATCGCAGCAAATAATTTGAATGGCACACCTGTAAAGCCACCAAGCACTAGAGCTTCCGTAGCTTCATCTGCCATATCTACTGTTGTGGTTCGCAATAATTCTTCGGTAATTCCAGGAACAGTGAGCAGCAATTCCTTGACTGTTTCTGGATTCACTTGCGCCCATTTATACAGAACAATGCCACCAAGCAGGGAACCGACGAATGCTGCAAAAGCAGGCAACACAGCTTTGACAACGCCAAAGCGCATGATTGCCAGGCTGACCAATACATCGACAATAATGAAAAACCAGATAGCTTCCGCAAACGCCCAAATAAATGCAACTAATGACCATACCAGCAACCAGCTGAGCGTCAGTGCATTTCTAGGCGACATCCGGCTTAAGGCAAAGAAGCCTGCCATGAATTGTTGAAGGCGCTAAACGCGCCTCTCCACCATCATTTTTTTGATCTCTGCAATCGCCTTAGCTGGGTTCAACCCCTTGGGACACGCTTGCGCACAGTTCATAATTGTATGGCAACGATAGAGCCGGAATGGATCTTCCAGATCGTCCAATCGTTCACCTGTCGCCTCATCGCGGCTGTCTATCAACCAACGATAGGATTGAAGGAGCACGGCAGGCCCAAGATAACGGTCGCCATTCCACCAATAGCTCGGGCACGAAGTTGAACAACAAGCGCACAAGATGCACTCATACAGACCATCGAGTTTTTCACGGTCTTCTTTGCTCTGTTTCCATTCCCTTTGCGGCTTTGGAGTTGTCGTTTTGAGCCAAGGCTCAATGGAACGGTGTTGAGCATAAAAATTGGTCAGGTCAGGAACCAAGTCTTTTACAACAGGCAAATGTGGCAACGGATAAATTTTAACGTCACCATCAATCTCATCCATACCTTTGGTACAGGCAAGAGTGTTGGTGCCATCAATATTCATGGCACAAGAACCGCAAATACCTTCGCGGCACGAGCGCCGGAATGTAAGGGTCGGATCAATATTGCTCTTAATCCAAATCAGTGCATCCAGCACCATCGGACCACAATCATCCATATCCACATGATAGGTATCTACTTGTGGATTGCCGTCCCCATCCGGATTCCAGCGATACACGCGGAACTCACGCAAATTAGAGCCGGCTGGTTTATCCCAGGTTTTACCCGACTTCATTTGCGAATTTTTTGGCAGTGTCAGTTGAACCATATCTGAAAGGCTCTCTCAGCTAATGCGCGTCTAGTAAACGCGGGCTTTAGGTGCAATTTTCTCTAGTGGAATTTCATCAGTTAAAGGATCAGCATGTACTGGACGTGAGTCCAATGTCACTTTTCCATCTTCAGAAACCCATGAAAGCGAGTGCTTACGCCAGTTCACATCATCCCGATCGGGACAATCCTCACGAGCATGGGCGCCGCGGCTTTCTTTTCTGTCTTCCGCAGAATAGACCGTCGAAATCGCGTTCACCATCAAGTTTTCATACTCAATAGTTTCGACCAGATCTGTATTCCAAATCATGGAACGGTCGGTCACACTCAAATCATCCTGCGCGTCCCAAATTTCTGATACGCGTTTACATCCGCTCTGCAAGGTTTCTTCAGTTCGGAACACAGCAGCATCTTCCTGCATTGCCTTCTGCATTTTCAAACGCAAATCAGCGGTGCGAGTGCTGCCATTTGCATTGCGCAGTTTGTCGAAACGAGCAAGGGCCTTGTCCAGAGATGCTTGGTTCAGGTTTTCGTTGGCAGATTTTGGATCAACGACTTCACCAGCGCGAATGGAAGCTGCCCGGCCGAACACAACCAGATCAATAAGTGAGTTGGAACCAAGACGGTTTGCACCGTGCACAGACGCACAAGCGGCTTCACCCACTGCCATAAGGCCCGGAACACGCGTATCAGGATTACCATCCTTCAACGTCATGACCTCACCCCAATAATTGGTTGGAATACCACCCATATTGTAGTGAACAGTCGGCAATACCGGAATTGGCTCCTTGGTCAGGTCAACACCCGCAAAAATGCGAGCAGATTCAGAAATACCTGGCAAACGTTCTGCCAATGTTTCTGGCGGCAAATGATCAAGGTGCAGATGAATATGATCTTTACTGGAACCTACACCACGTCCATCTTTAATTTCCATGGTCATGCAACGCGACACAACATCACGTGATGCCAGATCCTTGTAGGTTGGCGCATAACGTTCCATGAAACGCTCGCCTTCCGAATTGGTTAGGTAACCACCTTCACCGCGTGCGCCCTCAGTAATCAAACAACCCGCACCGTAAATTCCAGTAGGATGGAACTGAACGAACTCCATATCCTGAAGCGGTAGCCCTGCCCGTGCGACCATTGCATTTCCATCACCTGTACATGTGTGTGCAGAGGTCGCAGAAAAATAGGCCCGTCCGTATCCACCGGTTGCCAGAACAACCATCTTGGATTTGAAAGCATGCAGCGTACCGTCATCCAGCTTCCAAGCCAGAATGCCTTGGCAAGCACCGTCTTCGGACATGATTAAGTCGATCGCCAGGTATTCAATAAAGAATTCAGCATCATGCTTCAGAGACTGACCATAAAGTGTGTGCAAAATTGCATGGCCCGTCCTATCAGCTGCCGCGCACGTACGTTGCACAGGAGGACCTTCGCCATATTCTGTGGTGTGGCCACCAAACGGCCTCTGATAAATTTCACCTTCTTCGGTGCGTGAGAATGGAACGCCGTAATGTTCTAACTCATAAACGGCCTTTGGCGCTTCGCGGACCATGTATTCAATTGCATCATGATCACCAAGCCAATCAGACCCCTTTACAGTGTCGTACATGTGCCATTGCCAGCTGTCCGGCCCCATATTGCTAAGGCTGGCGGCAATACCACCTTGCGCCGCAACAGTGTGGGAGCGCGTTGGAAACACTTTTGTGATGCAGGCAGTGCGCAGGCCTTGCTCGGCCATACCAAGCGTCGCGCGCAATCCAGAACCACCAGCACCCACAACAACCACATCAAATGTGTGTTCCGTTACGTCGTAGGCCTTGCCGTTTGCTGCAGTTACCACGAACTACCCTCCAAAACTCAGTTTCAGAACTGCAAACACTGAAATCAGTGCAATTGCAGCGGTAAAGAACGTATTGCCGATCACCAGCAACACCTTCATGCCTTCTGAATGTATGTAATCTTCAATAATAACCTGCATTCCAAGACGCATGTGCCAGCAAACAGACCCTATTGTCGCAATCATAATCACCGCGCCTAGGGGCGAGCCAATCGTTGCAACAAATTCTGCGTGCGAAGCGTTGGAAAGCATAATTACCAACACAACAAATGCTATTAGAAGAGGAACATTGGCGATAGCAGTTAATCGCTGCTGCCAAAAATGCGAGGTTCCGTCCTTAGCTGACCCAAGGTGGCGGACACTTTTAAGTGGCGTGCGCATGGACATATCTAGCGTCTCCTATCGCGCTGCATAGCCAATAATCCAGACAATGATTGTCAGGACCACCGAGCCAATGAGCGTTGCCTTTGCCAGAGTTTCACGTTCGACTTTACCGAACCCGCGACCCGTATCCCAAACAAAGTGGCGCAAACCACCAAGCATGTGGTGCAGAAGCGCCCATGTGAAACCAAGTAGCAACAATCGTCCAAACCAGGATCCAAAAAACCCCTGAACCCAATTGAAATAAGCTTCTCCAGTTGCCGCTGACATCAACCACCAAGCCACAAAGAACATGCCAAAATAGAGGCCTACACCTGTAATGCGGTGCACAATGGACATCATCATCGTGAAAAGTGGTCGGTATACTTGGATGTGGGGAGACAAAGGGCGGTCTGCACCTGTGCGAGGTGCTGAGCTACCGGCATCAGAGCCACCGGATTGAGTTGCTTCAGACATTGAAAAGCCTTCGTTTTTATATGGTCGACGCCAACGCGTGCGTCTTGTGGTCTTTGTATAGAACCAATCTAATCAAAGACCAATTAATTGTGTTTAGGAAACTTCCACGCCAACGTCAAAGTAACCTTTGGACGCATATGCACAATTTTTCCCGAAAGAATGCATCAATGATCTGAAAGAGTGATGTCATCCGAGTACTCACCATCGACTTCTTTCACCACAGCCTGACCACACATCATGGCATTGGTCTGCGAATTATGAACAAGTGTCGGACTTCCGTGCAAACCCCATCCCGCACTCAACGCCTTGGAAACGCGCTTACAAAACGACGAATCGTCTGGCCCTGTAATGTATCTGTAAAGTTTCATTGGATCTTCCTCAGAAGTTTTGAATTACTTAGTATGCCCTGCTTTGGAAAGTAATCTTTCAGCTGCTTTAAGGTGAAGAAACTCCACCATTTTATTATTGACCGTTAGAACTGCCTTCCCCGCATTAATAGGATCGGCAAATGCATCGCAGATGGCCTGAGCCTCAGAAATAGAATCAGCATCAGGTGTAAATGCTGCATTGCAAATAGATACATGTTTTGGATGAATGAGGCTTTTCCCATCCAATCCAAGGGCAGCCCCATGTGCGCATTCACTCATGAGCCCAGAATCATCGTCCATGCTGGTGAAGACACCATCCACAATGCTCAAACCATATGCACGAGCTGCTGCAACACATTGCAATATCCAGGGTTCATAGGCGGCGCGCCCAGCGACAAGCGGCACTCCTGTAGTTAGTGACAAATCATTTGTGCCAAGCATCAAAGTTTGCAGCCGAGGATCATCAGCGCTGCCACGGGCCGCGATCTCGGCAATATTCAAAAGCGCCATTGGACTTTCAATCATAGCCCACAACCCAATGCTCTCAGGCGCATCACTTGCCTCACAAGCACTGAGTGCCGCGTCGATATCGCTGCCATACTCGACCTTTGGTAATGCTATCGCGTCCGGTACCACGGCAAGAGCAGCCAAAAAATCCTCAGTCCCCCATTCGCTGTCCAGAGCATTTACCCGGACAAGAGTTCGGCATTTCGGCCGCCGGGTGCTGAGCAAGTCTCGCAATGCTTCGCGGGCAAACAATTTATGCTCCGGGGCCACAGAATCTTCTAAATCAAAAACCACCGCATCAGCATCAAGCGCAGTGGGACTTTCCAATATTTTGGTAACTGCTCGTTCGTTGTTTGCCGGAACATAAAGCACACTGCGCAGAGAAAGATGTTCGGTCATGGAAAAATCCAAATGTTATGTTTTGCAACTTAATGCCAAGATCAAGCATGCTTGTCAGCAGCCTTTTGGTAGCAAACCCTGATAGACCATGTTAAAATTAACATGCCCGTTCCCGCTTGAGTAAATAGTGAAACTTTGTGCAAACCAACTTTGATGTCGTAATTATAGGTAGCGGAATTGTCGGTGTATCCACCGCATGGCATTTGCGCGCCATTGGATTTGCTGGCTCAATTGCGATTGTTGAACGCGACCCAAGCTTCATTCACGCATCCACTACTCTATCTGCTTCCGGTATTCGGCAACAATTCTCCCTTAAGGAAAATGTTCAGATGGCGCTCTATGGCGCCAAATTCATCAAGGAATTTGCCAAAGAGCAGGATTTAGATATTGGATTTGAAGAGCATGGATATTTATTGCTCGCCAGCGAGGCAGGAAAAGCTGATCTTTCTGCCAATGTCACACTCCAACGCGAACAAAAGGCAGATGTTGCGCTTCTGACGCCTTCATTGCTTGAACAACACTTTTCCTGGCTTGCAACAGGCGATATGGCCGCAGGCGCGCTAGGGCTCTCAAACGAAGGCTGGTTTGAAGCAAAATCTCTTCACAGCACAATGCGAAGCGCTGTTCGTGATTGGAATGTGAAGCTGATTAAAGGTTATGTCACCGACATTGACCACTCGGATACTGAGATCAATTCCATCATGTTGGATGGGGACCGAACATTGTCATGCGGCCATTTAGTCAATGCAACTGGTCCAAACGCCGGTACATTCTCTCGTATGATGCGTATCCGACTTCCTGTTGAACCACGCAAGCGTACGCTATTTCAAGTGCACTGCCAGTCAGCCCCCTCTGAAATGCCTGTCGTAGTTGACCCAAGCGGGGTGTATGTACGGCCAGAGGGTACGCTTCACCTTTGCGGGTATATTCCGCCGGCGGAAGAGGATAAAATGGCTGATGCCTCGGACTTTCTTCCCGATTATCAATTGTTTGATGAAGTTATATGGCCAACTCTGGCCGCTCGCATTCCAGCATTTGAAGCGTTAAAAATGGTTCGTGCTTGGGCCGGACACTGTGATCACAACACTCTGGATGAGAACCCTATTCTGGGACCTCACACCCGCTTGGCAAATTTTTACTTTGCCAACGGTTTTTCCGGTCACGGACTACAACAGGCGCCGGCAGCAGGACGAGGTGTTGCAGAACTCATCATTCATGGCGCATACCAAACACTGGACTTAACGCGATTTGGTTTTGATCGCATCGCCGAAAAACAACCGGTTTTGGAAACAAAAATCATCTAATGGATACAACCACACAGCCTGCAATTCTAGTCATTTCCAGCATGGTTGCCGACGGTTCTGTGGGCGGCCGCGTCGTCAGTTTTGCTCTGGAAAGGCTTGGTTTTCCAACCTGGTTTATTCCAACAATCACTTTGCCCCGGTATCCCGGCAGGCAACCATCTGTTCGCGAGGAAACTTCCATTTCCTTGCTGAGAGGTAGCCTTGCAGATATACAAGTGCTCGCCAAAGAACGGCCTGTGGCAGCTGTGTTGACAGGCTATATTGGCAATGCCGACCAAGCGGACCTCATCGCTGATGCCATTCGGGAAATCAGGAAAACAAATCCACAACTAATTCACATTTGTGACCCTGTATTGGGAGATCAGTTTTCTCACGATCGTGGTGGCTTATATGTTGCGGAAACCACAGCAGCAGCTATACGGGATCGACTATGGAATTCCTGTGATATAGCAACACCCAATGCCTTTGAATTGAATTGGCTTTGCACGAATTCCGCAATGTTGGATGTCAAGTCACAAATGCCGGAAGCGCTTAAAGCTATGGCAATTTCAGCACCGCCCAAGGCAATTTCTGTAACGAGCGTTCCTGGACTAATGAAAAACCATATTGGCAATATGTTGGTACGAGATAACGAATCCGCATTGTTGTTTGAACATTTGGCGATGCCGCACGCACCCCATGGAACCGGAGATTTATTTGCAGCACTATTATTGGGCCAATTAATTTTGACCGGGAATATTGAGTTAGCAACAGAACGCGCCAGTGCTTCATTATTTGAGCTCACGACACGAGCCGCGAAATCTGGCCTTGAAGACCTTCCAATTATTACGGAGCAGTCTTCCTTGGAGCGCCCCATTGCGATGGTAGCAAAGCGAACTGTAGGTGTGTCAAAACCCGAAGCTGGCGGCAGTCAAAAACGCGTGGTATTCAAACCAAGCGCTTTGTAGACATTCCGACAATCAAATATCCTGGATTGGATGAACGATGATTACTCGCAGCGACGTTGAAGACGCTTTTAAGCGCATAAGCCCCCAAATTCGCCAAACACCTGTGATGGATTGTTTCGGAGACTTCAGTAATCACGACACCCCAATATCGCTCAAATTGGAGCTCTTTCAACATACAGGCTCTTTTAAGCCGCGTGGGGCATTCAACAATCTTCTTACCCGTGAAGTTCCCACTGCCGGTGTTGCGGCTGCATCTGGAGGAA
This sequence comes from Hyphomicrobiales bacterium, assembly GCA_045107035.1. Taxonomy (GTDB): domain Bacteria; phylum Pseudomonadota; class Alphaproteobacteria; order Rhizobiales. Next base: position 9,270 of record JBGCFS010000132.1, read on the forward strand.
ACCACGGTGCAGCTGTCGCTTATGCGGCCAAAAAACTAGGCCACAAAGCCAAAATCTTCGTCCCAGAAATCTCCACCCTACAAAAAATCGAGAAAATAAAATCTGCTGGTGCCGAGCTTCTTGTTGAAGGCGCGAAATATGTTGACGCCCTCGCTCTTTGTGAAACCTATCAAGCTGAAACAGGAGCCATGTCCATCCACGCATATGATTCAGACCAAACAATCGCTGGTCAAGGCACAGTGGGACTTGAATGGTTAGCGCAAGTTGGCTCCTTGGACACCTTGCTGGTCGCTGTCGGCGGGGGTGGTTTGATCGCGGGCATTATCGTTGCAACAAAAGGCCTATGTAACGTTGTAGCAGTCGAGCCAGAGGGTTCTTGTTGCCTCCAAACAGCACTGAATAACGATGCGTTAACATCCGTCGAGGTCAACTCTGTGGCGGCAGATAGTCTAGGCGCCACAGAGCTGGGCGGATTGCCGTTTGAAATTTGCCGAGAAGGTTTACACCAATCATTGGCAATCCCTGACACGGCAATAAAACAGGCACAGCTTGCACTTTGGAAAAAGTGCCAAATTGTGAGTGAGCCAGGCGGAGCTACAGCATTAGCTGCACTGACGTGTGGGGCCTACAAGCCTCAGCCAGGTGAACGTATCGGCGTATTGGTTTGTGGCGGAAACACAGATTTAGACGCATTTCACGCTTAAAACCCTTTAAATTAACCTCAGAACTCACAAAATTAGCAAATGAGTCTTGAAACTGTTGCCTTTCAGGGCTTATTTTAGCTGTGTGGATGGTGTATGACCTCCGCAAATGTATAAAGCCGTTCACTTTAACGAGATCAGATGACCGTTTACCGTGTGGCCGTTATCATAGAACCTTTTTGTCATGAAAGCCGATGCTTTGATGTGATTGGCCCGTATGGACCGACACCTGCTGGTTTTTCTGTTTGGACTTGAACAAAAAAAGGGAAATGCAGCGGATGGCTTTTTTTGAAACTTAAAAGGATTAATACCCTGACCATGCCATCACAGGCTTCGTCCTCCGAAACCGGAAATGCGCAACCAGCGCCATCCACTTTGGAGGCATCAGCTGAAACCGATATCAGTTCGGAAGAAGCTCTTAAAATCGTTCTCGCGAGCCTCGACGACTCCAAAGCTGAAGAAACGCTCCCGATTGATATCACCGGCAAATCGCCTCTGTTTGATCATATCGTAGTGACCACTGGGCGCTCGCATCGTCATGTCAGCGCAATCGCTGACCATTTGTTACGTGACTTGAAAAACGTGGGGCTTGGCAGAGCCTCAGTTGAAGGTTTGCCAACCTGCGATTGGGTGCTTGTGGATGCCGGCGATGTGGTGGTTCATATTTTCCGTCCAGAAGTCCGTGAGTTCTACAACATTGAGAAGATCTGGCGCGCTCAAACAGATGATGTGGCAGATAACGCACCTACTAACGCATAAAGTCGCGTGAAGCTGGTAATCGCCGCCATCGGGCGGATGAAACGCGGCGCAGAGCAAGAGCTTTGCGATCGCTATGTTAATCGCGTCGGCAAAGCAGGCAGGGCTCTGGGACTCGGACCGCTTACAGTGGTTGAATTTGCCGAGAGCCGTGCTCAGCGCGCCAATGAGCGCAAAGCACAAGAAGCGGAGATGCTGCTGAATGCAGCACCTGCAACGGCAGCCAAATATGTGCTTGATGAGCACGGTAAAATTTACACCAGCCGTAATTTTACAAAGCTTATCGCCAAAGAGCGTGATGACGGCGCGCAAGAAGCCTGGTTTTTTATCGGCGGGGCTGATGGCCATGGTGATGTCTTATTGCAAGCTGCAACTCGGAAAATCTCGCTTGGGGAAATGACCTGGCCACATCAAATAGTTAGATGCTTGCTGGCAGAGCAATTGTATCGTGCGACAACGATTCTATCAGGCCATCCCTACCACCGGGATTGAAAACCTGAATGAGCGCATTTGCGTACTTTTGGAAATTTATTCTTTGCGCTAAACAGGATTCATGATCCGTACTTTATTTATCCAACCATTTTTTTTGCTGCTGCTCTGCCTGTGTGCAGGCGCTGTGCATGCAGAAGCGCCCAGAGAAACGAAACTGCGCGTTGAGATGGAACAACGCGCCAAGGATTTGGCGAATCTTCAAGAAACCATTGAAGTCACTGCCGAGCGAGAAGCAGAACTTGCTGCGGATGTAAAAGCACTGGAACAAACCCGCGCGACGCTAAATCGTGAACTCATTGAGGCCGCCCAGCGTGCAAGAACACTTGAAAATCGCATTTCAAACTCAGAAGTGCAGCTAGATGCCTCACTAGAAACTGAGGAAGTGATCCGACTATCTTTGATCAAACGCCGTGCGCTCCTTGGTGAGATTCTGGCAACGCTTCAACGGATGGGCCGCACACCGCCGCCAGCTCTACTTGTGCGCCCTGAAGATGTCATGAGCGCAATCCGAAGTGCAATGATGGTTGGCGCAGTGCTTCCTGATGTGCGTGCTCAAGCAGAAAAGCTGGCACTAGACTTGGAGGAATTGGTAACCGTCCGCGCAAAAATTGAAGATGGTGCACAAAAATTGCGCGATGATTATCAGGCTTTGAGCGAAGAACAGACCCGACTTGCACTGCTATTGGACAAAAAGCGCGAGGAAGTAAGCGAATCGACATCTGAATTGGCGCTTCAACAACAAAAGACTTCTGAACTCGCTGATGAGGCAAACAGTCTCAAGGATCTCATTGGGTCAATGGAAACCCAAATCGCTGCGGTTCAACGGGCCCGTGACGATTCGATTAAAGCTGCTGAAGAAGCCCGTCGCAAAGCTGCTGAGCGAGCGGCCAAACAAACCACCAAATCAAAACTGCAAGCCTTGGATGATCAGGGCCGCATAAGCCCCGCGATACAATTTGAATCCGCAAAGGGTCTGCTACCCCTGCCGGTAGCTGGCGCGCTTACTACAGGCTTCAATGAAAAAGACAGTACCGGAGAAAACTCGAAGGGTATCTCTTTGGCCACCAGATCTGGCACCACAGTTATTTCACCTGCAGACGGTTGGATTGTTTACGCAGGACCATTTCGCACATATGGCCAGCTGCTTATTATTAATGCAGGCGATGACTACCATGTAGTGTTAGCTGGTATGGAAAGCATAAATGTTGAGTTGGGGCAATTTGTCCTGTCCAGCGAGCCTGTTGCAACGATGGGTTCACGAAAACTTGCAAGCCTTACTCCCGCTCAATCACCCGATACAGCCTTAACGGATGGGCAATCCCTAACGGATAGTAATGTGACAGGAAGTGCTCCGATCCTATATGTTGAATTTAGAAAGAACGGAACATCCATTGATCCTTCTCCCTGGTGGGTCGTCGACGCATCAGCTGAAAGTGATTTGGGTGGATGAATTTTTAAGGTACACTATTTTTAATAAGACTATTGAATCGCCAAACGAAGTTTGAAGGTCAAAAATATGATGAATAAATCAGCTCTTTCCCTTGTAGCAGGCGTATTGCTAGGCGCTGCTGGTATGGTGGGTCTGACGCAATTGCCCATCATTGGTGCGCCCGCAGAGGCTGCAAGCCGTGATACTTACCGTCAATTAAATCTCTTCGGCGACGTGTTCGAGCGTATTCGAAATGATTATGTTGAGGAACCAGGCGATGGTGACCTGATCGAGTCTGCGATCAATGGCATGCTCACATCGCTTGATCCACATTCCAGCTTTATGAATGCAAAAGCATTTCAAGACATGCGTGTGCAAACACGTGGCGAATTTGGTGGTCTCGGCATTGAAGTGACGATGGAAGATGGCTTGGTAAAAGTCGTGACACCCATTGATGATACTCCGGCGGCAAAAGCTGGTGTCCTTCCTGGAGATCTGATTACACATTTGGATGGTGAGCAAATCCAGGGTCTTACCTTGAACGAAGCCGTTGAAAAAATGCGCGGTGCGGTAAAAGAACCACTGACTGTTACTGTTCGCCGTGGCGAAGGTGCACCTTTCGATATTACAATTATTCGCGACATCATCAAAATTCGCTCCGTGCGTTTCCGCCAAGATGAAGACATTGGCTACATACGCGTTACGCAGTTCACTGACCAAACATATGATGGCTTGAAAAACGCTATTGAAGATATTCAAAAAAACCTGCCTGATGATGAGCTCAAGGGCTACGTTCTGGATTTGCGGAACAACCCAGGTGGATTGCTTGATCAGGCTATTTCTGTTTCCGACGCATTCTTGGAGCGTGGTGAAATTGTTTCTACACGTGGACGTCACAGCAATGACAGCCAACGCTTCAGTGCACGAAACGGCGACATGGTAAAAGGCAAGCCAGTTATTGTGTTGGTTAATGGTGGCGCAGCTTCTGCATCGGAAATCGTTGCAGGCGCTTTGCAAGACCATCGCAGAGCAACCATTCTTGGGACTCGCTCATTCGGTAAAGGCTCCGTTCAAACCATTATTCCGCTTGGATCGGAAGGTGCTATTCGCCTGACAACGGCTCGTTACTACACGCCAGCAGGGCGTTCCATACAAGCAAAAGGCATTGTGCCAGATATCCGTGTGGTTCAAGAGCTTCCTGAAGAACTGAAGGGTCTTGAGAAACCGCGCGGCGAAGCCTCTTTACCAGGCCATTTGGCAACGGAAGATGAAGATGGCGAGGAAATTGAAGGTTCCTCTGCATACGTTCCGCAAGATCCCAAAGATGATCAACAGTTAAACTATGCTTATGACTTGCTACGTGGAACGCAGGTTCATGCCATGTTCCCACCTGATGCATCTCAGGGTATTCCAAACTAATATTAGCATTCAGTTTATGTTGAAAAGAACCCGTTGGCCTTGGTCAGCGGGTTTTTTGTTGATCAAAAAGAAACCAAATCTTCACCACGTATCCGGTAAAACTACGCAAGGATTAGGGCTTAAACGCGAAAATCGCTAGTTTTTAAGTCCGCTTTTGCTGGTATTTGACTGAGAGCAACCTCACGTGACTGACTTCTCTGTTCCACTTGAAGTGCCTGAAAAGGGCGTCGAAAACGATCAGTCAAGCTTAACGCTGCCTGTGGTTGCTGGCCTATCTATGTTGAGCGCTAGTGTGCTCCTGATTTTAATTTTGTGGATTGCTTTGGTATCGGACCCGTTGGGCGGCCAACCAAATGTCAGCGTTTTCATTGTAGACAAGGGCATAACAATCGATCCCGGCCTAGTTGGGGTAGGAGGCGTAAGGCCCAGTATCACGCCAGATCCTGATGACTTGGCTGAGCTGAACAATAATCAACAACAGACTGCCCTTGCAGAAAACTCATCTGCCGACAATACAGAACAAGCTATTCAGAACTCTGCTCCCGAAATTGAAAATAATTTCAGCAGCTTGCGGGGAATGGAAACCAAAAGACTATCAGTCTTCCCTCTGGATACATTGGTGGAGCGTACTGAATCGGGCCTCATTCCCAAACGCGGATCTAATGGCGACACACCATTTATAGTCTACTCACGAGCTAAAGCCTTTGTTCCCGACGGCCCCAAAATTGCGCTTGTCATCGGCGGTGTTGGCTTATCTGACAGATCTAGCGAAGAAGCGATCCAAGAATTGCCAACCACAACTGCATTGGCATTTTCGCCTTATGGGCGCAATTTGGATAAGTGGAACCAAAACGCACGCAAGAATGGCTTTGAGCTTCTGCTTCAGGCACCAATGGAGCCCTTCAATTTCCCCCAGAACGACCCTGGGCCACATACATTGTTGGTTGACGCTACTGAATTGGAGAACAGGCCTCGCATGAATTGGTTGATGTCTCGATTGACAAACTACATTGGTGTGATGCCTTCAATGGGGGGGCGTTTCACCTCCGATGAAACTGCTCTTGGTAAACTTCTAACTGAGTTAAACAGCCGGGGATTAGCCTTTATAGACCCTTCAAAGTCTGTTCGAAGTGTCGCCAGACGAGTGTCGAACGACGTATCTACAGACGAATTAGGGCGACTACCGTTCCTGAAAGTCGATATTGTTTTGGACGTACAACCAAACAGGATTGCGATTGAACAGCATCTTGCCCAATTGGAGGAACTGGCTCGCACCACTGGAATGGCGGTTGGTTATGCAGACCTGAAACCAAGTACAATTGCAACAATCAGCAGCTGGGCAAAACTATCTGAACAACGTGGCATCACACTTGTCCCCCTTAGTACTGCAATTAGCCTGGCTCAACCCGGGATTTAGGAGTTCTGAACTCTGTATATTTTGGCATGCTGCAAGAGTTGCCCGCCGCAGACCAAGTGAATAGCGTGCGCTTTAAATCAGGAGCAACTCAATGAAAGTCATTAACTCTATTGAAGACTTGAACGAGCGATACCGAGCCTCTTCTGAAGCCACAATCGTCGAAGTGGCTGACAAGCTTGGTATTTGCTGCTGTGGCGACCTGTGGGCCTGAGGGGCTTGATTGTTCGCTCCGGAGAAGTGGCATTGATGTTTCTAATCTCTAGTAGCAACACTACAGTGCGCGTCATTGGCACCGCCATTTTGAGCTTCGACCCAGATTTGTTAAAAGCACATGCTATTATGGGAAAGGAACCTTGGACAATAATTGCTATCACTATTCGAGAGGTATATTTCCAATGTGCCCGAGCAGTAATGAGAGCAGATCTTTGGAACCCAGAGACCTCTATTTCGATGGGCGAATAGCCGACACCGGGCGATGTACTGCAACAGTTAAAAGTCAGGTTTAATGGAAACGCCTATGATGCCGAATGGCCCGATCATGTTGAAAAGTC
>JBGCFS010000133.1:0-7688 GCA_045107035.1 Hyphomicrobiales bacterium
GGAGCGAACCACAACCTCGTCGATGAAGGTTATTTTGACGGTAACACCTTGTTTGACTGGTGGAAGCGATCTGCACGCGAGCGAGGTGCAGAATACCTAACCAACGAAGTTGTTGCCATGACCCGCAGTGCGGCTGGCAAACGCATAGACAGCATTACCTTGAAGTCTGGCGAAGTTATTTCCTGTGGAACCGTGGTCAATGCGTCCGGCCCGCGGGCTGTCTTAACAGCACGCATGGCAGGCATTGAAATACCGGTCGAGCCTCGCAAACGCTACACATTCATTTTCGATGCAGAGCAACCATTAGATCGCGACTTACCGCTTACGATTGATCCCAGTGGTGTGCATATGCGCACAGATGGCACTTACTATCTCGCTGGCTGTCCGCCAGCTGAAGATCCGGCTGTCGACTATGATGATTTCATACAAGATCACAGTCTGTGGGAAGAAAAAGTCTGGCCCGTTATTGCAACGCGGATTCCGCAATTTGAGGCCATAAAGCTCATCAATTCCTGGGCTGGCCATTACGCGTATAATACGTTTGACCAGAATGCCATTTTAGGTCCGCACACACAGGTTGAGAACTTCCTGTTTGTAAACGGTTTCTCTGGCCACGGCTTTCAACAATCCCCTGCCATGGGCCGCGGTACTGCCGAATTGATTGCCTATGGCGCATACCGCAGTTTGGATCTTTCACCCTTTAACTTTCAACGCATTGCTGAAAACAAACCATTTATCGAGAAGGCCGTCATCTAAGGCAGCCTGATTTTTGAGAAAGATATTCGAAATGAAAATTGTTCTGACCGGAGCAGCAGGGCGCCTTGGTTCGCACCTTCGCGAACCCCTTTCAAATCTGGCTGACGCATTGGTCTCAACAGACTTGGCAGAAAATGTCGGCACGCTCTATGCCGGTGAAACTTACACAAAAGCCGACCTTGCGAATTATGACGAGATGCATGCCTTGCTTAAGGGTGCCGATATGGTGGTGCATTTCGGCGCTTATGGTGACGAAGGACCATTTGACACGATCCTGGGGCCAAACATTATTGGTGCCTATAATGTGTGGGAAGCTGCCTTTCAAAATGGTGTCCGCCGCGTTGTTTACGCCAGTTCGATTCATGCGGTCGGCATGCATTCGAAAATGGATTTCATCGGAACAGACGCCCCCCATAAGCCGGATACCTTTTACGGCTTGGCAAAGTGTTTTTCTGAAGATTTGGCAAGTCTTTACTGGGACAAACGCGGCGTGGAATCTGTTTGCATGCGCATTTTATCCTGCGCCCAAGTAACGAACGCACGCGCGCTTGGAACCTGGCTGTCCTACGATGATCTGATCCATTTGGTCGAACAGTCTATAAATACACCAAGCACTGGCTTTACCGTTGTTTATGGCGTTTCCAACAATAATCGCGTTCCCGTGGATAATGCTAAAGCCAGCTATCTAGGCTATCGTCCGAAGGACAATGCGGAACAGTTTGCTGATAGCATTTTGTCAGAAGAACCAACGCAAGATACCGGAGACTTGGCGCATATGCGCCATGGAGGGCCATTTGCATCGGTTGAACTTGGCAATAGCGGAGTGGCAAAGAAGCTTTCTGAAACCGGATATGATGTGGCCATCATGTCCTCTTCAGGCAAAGGCGAAGCTTTGGGTAAATCTTTGGGTGGGCTGGGCTTTACCGGCTCAAATCTTGTGCCATCAGATTTGAAGGCATTTGTTCAAGTTTCTTTGGAGAAATTCGGTCGCATTGACGGTGTTGTAAACTGCACAGGTCACGGCCCCAAAGGGCCAATCATGGATATCAGCGACGAAGATTGGCATTTGGGAATGGACTATTACTTCCTCAATGTTGTGCGTATGGCCAGACTGGTGTTACCCACAATGCAGGCGCAGAAATCCGGTTCTATTGTGAACATATCAACATTTGCGACGTTTGAACCTGATCCTGATTTCCCAACATCTGCAATTTTTCGCGCATCCCTGGCTGGCTATACCAAATTATTCACCAACAAGTATGCTGCAGAAGGCATTCGCATGAATAACATTCTGCCCGGATTTATCGACAGCCTTCCTGAAAAGGAAGACCGGGTGGCGCGCATACCCACCGGTCGTTATGCGAGAGTTCGTGAGCTCTCTGAGACTATCGCTTTTTTGGTTTCAGATGCTTCCAGCTACATTAATGGCCAAAACTTGGGCGTTGATGGCGGGCTGACAGCATCTGTTTAACTCACCGCCAACGTCACATAATTTGAAACGTTAAACTTTTTCAGGCTATGGAGATTTATGGCCAAAGCAAAACCGCGCGAAACAGATTTGTATGCTCCCATCAAGCAACTGCTTGAGGGTCAGGGTTACACTGTTAAAGGTGAAGTTGGCGCCGCAGATGTTGTCGCGGTAAGGGATGACGAAGACCCGGTTATTGTTGAATTGAAGACCGGGTTTTCCTTGTCGTTATTTCATCAAGGGATTGAACGGCAAGGCATTTCGGATGCGGTCTATATTGCAGTCCCGCGCGCGCCTGGAAAAGCCTTCCTTAAAGCCCTTCATAACAACAAGGCGCTTTGCCGCAGATTGGGCCTTGGTCTGATCACGGTGCGCATGAAGGATGAATTTGTTGAAATTCATCTGGACCCAGCGCCTTACAAACCACGTAAGTCCAAAACTAAGAAAACACGCCTGTTACGTGAATTTACCAAACGTGTGGGTGATCCCAACAGTGGTGGTGCAACCCGCCAAGGCCTGATGACAGCGTATCGGCAAGATGCTTTGCGTTGTGTGAGTATACTGGATTTAAACGGACCAACGAAAGCCTCCGAAGTCGCGCGCTTGTCAACTGTTGAGGTTGCCAGGCGCATAATGTCTGACGATCACTATGGATGGTTTGAACGTGTTCAAACAGGTATTTATGCATTATCTCCCAAGGGCAAAGAAGCACTTGAACACTATGCTGTAGAGCTGAAAGCGCTATCGTCCAATAATGTTAAAACCTAGAATGGGCAAAAATAAGCTGGGCCAAACCATATTTAGAAAGCAGTAAATGGCAAAAGATTTCCCCGCTCTGGATACTCACCTGATTGATTTTATCGAGCGTCAGAAAATATTTTTTACTGCGTCTGCAACCGATAGCAGCCGTGTCAACATGTCACCGCGCAGCACCGACTGTTTTCGCGTTATCGACAATAATTCCGTCATCTATCTGGACAGAACAGGAAGTGGCGATGAAACCGCGGCGCATATGCTGGCCGATGGCCGCATGACGGTTATGTTCTGTGCGCTGGAAGGTCCACCTCGCATCTTGCGGCTTTATGGAAAAGGCGAAATCGTTCATCGCAATAGTACTGACTTTGCAAAGCTCTTGAAGACACATTTCAACGATGAGGCGCCAATGGGCCTGCGTCAATTGGTGCTTTTACGCTTCGATTTGGTCAAAACGTCGTGCGGTTATGGTGTGCCTTTGTTTTCCTACGAGAAAGAAAGAGAGAGCATCGACCGTTGGGAAGAGGCTAAAGGGCCAGAAGGCATAAAGGACTATTGGCGACAGAAAAATGTCCTCAGCATGGATGGCCTGGAGACCGGCATTTTCGACGATCATGGAACATCTGGCCGTTAAATCAAGGGCACTATCCTTTTTCCTTTTATGTGTGCGACATGTTGGTAGGCTTCAATTTGCGGAACGTCCGTGATGAAATTCGCCATGTCTGTCCAAACAGATTTCACCTGCTCTGTAGCAGCATCGGCGGCGGCTTCGCTTGAGTAAATGGACATCGTTACCCCCTGCCCGTCGGCGCGCCAAACCGTGTAGGTACTGACAATACCATCAATGGATTCAACTGCCGACTTAACGGCTTCCATTTGCGCTGCCATTTCTTCCAGCTTAGAAGGGTCGCACTGGTAGGTCGTTACACGAGCATACATAATATGTTTCTTTCTGTAGGCTGTTGAAGGCTGAAAAATTCAAAATGATCGCAACAGACTGCTAGCAATCTATTTGCTCACCACTGCGCCAAAGCTCAATGGCACGAGCGATAAATCTATCAATTTGAGTCTCAGAAACGGAGACACTTTTCTTAAACCGTATACAACCTTTGCCGACGTTTAGGCCAACAAGCAGGGTTCCATCAGGATCAATTTTTGAGACATTGCCAACGTATAGGCTTACATAATTTTTCTGAGCATTTAGGTGGAAAACTGCCGTGTCTTCGCCCCCAAAACACAGCATCTTGTAATTTATTCGCTCGATAAGTTCCGGGCCCTGTTCCAAAATTATTTGGCGGAGCGTTGTCAATGTAAGCGCTCTCCAATCATCTTCTAATTGCTCCAAATATTCCTCGGGCGTTTGAGCTGAAGACAACATTGGGAACTCCAATTCACATTATCAATAAGCCCGACACTGTCATGCCCTATGCGGCACTATTGCGTTTCCAAGCAGTGTTTTTTCGTTTGACAAAATACATCAGCAACAAAGGAGCAGGAACAATATAAAATGAAGACAGATTGCCGGTGATGCCTCGAAGGATAAGCCAAACACTTAATGCGGCCAACAAAACCCAGAGCACATAAAGCGCTAAATTCAATCGTCTGGAAGGTGCCGACATAGTTGAATTACTGCCTTCTGGTTTACGCAATTCTATAAGCGTTTGAGATTCATATTGGATCATATCAGATTTGGAAATAAAAGTTCATCATGCTTAATGCGTTCAAACATTTTGATGCTTGCTACGAGCAAACGCCGAGATGTTGTTCAAAACCAAAAGCGAAGTAAGCAATCGAGGTTTTACGGCGGCATTGTTTTGTATTTCTGCGGGCACCCCTTCTCTAAACAAAAGATCAAATGAAGTGATATGTTGCAGCAGGAATCACAATTTGGCGACAAGCGTGAAGGATATTTGTTTTGACCGATGACGACTTGTTTCAGGCAACAGTACCGGTATTCAAACACTACATCCAACGCATAAAAGCAATTGTCTCCCAGCTTGATGACAAGCAAATTCCTTTGCTCACCTCCGCGCTTTCTCCCGATACGTTTTGTGCAGGACAACACCTAAAAATTGCTCAGGGATACGCGCTGAGAACTATTTTCCCATTGCTGGACCAAGCTATTCCAGAGCTGGACCAGGATGGACACAAAGCACAGTGTCTTTTGGAGCGATGCAACACCGCGCAGCGGCTTTTGGACCCAATCACAAAAGCTAATTTTGTAGGAGCAAATTCACGCACCATAAAACATACCGCCGGCATGGCAGAGCTAGCGCAAACGGCCACAGGATTTGTCACCCTTTATGCTGTTCCAAATTTCTATTTCCACCTGACTATGGGGTACGCCACACTCAGGCAAGCAGGAATTCCGTTGGGCAAAGGCGATTTTGACGGCCACCATTCCTACCCTCAGGGGTTCAGCTTCAGCTAAAATCAATCATCATCTTGATCAAACTATCAGGCGAGTAATGCCGAGTAATTTACCCCTCGAAAGACCCCAGTATAGTAGCTGAATTCTTATTTGAAGTATTTCGATTGGCGTTAACTATTTATGCGTTTTGGGCCAACACCCTCACGAAAACATCGGTAAAATTACCAATCGATGCCGCATTCATGCCTCCAATTGAGGCTTAACATCCAATGCGATTCATACGGATGCTAAAGGGAACTACTACTTGCAGGATAAATTGCTTGATACGATCGACACCATATACAAATGTATCGGTGACAATTTCAATCATCCTCGGGCCTTAGCCGCCTTCAGCGAAGCCACAGACGAGACTGGTTTGTATCTTGCCGAGATCTGGCCATTTTTCGGCCAACAAAAGCTTATCGGTTATCACAACGTTCCAGATCAGGCCGCAGAGGCAATGCTGAACTCTTTTAGCACGCTGAAATCCAATTCTATGATGAAAAATCTGCCACGCATTCCCTTGGGTGTCCCAGTTTTACGCCGTGCATTCGTCTCCGACGAAGAGTATTTTGCAAGTGACATGTACAAAATTACCAGCGAACCGTGGGGCCTGCATTCTGAAGGCGTAACCGTACTGAAAAAGGGCCTCGTTAGCGCCGTTGCATGTGGCTTTATGCGCCTCCCCGGCAAAAGCGAGTTAGAGGCCGAACACCTTTCGCTAATGGCGGTTATAAACAAGCACTATTTACGCGCGATGGATTTTCAGCAACGTTTCGACAAACTGCAACAAGCATTGATGCAAGCAAACAACGTGTTGGATCTTGTAGATTTTGGCATGATGTTATTTGGCGAATCCAAAACTCCGCTCTTTGTCAATAAATCCGCCGAACGCCTGCTGGATGTGTCTGATGGCCTGTCACTTGGAAAAAGTGGGCTTAGCATCCATGATCGCGAGGCAAAGAAGCAGTTTAACGAACTATTCGACGCAATGAATTCAAATACGGTTCCCTCTATTGCTCGTACCGGCGGCCTGGTTCGTGTCAACCGCCCATCTCGCAAAAGGCCGTACAGCCTTATGCTGGTGCCAATGGGAGCGAACAAGTCCGGCTTAGAGGGCGCCTCCATAAGTGTCTTGCTGTTTGATCCAAGCATAAAACGAACGACAGCAATTAAGCTGTTTGCAACATCATATGGCCTGACAAAAGCTGAAGCTCGTCTCGCGCTGGAACTTGCCCAAGGCATGAGCCCAGAAGAATTTGCATCCGAACATTCAATCAGCATCAATACCGTTCGCACTCAACTAAGAGCGCTCTTTGCAAAAACAGAAACGTCGCGACAGGCCGAGCTTGTCAGCCTGCTCCTACGTGTGACCGCTGGCATTAACCTTGAGTGAACGGAATACTTCTCTGTTGCAATTCGAGTTAAAGAAACTCTTTCATGGATACGCTAGTATCTGCCAGTCGAGCGACGTCCGGCGTTGCCTTGCTCGCGACCATTTTTTTGGACGTCATGAATTCAGGCGGAGAATTGATTGCATCCATCGCAATTAGACGCCCTTCTTTTAGATAGAAGGCAGAAAACTTACTGGCCTCAGGTTCACCACGAACAACCACCTGATCATATCCTTGCAGCAATCCAACGGTTTGAAGCTTTACCGCATATTGATCTGACCAAAACCACGGAACCTGATCATATGCAATGTTTTCACCGCAAATGGAAAACGCTGCTGTTTTGGCTTGTTGCACGGCGTTGGGCACAGATTCCAGACGCATGCGCCTGTCATAAATGAAGTTCGGATGATTGCTGCAATCGCCAACCGCATAAATGTTCGGATCGCTCGTAACTGTAAACTCATCAACCAAGATTCCATTGTCGCATGCAATGCCTGCATCTTGCGCAAGTTCAACATTTGGGATTACGCCAATGCCGATAATCGCGCAATCAAATGGAATGATGTCCCCGCTTGATAACTCGGCAACAGTGCCCTCATCAGTTGCCCGCAGGTTTTCAAGACGTGCGCTCAACCGCATATCAACACCTTCGCTTTTATGCAGATCTTGATAAAACTTTGAAACAACCGGGCTCGTCACGCGTGTCAGAACTCTGTCTTCGGCTTCCAGGACCGTCACTTTAACGCCCTGCTTCACAGCCGATGCTGCGACCTCCAAACCGATATAACCTGCACCCACAATTAGAAGTCGCGAGCCCTCAGCCGTTTGCGTCTTGATACGATCCACGTCCTGGATTGTCTTCAGGTAATTAATGTTGGGCAGATCTGCGCCGTTCAATGGCAATTCA
>JBGCFS010000134.1:0-2787 GCA_045107035.1 Hyphomicrobiales bacterium
ACATTAATGCTGGCAATGCCCGTTGGTTCGCTCACGCGCGCCACACCTGATAGGTCGACACCATCCTTTTGCAAAAACTCCAACGCCAGGTCCGCAAAGGCGTCATCGCCCACTGCGCCCACCATTGCAGTGTCGCTGCCTGCGCGTTTTGCGGCCAATGCCTGGTTGGCGCCTTTGCCACCGGGGATCAGTTTATAGGCATCGCCTTTCACGGTTTCGCCGGGGCCGGGAAGCCTTGGAACACGCGTAACAATGTCCAGATTGATAGAGCCGAAAACGATAATCATAAAACCTGATCCAGTATGAGAGAGCTACCACGTGCAAAACGCAGGCAGAGCTATTGCTGAACCAAGTGTCAAATATGTGAGGGGAAAGTCAAGAACTGCGGAAAATCTAGAAGGTGAATAGGGTGGGGAATTGTAGGTCGCATATGTGGTGAAGTATAGGCCCATGTTTCTCCAGCAGAGATACGTGCGGAAAGTCCATTTTGACAAAGGGTCAATCACTTCACCTTCGCTGATGGCAGGCAGATAATTGTCAGCTAAATGGAAAACTGCCGCGATCACTAGGAAGATGCTTACCAATTCATTTATTGGTTTCGACCTCATTTAGTTGCGTCATACTGTCACATTTTTTGAGTAATTTTCACAAAATGGTCGTTTCTAAAACTTTTGAATCCCAAAGAGAACCAGTGTCAACGAACTAAAATAATTAAAAAAATCAATCGCATGATGAGATTAATATGTGTTCCAGTTAGCAAAATTTGGAATGCCAATTTTTGAAGCAATAAGGGAAGACATAACTCGACAGAAGTAACGATAAGTATTGTAATTGTTTATAAATTTTTATTCCAGAATATAGGTTTCAAGATATAAATAGTATTTGAGAGACTTTAATGTTCAAGGGAACAAGAAGCATACAACGTAATATCATTGTTGGCGTTTTTGTTGTGCTTATGATTGGTGTTGTGAAGTATGGAATTTCACAAACAGTAGATTTTGCTGTGAGCTCGGATGCAAGTCGCAAAGCGGCTGATTGGGCAGAATACATGGTCCGCAAAATTCCAGACGTTGAAAAACTTGTTCCTGGCAGCGCTCTAACTGAGCTGCAAATTCGAGAAATCGAAGAGAGCGCCAATGTGGGCGATGCATTCCGATTTAAGCTGTTTGACGCAGATGGGCGCTTGGTTCTGGTGTCTGACGAGTTACAAACAGCTGGCCGCGAAATTGAACAGGGCGATCACAATGGTAGAGCCAAAAGAGCATTAGAAACCGGCGAGATTCAACTGGAGTTCGGCGACGGGACACAAAAGGAAAATAGGCCAGACTTGTATGTTGAAACCTATGTTCCAGTGAAAGGGGCAGATGGTGCTTTTTTCGGGGTGGCCGAAGTGTATTTGGACCAAACGCCAATTTCTGCACTCTTCCAACGTTGGTTTAATATTCTTGCCGTGGCAATCGCCGGCATTCTGGTTCTGATGTTCGTTTTGCCATATGTCGCGTTCTTACAAAAAACCAAAGCAGACAATCGGTCTCGCGCGAAGGCAGATTACCTTGCCCACTACGATCAACTTGCCAATCTTTTCAATCGCCGTGGTCTCATGGAGCAATTGGAGGAGCGCCAAGCCGTAGCCAGCGTTGATATGAAGAAAGCTGCCATTATTTTCTTGGATATCGATCAGTTTAAACTCATAAATGATACATATGGGCATACAGTCGGCGACATATTTTTGACCCATGTAGGCGAATGCATTTCCAGATGCCTGGGACCAACAGATTTTGCAGGCCGTTTGGGCGGCGATGAATTCATGATTGTTGCCGAACGAAATTCCGTTAAAGACGTTGAAATGCTAACAGAGAAAATCCGGTCCTTGGTGTCCAGCCCTGTTCAGCACGACGGTCACACTGTTGTTGGGCATGTCAGCATTGGCATTCACTATGAAGATGCTGATTTGACAATAGAACAGCGCATGCAAAAAGCCGACGTTGCGCTCTATCAAGCCAAGATAGACGGGCGCAATACCTGCCGCACGTTCACTGCGGGTATGGAAGCCAGAACCTTGCGCAGAAGGCACGTAGAATCTGCCATTTTAACCGGGCTTCAGGACGATCGGTTTGAAGTTTATTTCCAGCCTCTATTGCATCAAAAGTCCAAGAAATGTGCCGGCTTTGAAGCACTGCTTCGCCTGCAAGACGCAAACGGAGTTACCATTACGCCTGATGAGTTTATCCCAATTGCAGAATCTATTGGGGCGATCAACGAGTTAGGGCTTTGGGTGTTGGAAACCGCCCTGAAAACGGCATCAAACTGGCCGGATGGGTGCTTTGTCTCCGTAAACCTGTCGGCTCGACAGTTCGATGATGAGACATTGGTGCCGAATGTTAAACGCTTGTTGAAAGAAACGGGCATGAGGGCAGAGTGTCTTGAGCTTGAAGTGACAGAAGGCCTGTTGATGGAAAACACGGAATCTATTTCCCAGCAATTGGAAGAGCTGAGTTCAATTGGCGTGTCACTGGCCATGGATGATTTTGGGACCGGTTATTCCAGCCTTGGCTATCTGTGGAAGTTTGGTTTCGACAAACTGAAAATCGATCAGTCATTTATCTCTGGGCTTGAAGTGAATTCCGCAAAGACCAAAGAAATTCTAGAAACGATCGTTTTGCTTGGGCACAAGCTGGGTATGACGGTGACCGCGGAAGGCATTGAAACTGAAGATCAGGAAAAAATGTTGTCGTCTATGGATTGCGATCATTTCCAAGGCTTCAAATACGGAAAGCCAATGCCTGT
>JBGCFS010000135.1:0-15154 GCA_045107035.1 Hyphomicrobiales bacterium
GGTCTTGTGCTTGGCGGCCTTGGCACCGCGAAAATCGTAGATATGTCGACTAGTTCTGATGGAGAACAAAGCAATGAATAGGCTTTTTTGGGCTGCCGTTACGGGTTTGGTTCTGCTGGTTGGATATGTGTTGCCCGCCAACGCAGTTGTTGCAATTTCTTATTTTTCATCCCAGGCCAATCAAGAATTTCTGGGCATGAATAGCTTTTCCAAAAACGTGCATCCGGTAGCAGGCATTGGTAAGGCCATTGGAAAACTCAATCCAGGGCGAGTGCCGGGGTTCAAAGGTCTTCCATCAAGGCCAAAAGTATCGCCTCCACCGCGCGGTTTGCAGCCTCCGAGGGGGCTATCAAATGCGCCGACAGTACGCGCTGCGCCACCCTCCGCTGCCCCAAGACCGCCGAGAGCAGCATCTGCATTGCCGCCATCTACTGTAGGAAAACTGCCACCAGCAACGGGCTTGCGTAATGCTCCTGGAGGTGGCGGCTTCAGGCAAGCCACTGTTCCGACAACACCCAGACGATTTGATGGCAATACAGTGGGCATTGGAAATCGGTCAATTCGGAAAGCCAATCCAACTGACAATGTTGTTGATTCTGCCGCTAAGCCAAGCTCCTGGAAGGCAAAAGCAATTACTGGCGGCATTGGAGTATTTATTCTTCTGCAGTTTGCGCCGGACATCATAGTTTCGCAAATCGATTTCTCGACGGATGAAGAGACCGCAGCTGCCGGAAACTAGCTCTAAGGACTCTTCACATTGGCATTTCGATTCTTCTCTTCAAGACAAGGTTAGTTTTATGAACGTGAACGGCAAGAGTGTATTCAAACTGGCTGCTGCTGCCGGTCTCATTGCTTTGGGCATTACCGGTAATGCATCTGGTCAAAGTTCCAATGGCCAAGGTGGTGTTATTCCGCCGCCGCCCCGCACCAATGGTGTTGGTGGCCAACAAAATGGGAACTTTGCGCCAAAACCCCCTGCGCTCAGCCAGCAACCACAACAATTCGTACCGCCTGGCAGTAGACAGCCACAACAGCAGGTCCCTGATTTTACATCACCTCCTCAAGTGCAGCAGCCACAAGCTCCAAGCTATGTTGATGATGGATTGCCGGAGCTGGTTAAGCTTTTTAGTGCGGCTCCAATTGATCAAGTCTTTATGAATGGCAAGCCAGCCGACGGCCGCAGGGTTTCAGATACAGTTGTTGAAATTTTTATCGTTGGAGATGAAAATGGGTACCCGTGCACCAACATATTTGACATCATTTTTGGTGATGGCCAAGTTGGGAAATTGACTGCCAATCACTGTCACGGTGAGACTGAATTTGCTGTTATTCCTGGCGAAACACTCAATCATGAAGAAACTCATGATGGAAATATTGATGAGCGAGCCTCAGGAATTGATACACTTTCCAGTGATTTCCAATGGTCCTATTTCGCAGATGCTACGCGAACTGGTTTGCAGGTTGGCGTCCCTGAAACTGACAATGTCATGTTTTTTGCAGAATGCCAGCGAGGTACATCAAATGCACTTGTATACATGTTCGTCGCCCCGCAAGGTATCCAACTTAATCAACATTTGAGCCTGGCGGTAGTCGTAGATGGGGGAGCCACAGAAAACTACGAAATGGGTGTTACGAATTTCCCATATCTTGAGGCGGGACCTGTCCCAGCCATGCAAATAGGCACCAATCATCCATTTTTTGAGGATTTGGCCGGCGGACAGATTGCAGACTTTTATGTCAGCTCAGACAATGATCAAGCAGCATTGCGTATTTTACTGAAGGGTAGCGCAAAACCGGTGCGTTCATTTGCGGCAGCTTGCTCTTCCCGTTAGCCGTATTTAATAAAAACACAGGTCTGACTAATCAGACCTGTGTTCTTCGTTGAAGGAATTAATTCAACGGATCGGCGGGTTGTATATAAGCACCGGGAAGATTATTTGCTGGGAGCTGCGCTCCGTTATTTAAAGGAATTCCACGATCGTAGTTGATACGTGGCTGCGCTCCATTATTCAATGGAATCCCACGATCATAATTGACAGGTGGCTGTGGTGCTACACTGTCATACCTTGGTTGTCCGGTCTGAAGTGGGGCTACACTATCATATCTCGGTTGGTTTGCAGGAAGCCCAGTATTCTGAAATTGATTTTGGCCTCTTAGTGAACCAGACGATGAACCTGGAGGCGTCCTTGGAGGCGCTATTGCATTGTTTGGTGCCAAGGGGGTAACTCTGGTGACTGCTGTTGTTTTTCGGGTAAATTGCCCCGTGTAGTTCATAAATACTTCTTGGCCCTGACGGTCGACCAATCGCAGAACGCCATTGTCGGTGTTTCTAAATTGGAACGAGACATCCCCACGGGCTACCGCGTCTATTTGTTTTTGCTCGCTTGGCGTCCATCTATTGCGTACATCGCTTGGGTCAATGCTGTAAGATCCGTCATTTCTAAAATTAACGCGTGCGCCGCCATTCTTGGTTCTGAAACCGCCGTTTTCGGTATACACCATACCGCCTCTGGGGTTCTTCTGGTTCAAATTATCAAGCATTGCGGCTTTCGTGGCTGGTGTCCTGGTTTCGACTGCATTGGCTTTGATTTGGTTCGACATCCAAGAAGGTGTTGCTGCCTGTTGTTGCCTTGGAAAAGCAGGTGCAGAGGTTGGCGCAGCTCTTGTGGCTGGTGCATTCAACGAATTTGGAGCTAAGTTATTTGGCACTGCTGCTGGATTTGGTGTTGATGAAGGGTTCTTTTTAAAAGGGTTCACCTTTTGAAAAACCTTGCCGAGTTTGTTGAGTTTCTTACCGACCTTTGTAATTGGTAGAGATACGGTGGGATCAAAATTTGTCCAAGTAACACCCAACGCGCCTGGCATTGCCTGTACTGACGTTAGCAGCATTGAAGTTATGGCTGCTGAAAGCAATATGGGTTTGAGCATGCAATTCTCCGAATTTAATTTAGCATAAGCATGTAAGATTTGTGTGTGCAGTAACTTAGCACAATTCGCGTGCTATTTCTCGCGGTGTTTGTTGATCATCATATGATTGTTGTTACAGTGGCTGAAAGTATCTGAATGGCACATGAATGGGTTGATGCCAAAGTATGCTCAATTGGAGAAATATGTTTTGAACTCTTCACCATTTTGTCGTTTTTCCACTTGGGGCACTCTTGTCGTTTCAGTTCAGTTCTTTCTCTTGCTTTTTACGAGCGCGCAATCAGCATCGTCGTTGGAAGGCACTTGGTCTCAAACATACTCTAATGCAGGTGAGTGCTCAAATTGTACCATCTTGATTGAACCTGTTTCGCGCAGAAATGGGATGCTTCTGGTCACAGCAACCAACGGTTGGGCAGCACAACTTTTTTACGATCTGAATGCTGATGGTGTCGCTGGAGGTGTCGGGCGGTGGCATACCAATCACACTGGAGCAATATCAGCAAAAGTGTTTGATATGGTTATTCAGACTATACCTGCAGGACTGGAAATGAGGATGCGTGCAAGGGATGATGATAAGGGCGACTGGGTGGTGTCGACCTTCAATAGGGCGTCTGCTTTGAGCCTATTTGAATCGCAAACCGCGCTTTCAATGCTTCCATCTGTTACAGAACAAATAGCAATTGACCCAGTGTCTGAGCCGTTACTGTTTGCATGCCGCAATGGCAAAACTCTTCTTGTGCAATACGACCATAGAGCTGCAGAATCCATCGCTGTTGCGAGTTATGACGCGAGGCAAATTTATATGATTCAAGTGATTTCAGGCTCAGGTACACGCTATGCCAATGACGAGTATGAGTTCCACACCAAAGGCAAAGATGGGGTCTTTACTGTCGCAGACCAGACCATCGTCTGCGATCTAGAATAGTTACTTTGCAGTATTCCTTGCAGCGAGGCGCACTGTGTATCAGCCATCACAAGATATCTAATCAATACCTAACCGTGATAGGCAGCGACTGTTTTCAATGTAGAAAAACCATAGAGAGCTTCGAATCCTTTTTCGCGTCCGTGGCCTGAAAGACCTGTGCCGCCAAAAGGCAATTCCACTCCACCCCCAGCGCCATAATTATTCAGGAATATTTGTCCGGCTCGAAGCTTTTTTGCCAAGCGCATTTGCCGTGCACCATTGTCACTCCAAACGGATGCAACCAGGCCAAATTTTGTTCCGTTCGCAATGGTTATAGCTTCTGCTTCATCCACAAAGGAAATGACGACTTGAACCGGTCCGAAAATCTCGTCCTGCGCAAGGGTATGGTTAGGGTTGACTTGCGTAAAAAGAGTTGGAGCAACATAGGCGCCCGAAGATGGTGCATTTGCAACAATTTGACCCTGAGCAGCGATTTCAAGGTCTTTTCCTTCGTCAAGTAAACCATCGATTATGGTTTTTTGCCTATTTGAAATGACAGGGCCGACGTCCAGATCATCCATCGCGGGCCCTACATGCAATTCCTTATAAAGCGTCGCCATTTTTGAAACGACTTCATCATAGCGGCTTTGGTGAACAAGAATGCGCGATGAGGCAGAGCAGGTTTGCCCGGCATTCTGTATCCCAGCGTTTACAAGAAAGGGTAGGGCGGCATCAACATCAGCATCTTCAAAGACCAGTTGGGGAGATTTACCGCCTAACTCCAGTGTTACCGGGACAACGTTTGCCGCTGCGGTGGATTGGATCAATTTGCCGATACCAACTGAACCAGTGAATGAAATGTGATTCACACGGGGGTGCTGAGTGAGCGCTGCACCCGCCTCTGTGCCCAAACCAGGAACAACATTAAGCGCACCATTTGGCAAGCCCGCTTGGCTGGCAAGGTCAGCAAACGCAAGTGCTGTCAAACACGCCTCTTCGGCGGGTTTCAAAACTGCCGCATTTCCCATCGCAAGAGCGGCGCCAACTGAGCGCCCAATAATTTGCATTGGGTAATTCCAAGGAATTATATGTCCAGTTACGCCATGCGGCTCGCGCAAAGTGTATACTGTGTACCCATCAAGGTAAGGAATTGTTGTTCCGTGGATCTTGTCCACAGCGCCACCGTAGAATTCCAAATATCGTGCTAGGGCAACAACATCAGCACGTGCTTGTTTCAATGGCTTTCCGACATCCAAAGCTTCCAGTCTGGCAAGCTTTTCTAAGTTGGAAAGCACAAGTTGACCGATGCGAAACAGAATGCGGCCACGTTCTGGAGCTGTCATTTGGCCCCATTTATTTTCAAGCGCATTTTTCGCGGCAATAACCGCTCGATCAATGTCGTATTCAGTTCCGCGTGCGATCGAACAGATTGAGCCGCCAGTAGAAGGGTTTTGTAGCCCCAACATTTGGCCGCTTTCTCCAGCAACCCATGCACCGTTGATGAAACACTTTGTTGTGTCGAACCAAATGTCGTCACTGCTCATTCAAAATCTCCACATGGATGCAGAACGACTCTGGATTGCGGGAGCTTCTGCATCTGTCCGGCTGAGTTTGGGTGCAACTTACGCCGGGATTGATAAAGGAATTGCAGCTCTGGCTGAACCTTCAAAAACGCTTGGTTTTAACCAGGAACGGATATTGCGTGTCAGGGCATTATCACCTTGAACCTGAAGGTCACCAGCGCTGATTGCTTCACGGTAGGTTCTATCGCCCATCCAAACATCATGCATCGTGCGCACTGTGCACCGGAAGTACACATTCACATCCTTGCCGGGGTCTTTGAGGCAAACCTGTGCCTTGTCACTTTGCACGAGAAGCCACCAATCGGGTTGCTCTTTCAAATCTGAAAATTGAAATTTCAATACAGTTTCACTGCCGACCAATTTAGATGGATCAATGCTGCGTTCCAAATAATACATGAGGAATTCAGCATCGAAATCTTCGTCTAAAATCATGTGGCGTGCCCAGACCAATCCCCATTCACCCAGAGAAACCATCAAAGGTAAAATGGCTTCGCAGGCTTCTGTCGGAAAATACTCAAATCCCTTTTGGCTAGGAATTCGGCGTTTTACGATCATGCCCTGTTGTTCGAGTGACTTTAGGCGGCTTGTAAGGAGTGCCGGTGATATATCTCCCAAACCACGCTGCAATTCATTAAACCGGCGTCCGCCCATGAGAAGTTCGCGAATGATCAATATAGTCCACTTTTCGCCTAGTATTTCAGTGGCTTTGGCAATTGGACAAAACTGGCTATAACGCATGTGATTTTCCTCCAAGCATCATTTTCAACATTATAACTTCAATTTCTGTAGTGGTAAACTTCGATATTTGTAGCGCGTTGCTTCATTCACCGAAGTATCTAAGCCTTAGTGCTCGATCTATCAGTCTCCCACCGAACGATGCAGCCTACAGGCCGCCTCGGATGACGGAAGAAAACAGAATTAAATTGGAGACTTACTATGAACGTTCAAACAGCAATTTCGACACCTGATTACGAAGCCATCAAAATCAAACAAAACGCAGCCTGGTCCTCTGGCGACTACTCTGTAGTTGGAACTACTATACAAATTGTTGGCGAAACACTGGCCGAAACAATGGATCCTGTGCCTGGCTCTCGCATATTGGATGTGGCTGCAGGAAACGGAAACGCGACGCTTGCATTTGCCCGCCGCTGGCATGCAGTAACGTCAACTGACTATGTGTCAGGCCTTTTAGAAAAAGGTAAAAATCGAGCTGAAGCAGAAGGCCAAAATGTAACGTTTCAGGTTGCCGATGCAGAGGCATTGCCTTTTGATGATGGATCGTTTGATGCTGTGGTCTCGACTTTTGGCGTCATGTTCACACCAAATCAGACGAAAGCTGCCAGCGAACTTGTACGAACTTGCCGCAGCGGTGGACAAATCGGTATGGCGAACTGGACACCATCTAGCTTTATTGGTCAGTTGTTCAAAACTCTGGGAAGCCATGTTGCTCCGCCAGCGGGCGTGAAGTCCCCGGCATTGTGGGGTGATGAGACATGGTTGAGAGATAATTTCTCAGAGGCAGCTGATATCAGCATAACGCACCGGAATTTTGTATTTCGCTATCGTTCGCCAGAACATTTTATTGATGTATTCCGCAACCTTTACGGTCCAGTTCACAAAGCATTTCTTGCGCTGGACGACGCTGGGCAGGCGGCACTCAATGCAGATATCATTGCGTTGATTGAAAGTCTAAATGAAGCCACCGATGGTACCATGGCTGTTCCTGCAGAATATGCAGAGGTTGTGATCACGAAGGCTTAATGCAGTTTTGTCTGTGGAGGAACCGGTTTAAAAACCGTTTCCTCCTCTGGGCGGGCTACTTGCCATTGTGCGGGTCATTGGTTGTATGATTTTGGTCTACGCAATATTCTCCCAAGTTCTGAGAAACTAGAGAACAATTTTGACAGTCGCTTAAAGCTTGTTCACCGGTATCTTGAGTGTCATGTTTCCATCCTTATCTTCAGGAATTTGTCCAGCGCGCATATTGACCTGCAATGATGGAATGATCAGGTTTGGCATAGCCAATTGCTTGTCGCGATCTTCGCGCATTTTTATAAAAGCTTCGCGACTTGCGTCACCACCAATGTGGATATTGTTTGCTTTCTCCTCGCCAATTGTGGTTTCCCAGGCAATTGCGCGGCCACCCGGCCCATAGTCGTGGCAGACAAACAAGCGCATCTCGCTTGGAAGGCTCAAAACCTTCGCAATAGAGTCGTAAAGTTGACCCGCATCGCCCCCTGGGAAATCGGCCCTTGCCGAGCCGCCGTCTGGCATAAACAATGTGTCACCTGCAAATGCGGCATCTCCCATTACGTGGACCATACAAGCAGGTGTGTGCCCCGGCGTATGAAGCGCCTGGCATGACATTTTACCTACCTGATAGTGGTCGCCATCCTTGAAGAGGCAATCAAACTGGGAACCATCGCGCTGGAATTCTGTTCCTTCGTTGAAGACCTTTCCAAATGTGTCCTGAACTTCTTGAATATACTCGCCGATCCCAATTTTTCCACCGAGCACATTTTGGATGTAAGGTGCACCTGATAAGTGATCGGCATGGACATGCGTTTCAATAATCCATGCAAGCTCCAACTCGTTCTCTTTAATATGTTTGATGATCGCATCTGCACCATCATGGGTGATGCGACCAGCCGCGTAGTCCAGCTCCATCACTGAATCAACAATGGCACATGCCCGACTGTCAGGGTCTTTGACCACATAGCTGATGGTGTTTGATTGTGCGTCAAAAAATGCCTCAACAGTGGGCCTTTTTTCCAATTGATAGGATGTCATCTTGCACTCCAAACGTCGTCAAAATAGGTTTTCGACATGCCGTAAGTTCACTTTTTTCGCTCGGTGAATTCAACGGGGCCACCATGCTTTTCCCAAGTTGAAAAACCTTCTTTCAAGTGAGCTGCTTCGAAACCCATGTCTTGTAACGTAGCAACAGTTAGAGCCGATCGCCAACCCGACGCACAATGGAAGATGAACTTTTTGTCCTCGGCAAAAACCTCTTTGAAATAAGGACTGTCTGGATCGACCCAGAATTCGATCATGCCACGCGGTGCATGGACACTTCCTGGGATAAATCCACTATGCTGGCGTTCACGAATGTCCCGAATGTCTACGATGACGACATTTGGGTCTTCGACCAATGCGATCAAATCTTTTGTTTCAGTTTCTTCAATGCGCTTTCGTGCTGCCGCCACCATATCTGCTGCGGTAACCTTCAGTTTTATTTCAGAGTGTGTGTTCACTGAGTAGGTCTCCCCGCAATTTCTTCGATGATTGGACAGTCTGGACGGTTATTGCCATGGCAATGATCAGCCAGTGTTTGAAGTGTGGATTGAAGTGATTTTAACTCCACAATCTTTTCCTCAACGCGCGCAATTTTTTCTAAAGCTAATGCTTTCACATCGGCGCTTGCGCGGTTTTCATCCTCGTAAAGCGATAGAAGAAGCCGGCATTCCGGTATGCTAAAACCAAGACTACGTGCGCGTTGCAAAAAAGCGAGACGGTTCAGGTCTTTGTCAGAATAATCCCGATAACCGTTCGACGCCCTGCCTGGCTTCACCAAGCCTATTTCCTCGTAGTAGCGTATGGTTTTCGCAGGCAGTCCGGTTTGGTCAGACGCATTTCCTATGTTCATGTCTCATCACCATCTTTCGTGTGATCACTGCAAACTTCTACACATTACAATGATTGGAAGGTCAATTGCCCAATTTTACATGACGCAGACGAAGCGCATTGGAGATTACGGATACTGAAGACAGGCTCATCGCAGCTGCCGCAAACATTGGAGAAAGCAGTGTGCCCGTCAATGGGTACAGCAATCCTGCCGCTATCGGTACGCCTGCTGAGTTGTAAGCAAATGCAAAGAACAGGTTTTGCTTGATGTTCCGCAGAGTAGCTTTTGACAGACGTCTCGCACGAACAATACCTATCAGATCGCCTTTTAACAGAGTAATGCCTGCACTTTCTACAGCCACATCAGCACCAGTTCCCATTGCAATTCCAACTTCCGCTGCTGCCAATGCCGGCGCGTCGTTCACACCGTCGCCTGCCATAGCGACTTTCCTGCCAGTTTGATGAAGTTCATCTATCAACTCTTTTTTGTCTTCCGGTAAGACGCCAGCGCGCACGTCATCGATGCCCAATTGGTCCGCAACTGCCCTCGCAGTTGCTTCATTGTCACCTGTGGCCATGATGATGGTCAGGCCTTCATCATGAAGCGCAGATATGGCGGCTTTTGCGGTGGGCTTAATAGGATCTGCAACAGCGATGATTGCTGACAACTCTCCATCAATGGCGACATACATAGCTGTTTTTGCCGACTTGCGTAGTTTGTTGGCCGCAGCTTCCACTGCAGAACTATCCATGTTGATCATATCCATCATCGCAGCGTTGCCGAGCGATATAGTGTTCTTGCCAGACTGCCCTGTTACGCCTTTGCCTGTAATGGCCTCAAAATCAGTTATATCTTTTGCAGCAATGTTGCGGTTGGCAATGCCGTTCACAATAGCTTCCGCGAGTGGGTGCTCGGAGTTTGCTTCAAGGCCGCGCACAAGGGCTAGCACGTCGTGTTCGGATTTGTTTCCGACTATTAGGACGTCAGTCAAAGTTGGTTTACCCAGTGTCAACGTGCCGGTCTTATCGACCACCAGTACATCTACCTTTGCCAAACGCTCTAAAGCTTCAGCATCTTTGATCAAAATACCCGCCTGAGCGCCACGACCGGTTGCTGTCATAATAGACATGGGAGTTGCTAACCCAAGAGCGCATGGACAAGCGATGATCAAGACAGATACGGCAGAAACAATGGCAAAAACAAATGCAGGGCTTGGGCCGAAAATCATCCAGAGAACAAAGGTAACAATCGCTGCCAGCACGACGGTTGGCACAAAATAAGAAGCAACGCGATCCGCCAATCCCTGTATTGGGGCACGAGAGCGTTGAGCTGCTGAAACCATGTTGACAATCCGCGCCAACATAGTGTCAGCGCCAACTCTTGCCGCTTTGACAATTAGTGAACCGTTTCTATTCAGAGTACCGCCAGTCACTTCATCGCACGCATTTTTTTCAACAGGTACTGGCTCACCGGTCAGCATGCTTTCATCGATTGTCGTCTTGCCGCTTTGAATGATAGCATCCACAGGAATTGCCTCACCGGGCCTTATCCGCAATATATCTCCTTCAACGATATTCTCTAGCGGGGCATCATACTCATCGCCGTTGGGTGTGATGCGTCTTGCAGTTTTTGGAGACAGGTCCAGCAAAGCGCGGATGGCGTCTCCTGTGCGCTCACGCGCTTTCAATTCCAAAACCTGGCCTACAAAAACCAATGCTACAATAACAACAGCCGCTTCAAAATAAACAGGCATATGACCGCCAGGCATTTGCAACCCAACAGGGAACAGGTCCGGAAGGAATGTTGCGACGACTGAGTAGAGGTATGCGGTGCCAACACCAATCATGATAAGCGTCCACATATTGAGGTTCCATGTCTTCACAGACGTCCAGCCTCGGTGTAAAAATGGCCAGGCGGCCCACAACACGACAGGTGTTGCCAGTGCAAACTCCAAAAAGACGGTAACCTGTTCTCCCAACCAACCCCGTATCGACAAGCCCACCATGGGTCCCATGGTGAGAATGAGTAGAGGAATAGCTGCAACCAAGCTCACCCAAAGACGTCGCGAGAAGTCAATCAATTCATGATTTGGACCTTCAGCAATGCCGTCCATTGGCTCGAGCGCCATGCCGCAAACAGGGCAGGTACCGGGCCCGGTTTGTACAATTTCTGGATCCATAGGGCAGGTATATTTTGCGTCTTTTTGTACTAGCTGCTTTCTGTTCTTCTTGTTGCCTGAAAGGAAAAAATAAGGATCAGCGCCAAACTTTCTATGACATCCTTGACTACAGAAATGATAGTCGTCGCCTTTGTATTGAAGTGATGGCTTACCGGCACCCAGTTTAACGCGCATGCCACAAACAGGGTCAATAACAGCTCCATCTATTGCGTTTAACGCATCGCGCTTTACTTCATCAGCTAATAGATCCCCATGGAATGAGTGTTCAAGCGTGCTTTCGTGCATCTGCCTGGAGTGTTCTGGGCAACATGCATCTGGACCATTTGTGGGATGAGCTTTTTCGTCCATATATGAAATCCTCTGTCGCCTCAGAATATCACATAGCCCTTCCAGCTACTGGAAGGTCAATAGGCGATTCACAATCATTGTTGATCGTGTGGATTATTGACAAGCTTAATTGAAGGTCGCACTGTTAAAAGTATCAGGGGGTCCGCTAACCTTTTAAAAGGCAACGGAAATAATGAGAATAGATATAGTTGGGTTTATGAGAAATTTTTTGAAGAATGCCGTATCAAAAACAGCATTTGCAGCTGCAACGACTTCATTGTTGGTTCTTCTGGGTGGGCAATTTGCGACTGCAGATCCATTGCCGGAAAACTCTTTTCAAGTTGCACAAAATACTGCTGGCCAACCACTGCAGCAGCAACAGCGGCAAAATCTCGGTCAACAAGCGCAATTCTATTTGAGCATTGAAAATAGATCAGGTGTAGATTTGGATGTTTTGCGTGTTGTTAACGGCCAATATGCGCGTCTTGGTGTTCTTCAAAACAATTTTGGCAATCAGTATCAAACCTTCACCAACGATCAGCTATTCTTTGGCTACGGTGGGCAAATCCTGAACTCATTTGTTGTTCCGCAGAATGCCACAAGACCATTGCAAATTGGCCCAGATATTCTTGCGAGTTACCAAAACCCAAACCCGCAACAGCAACGTCAAAACCAAGGTGGATTGCAAGGGCAGCAAAACCTTCCCTCACCCCCAGGATCTCAACAAGGGTTTTTCCCAGACGAGCCGCAAAACGGCAATCAAACTCAGAGCGCCCAGCCGGCCGCTGCAGAAAAACCATGGCCTTATATAGACAAGCCTTGGGACGAAAGTCCGCCGGACGCAATACTTTTTGGTAGCGCGTCCGCAGATGCTGGTTTTTTGAGTGCCACTCCTAATGGCGGTTTCGAATACACCGCAGTGGAAAACACTCTGAGTTCCGGCGTTTGGTTGTTTGATGAAGAGGAAGGGACAGATTTCGGCACTATCCGTAATCTTCAGGAACCTGGAAAATCACTTTATATAGATCAAAATGCAGGCAATGGAACCGCTGTGCTTTATGGGCCTGAAGGGATTTATGCTCCAGGTGGGAAGTGGAAGATCGTTGAAGATGGGTCGCTACTGGCAGTTCGTTCGGAGTTAAACCCGAACCTTTCCTTAAGTTGGAATGACGGATTGACCGTTACGACAGGTAAAGGGATTAAGGCAGGGGCAGTTTGGTTCGCGGGAACCATAGAATCTATGTTGAAGTTCATGGGCATCATGAGCAGAACCCTACCAGAATTAGATAAAGCTACAAAGAAGGCTGATCAAGAGTACGCGGCTATCCTTGCGGAAGAAGAGCGCCAACGGCAGGCTAAAGAAGCTGAAAAAGCACGACAGCTTGAAGAGTTCAACGCACAATACCGGGCGAACCAACGCAAAATTGCCAAAGTTTACAAACGTGCAGACCAGCCAAATGCTTTGTCGGTTCAGCTTGGTGTTCAAGAACCGTTTCAACTCGACAATGGCACAATTCAACAAAACTTTGAATTTGCGACCAATAACGACACTTGGCTAGAAAGCCGAATTCTGAAGATTAGTGCGGCCTCGCCAGATGAGCACGTCGTAGACTTCAAACTTGTCCCTAAAGTGACGGCATATGTTCAAAATGGTTTGATGTATCTGGAAGTTGGTACGGATACGAAATCCATTATCGGCGTCTCAAAAAATGGAAAAATTCCTCCGACAAATGAACCAAAGGATACGTTTTTCATTGGTGGTGTGAGGCTTACGGTGGCAGCGGATAATGGTGCGCCAACCAGTATTTTTCCAATTAATGAAAACTCAAGGCTGGATAGAAGCCGCAGCAGTGACACGTCTGAAGGGTTTGATGTCAGTGCAGATTCTGTTGGATTCAACCAAAGCAAGTCAACGGGTTCCGGACTGGGTGCGACGATTCAGAACTATAAGGTTACGGGTAATCAAGCGAGCCAAACATTACAGGACAGAGGTGTAACCTATCGATGGGCTGAATATAATTGGACAGCTTGTGGGCTTTCAACCCAGTCAACCAATCTGAACGATTGTAGCTACAATTCTCCGGTGGATCTTTGGCAGGACGATGGCGCTGTCATCTATGAGCTAAAAGATGTCGCATTGAGTATGAATGTTGAACCGACAACGACCATCTTTCAAATCAATGCAACACGTGCATCAATGGCGACTTCAACAAAAGCCATTGATGTGAGCTTTGGTGTCGATGTTGAACTTCATGCGCTAACCACAAGGGATATTGCAAAGACGAAAAATGAAGACGTCACTTTGGCAAAGGGATGGAAAGCGTTCAAAGGTGGTTTTAAGACCGCGGCACGGTTGGACAAAATTGATTTGGACAAAGGCTTCATGGAACAAGAGGTAATGGTGAATGAACTAACCGAGCGAATTCCCCTTGCCGGCTCCGTCAGGTTCGATGTTGTCTTGCGTGTCGATGTTAGTGATCTCGCACAGTTTTTGAACTAGCGTTACAACTCTGGAGTTTTAGCTATGCATAAAACATTTTTACCCAAGAGAGCTCTCTTGGTTGCGAGCTGCTGCGTTTTGGCGTTGTCGGTTCATATGAGTACAAGCGAGGCTGCTGGTCTTTATGTTGGAGGCACTTCTGGTGGCGGCTCGCAGTTCAAAAGTGAAACGCTCAAAGCAGATCCGATAAACCACATTCCCGGTCATAAGCGTCGCAGAGGTGACAATGACAGTGGTGGAAGCAGTAGCGGTTCTTTGGGAGGTAGTAGATCTGGCTCCAATTCCAACAATGGAGGATCCAGCGGATCGTCACTAGGTGGAGGTGGCAGTAGTGGCTCGTCATTTAGCGGCAGCAACAATGGTAGACCTTCGCAGGGTAATGGCGGTGGATCATCATTTGGTGGCGGCAGTGACAGTAGTTCGTCGTTTGGCGGCAGCAACAATGGCAGACCTTCGCAAGGTAGTGGCGGTGGATCATCATTTGGTGGCAATAGCAATGGTGGTTCTTCGTTTAGTGGCGGCAGCAACAATGGCGGAAGTTTTGATAATCAAGGTTCAGCATCAGGCCGACCGGTAGGTGTGGGAGAAGGACAAGCACGTCCAAAATTACAGCGCCAGGATAATGTTCCAAAAGGGCTTGCTGCAGGGTATGATCCTTCCGCAGCACCAGGAGGCGGTGTCGAACGGAAACCCTATGATACGCCTGTAGGCCGCACTCCGCCATCGGGGCCAAATACCTTAGGTGGGACCACTTCTCCGGGCTTGGACGCATTTAACCGCCAGTACCCACCTCCTGCACCGAGACAACCGGGTCAAAATGGTTCTTTGAACAATCAATATGATGGTACCAATACCCCGCTTGGTGGAAGCTCAAGCACAACGGATGCTGGTGGGCTGGATGCGTTTAATCGTCAATATCCGCCACCTCCACCTCCAGGTCAAAGACAAGCCGGTTCTCTAAATAATCAATACGATGGTCCGGAGACATCGCTTGGAGGCGGCCAACGCCTGCCTTCACAAGGTTTGGACAATCAACGACCCGCCGGCAACGGCTATGTTGGTGATAACCAGCGCCCAGCAGGTGATGGCTATGCTAACGCGAATGGTGGCG
>JBGCFS010000136.1:0-17147 GCA_045107035.1 Hyphomicrobiales bacterium
AGTACATATGGCAGCGCCTGCATAACCTGCCCTGGTACGATGCCAATTCCTGGCAAAGAAATTTGCGGATACTGAATGGGAATTGCTTGCAATAATCCAAAGAGTAAGCATGCCATCATTACTGGAACTGGCTTCCATTTAGCAAAGATCAATGCGGCCAGCGCAATGAATCCACGTCCAGCTGCCATATCTTTGGTGAAGCCGGAGGCTTGTGCAATTGACAAATAAGCACCGGCAAAGCCGCACAATACACCGCAAATAATTATAGCGCGATAGCGCAACCAAATGACAGATATACCAGCCGTATCAACAGCTGCAGGATTTTCGCCGACAGCACGAAGGCGCAAGCCAAAACGAGTTCGGAACAGAACCCACCATGACAATGGTACTGCCAAGAACGCAGCATAAACCAGAATGTTATGACCCGATAATATGCCTTCATAGAACGTTCCAAAGAATGGAATGTCCTTCAACTCTTCAGCAAATGGCAATGTCAGTTCTCGAAAGCGTCCGTTTGCGCCAAGTTGAGGTGTTCGACCTCCTTGCGAGAACCAAGCTTGTCCTAACAGGACAGTTAGACCCAGTGCGACAAAGTTTATAGCAACACCGGATACGATTTGATTGCCACGTTGACTGATGGAGGCAAAGCCATGAACGAGCGACAGTGCCACTGCAACCAACACCCCAGCAAACAGTCCAAGAACTGCTGAGTCTGCCGCATAGGAGGCAGCAGCGGCAGCAAAGGCGGCGCCCAACATCTTACCTTCAAGGCTGATATCAAAAATGCCGGAACGCTCGGAATACAAGCCAGCCAAAGCCGCAAACAGGAGCGGTACGCTCAAGCGCACCATTGAATCCAGTAGGAGCGGGAGTTTGATTAAAAAGTCTTCCATATCAGCCTCCTATTCCGCTGGCACAGGCGCAGGGTCACGCCGGGCAAAGAATCTAATAAGGCTAGGTCTGAACATGTGCTCAAGTGCGCCCGCAAAGAGAATTACCAATCCTTGGATCACCACAATCATATCACGGGTGATTGCGGGCATCGCAAAAGCCAACTCTGCACCGCCTTGATAAAGTATGCCGAACAATAGAGCTGCCAATACGATTCCAACTGGATGTGATCGGCCCATCAAAGCAACCGCAATGCCCACAAAACCGTAACCAGCAACAAAATTATCCTGAAGTTTTTGTGCGGCACCCATAACCTCGTTGAGCGCTAACATTCCGGCCAAACCACCTGAAATCAGCATAGTAACAACGATGATCTTGGTTGGAGAAATACCTGCGTAAATTGCTGCTGGTTGGCTAAATCCAAACGTCCGCATCTCATATCCAAGCTTGGTGCGCCAGATGAGAATGTAGACGCCCACACAACAGGCCAAAGCCCAGATCAGAGAAATATTGGCTGGAGAAAAACCAAAGACCGGAAAGATATCGCGCAAATACGGCAGGGTGCCACCTGCAGCAAATCGCGCAGTTGCTGGCTCCATTGAGCCAGGCACCTTCAGTACGTTGACCAACAGATATACCATCAAAGACGCTGCAATGAAGTTGAACATAATTGTTGTTATAACAATGTGGCTGCCCCGTTTAGCTTGAAGCCAAGCAGGGATTAGTGCCCATGCCGCGCCAAATAGCGCTGCTCCTACAATGGCGAACGGGAATGTGATCCACCACGGGAAACTTGCACCAAATGTAAGGCACACCAGCGCGACTCCAAGCCCAGCTACATAAGCTTGCCCCTCGCCACCAATGTTGAATAAGCCCGCATGAAAAGCGACTGCCACGGCCAAGCCAGTGAATATAAAATTGGTGGTGTAGTAGAGCGTAAACCCAAAACCCTCACCATAGCCCAGAGATCCAAAAATCATCTCTTTTACGGCCTGAATCGGATTTTCCCCGATGAAAAGAACAACCAGACCAGATACCAAAAATGCTGCCGTTACGTTCAACAGCGGGATAAGGCCCATATCAACCCAACGAGGCAATTGTCCGTTCATTCCGCTGCCTCCGTCTGTTCAATACCTGCCATAAGCATCCCAATTTCGCCTTCTGGTGTTTCAGGTGCGCACTCGCCAACAACGCCGCCGGCAAACATCACCAGTACGCGATCCGAAAGAGACCTGATTTCATCGAGCTCCACCGATACCAGTAAGATTGCTTTACCTGCATCGCGCATTTCGACAATGCGTTTGTGTATAAATTCAATGGCGCCAATATCCACGCCACGCGTTGGCTGGCCAATAATGAGCACGTCAGGATTTTGTTCCATCTCTCGCGCCAGTACGATTTTCTGTTGGTTCCCACCGGAGAAATTGCTGGTCTTCAAGCGAGGGTTTGGCGGACGAATATCGTATTTCTCTATTTTTACCACCGCATCAGTTCGCATGGCTTTTATGTCGAGGAAGTTCCCACTTACATATGGAGCGCGACCTTGGTAGCCTAAGATCCCATTTTCATTCTGCTCAAATGGTAACACCAGGCCCATGTGGTGTCGGTCTTCAGGTACGTGCGCCATGCCTTTTTCTCGCAGCAATGCTGGATCTGCATGACCTGTTACATGAATAGGTTCTCCCTTGAGAAGAACACGCCCACTTTCTGCCGGGTGGATACCTGAAATAGCCTCCAACAATTCCGATTGGCCATTCCCTGCAACGCCAGCAATGCCAACAATCTCGCCAGCCCGAACATTGAAAGATACATTTTCAACCATGTTGACGCCACGGCTGTCTTTTACTGTCAGGCCTTCAACTTCCAATAAAACCTCGCCGGGGTTCGCCGGCCCTTTTTCAACATTTAACAAAACGCTGCGCCCGACCATCAGTTCAGCCAATTCAGCGAGGTTTGTCTTTTCAGTTTCAACAGTCGCTACAATTTCGCCGCGACGCATGACAGACACCGTATCGGTAATGGCCATAATTTCGCGCAGTTTGTGCGTGATAAGTATAATCGTCTTTCCTTGAGACTTCAGTTGCTCAAGAATTCGGAACAGATGGTCAGCCTCCGCTGGCGTAAGGACGCCTGTCGGTTCATCAAGAATAAGAATGTCAGCTCCCCGATAAAGGGCTTTCAATATCTCGACACGTTGCTGTAACCCAACAGGAAGGTCTTCAATGATCGCATCTGGATCAACTTCGAGCTGATATTCATTTTCCAGGTGTTTTAGATCTTTGCGTGCTTTGCCGATTGCTCCTGCAAGAACGGCCCCGCCTTCAGCCCCCAAAATAATGTTTTCAAGAACTGTGAAATTCTCAACCAGCATAAAATGCTGGTGAACCATGCCAATACCAGCTGAAATAGCAGCCTGACTGTCTTTGATAGTAGTTGGCTGACCTTTAATCCGAATTTCTCCTGATTCAGCTTGGTAAAAACCATAGATAATCGACATCAGAGTCGACTTTCCAGCGCCGTTCTCGCCGATAATTCCATGAATTGAGCCCTGCGCCACAGACAGGTTTATGTCTTTGTTGGCGTGCACAGGCCCGAAATGCTTGTTGATGCCGATCAATTCAATGGCGCGGGGTGTCGCAGATTCTGGCGAGACGGGAATAGCGGTTTGAGTCTCTGACATAGTCACTCAATCAGTTTCAAATGGGAAAAGCCCCCGCAAAAGTCGCGAGGGCTCAAAAATAGCGTCTTACATTACTGGGCAGGAATCACTGGACATATAATCATGAACAGAGATTTTTCCGGCAATGATGTCTGCTTTGGCTTGTTCAACAGCCGCTTTCATATCGTCGCTGACCAAAGAAGCGTTGTTCTCGTCAAGTGCCCAACCAACACCGTCTGCAGCCAACCCGAGGACACTGAAGCCGCTTGTGAATTTGTCGTTCTTTGCATCCATGAATGCATTATAAACTGCAACATCAACGCGTTTCATCATGGATGTCAAAACACTACCCGGGTGGAGGTAGTTCTGGTTGCTATCAACACCAATGGAAAATTTGCCTTCGTCAGCAGCCTTCTGAAGAACTCCAACGCCGGTGCCGCCGGCAGCAGCATAAACGATATCTGCGCCGCCATCGATTTGAGCTTTGGTGATTTCGCCACCTTTCACTGGATCGTTCCAGGCTGCAGGTGTTTCACCAGTCATGTTCTGAATGACTTTTGCATCTGCATTGGCAGCTTTAACGCCTTGTACATAGCCACACGCAAATTTACGGATGAGTGGAATATCCATGCCACCGACAAAACCAACCGTGCCGGTTTCAGATTTTAGGCCGGCAAGAAGGCCAACTAGATATGAACCTTCGTGCTCGTTGAATACAACTGAACGCACGTTTGGCAGATCAACAACCATATCGATGATTGCAAAACTTGTTTCTGGAAATTGTGGAGCAACAGCTGCCAATGGTTCAGCATTTTGAAAACCCATCACCACGATTGGATTGTGGCCACGACGTGCAAAATTGCGAATTGCCTGCTCACGCTGAGACGCATTCGTTACTTCAAATTCGCCATAGGAAATTTCGGTTTCGCCTTTGAATTTTTCAGCACCATTGTAAGCAGATTCATTGAACGACTTGTCAAATTTACCACCCATATCAAAAATCAGAGCTGGTTTGAATTCTGCGGCGAATGCTGATGTTGCCATCATCGCCGCGGCGGCAGCTGCCGCAAGGAGTTTAAGTTTCATAGCGTTTCCAATTTATTTTGTCTGCAGATAAGAAGGACACACCGCTTGATGCATCTCAACGAACTGACAGCGCTTGGTTTCTCTCGTAAAAACACAAACAGCTTTGCATGGCATTTAAAATTTTGCATCGCTTTTTTTAAACAGACATGATCATTTGGGGAAAAGAGGACGTACGTTAGCAAAAAGGTTCTCGACAAAGATAAACTTCGCTCGTTGATCGCGCCTAATTTTACCGGGACAATTCTCTTATGAACGACACTTCTTCCCCACCCAATTCCATGGCGTGCCTTGCACTCATCGCGCATGATCAGAAAAAATCGGACCTCGTGGCTTTTGCATTGCGACACCGAGCGTCTTTGAAACAGTTCCGTATTGTCGCGACTGGCACTACCGGCGGAAAGCTCAAAGAGTCCTGCCCAGAGTTAGATGTTTCACCCATGCATAGCGGACCTCTTGGAGGGGACCAGCAGATTGGCGCCATGATTGCTGAGGGAAAAGTGCAGGGCCTGATCTTCTTTGTCGATCCGCTAACTCCCATGCCTCATGATGTAGACGTGAAAGCACTTATGAGACTGGCGGTGGTCTATGATGTCGCAATGGCATTAAATGAAGCGACGGCAGAGCTGCTGATTGTTGATCCAGAACGTCTTTCAAACCCTCCAAAAGTTGACAAGTCAGTCGAATGCTAGACGAAAATTGATGGCTTGAATCTGACGTATAGGCTGTTTTCTTAGGCGCGCACTGTTGACCATTGGAGTGGATTTTGGTTTGTCTCCCGCCATATTGAAACGATTCAGTTGATCCAATGACATCTACTAAAAGTTCTCTCGACGTTTTGCCTTATCCGGTTTTGGTTGCGGACATTGGCGGAACCAACGCGCGTTTTGGCATTTTGACTGACGCGCATGCAGATTTGAAAGAATGTGAAACTGCAAAGACTGCAGATTTTGAGGGACTCGAAAACGCGATAGATGCAGTGGTGTTAGCAAAAACGAGCATTGTGCCTAGGTCGGCTGTTCTAGCGCTTGCTGGACCAATTCGAGGTGATGAAGTGCCACTTACGAATTGCGATTGGATTATTCGGCCAAAAGAACTGATGCGTGTGTTTGGCTTGGACGACGTAATTTTGGTGAATGATTTTGAAGCTCAATCCCTAGCATTACCCTCCTTGCAAGCGACAGATTTAAAAGTCATTGGTGGTATTCCCATGACACAATCTGGTACGAAAATTGTTGTTGGTCCTGGAACAGGACTGGGCGCCGCTGGCATGGTTCAAGCGGGAGGAATTTGGGTGCCAGTACCGGGTGAAGGTGGGCACATCGATCTGGGGCCGGTCACTGAAGAAGAGTTTGAGCTTTGGCCGCACTTTGAAAAAGAGCACGGCAGAGTTTCGGCAGAAGCTCTCTTGTGCGGGAGAGGGCTTGTGAGGCTTTACAACGGCGTTTCGAGTTGGCGGGGAGCGGAAGCAAAATTCAAAGACCCAAGCGAAATAACATCTGCAGCACTGTCTGGAAGCGATGTCTGTGCTGACGAGGCACTCAAGATATTTTGCAGATTGTTAGGTCGTGTTGCTGGCGATTTGGCGCTCGCATTCATGGCAAAGGGTGGCGTTTATCTTGCTGGCGGGATTTCTCAGAAGGTTTCAAAATTTCTCGTGACATCAGAATTTCGTGAGGCGTTTGAATCCAAAGCACCACATCAAGACTTGATGGCAGGGATAGCGTCTGCAGTCATTGTGCACAAAAAGCCTGCCTTGATGGGCCTTGCAGCATTTGCTCGAGCACCGCAGCTTTTTGGCGTGGACCTTGCTGGTCGCCGCTGGCGGAATTAGCTCAGTATTTTGCAGCGTTGGTTTTTGTGAACCACTCAACAAATTTACCAATACCCTCTTCCAGAGATGTGGTTGGCTTAAAACTAAAATCTTCTGAAATACGTGTGATATCCGCATAAGTAGAATAGACGTCGCCTGGCTGCATTGGTAGAAATTCCTTTTCAGCCTCCCGGCCTAGATCACGTTCCAAAAATCCAATGAGATCCATCAGGGCCTCCGGGGTATTGTTGCCAATATTATACAGGCGATGTCCTTCACCATCAGACACTTTTGGTTGCTCATCTGCCGTTGCCAGAACGCCCGCCACAATATCATCAATATACGTAAAGTCGCGTTGCATATCGCCGTGATTGAAAACCTTGATAGGCAACCCAGTGGTAATTGCTTTTGCAAAGTTCCACAGAGCCATGTCCGGCCGGCCCCAAGGGCCATAGACTGTAAAAAACCGCAGTCCAACCAATGGCAACCCATAAAGATGGCTATATGAAATGCTCATCAATTCATCGGCGCGTTTTGTTGCAGCGTATAGCGACACTGGTTTTTCAACAGGGTCAGTTTCTGAAAAAGGTAGCTTGGTATTGCCTCCGTAAACGGAGCTTGAAGAGGCATATACCATACGTTCCAGTGTATTGGTGTGCCGCGCCAGTTCAAGCATATTCAGATGCCCGGAAAGGTTTGTCGCAGCATAGGGTTCTGGGTGGTCAATAGAATATCGAACGCCTGCTTGTGCCGCTAAATGAATAATTTTGGTAATTCCTTCATTGGCAGTCGCACCGCGTATGGCGGCACTATCCGCTATGTCGCACTCAACGAAACGAAATGCATTGTGATGCGGTTGCAGTTCCGACAATCGAGCCTGTTTGAGAAGCGGAGAGTAATAATTGTTTAGATTATCAAGGCCAATTACGCGTTCGCCGCGTTCCAATAATTTACGCGCAACGCTAAAGCCAATAAAACCCGCGACACCCGTTACAAGATAAGTCATCGTTTCCTCGTGTGTTGAACTGGAGTGCTTTGAGAGGGATCTTCTGGCCAGTGATGTTTTGGATAGCGCCCCCGCATGTCAGCGCGCACATCAGACCACGAACCTTGCCAGAAGGCGGGTAAGTTTTTTGTAATTTGAATGCTGCGACGTGCTGGAGACAATAAATCCAGAATAAGTGGAACAGAACCCGCAATTGTTGGATGTTTACGCATACCATAAAACTCCTGTACGCGGGCATGAAGTGTTGGTCCATTGTCGCTGCTGTAGTCAATAGCAACGCTCCGGTCTTCGGTCAGTTGAAAACGTTCCGGTGCAAGTTCATTTAGATCGTGGATCGGCGCAACCCGTGCCCGAATAC
Organism: Hyphomicrobiales bacterium; assembly: GCA_045107035.1. Lineage (GTDB taxonomy): Bacteria > Pseudomonadota > Alphaproteobacteria > Rhizobiales. The sequence goes on from JBGCFS010000136.1 coordinate 7,811, forward strand.
CCTCAGCCAAAAGCGTTTCGGAAATACCAGAAATTGAAATAACGCTCGGTAAAAAAGGCCGAAGCCAGCTCTCCAAATCTTTTTGGAGACACTCAAAGCTGGAATTAGGCCAGGGATCACCAACAATATTGTGTAGGAATTGCAGGCGTCCAATCAATGCGGTAATTTTTTGTGATGTGAATAGAGGCTTTAGATCGGCAGTGCCGATGGCTTGCCAAAAAACGTCTTCTGCTTGGTTTCTGTCAAATTTGGATTTGGGTTTTTTCTCCAAAAGTAACGCACCAAGCGTGGTGATCTTTTCGGCTTTAACGCGACCTTTCAATTCGTTAAAGAACAGGCGATCTTTAGTTTCAGCATGGCGCGCAGCATGATCTTCAAATGTGCTCACATCCAAAGGGCAGGCAGCCAGTAACCGGAGATTTGCGGCTTCACCCATCAAATCTGCAACTATCAAATACTTTTCAGATGAAAGTTCACTGTCAGTTGGGCAAAGCACGCGCTGTCCAGCAACCAGTTGAAAGTGGCCGCCACCTTGGTTTTTTGCGACCCAATCCGGAAATGCGGGTAGCAGGATTCCACCCAATTCATCTCGTGGGCAAAAACCACCCTTTGATGGAATTGAGAACCAACGACATAACCGTTCGAAAGTTTGCTTAACGCCACCTTGAGGGGAGTTAATTGCGCGCGTGTACAGATTGCGCAAATCCAACTCATTGCGAGATAAACCGTCGGTTAGCAATGAAGCCAATATCAGAGCAGATCTCAACGTTTTTTGCCCATCAGTTTCGGCCTGGAGTAACATAACGCTTAAATGTGGATCGAGAGGTAAACGCTGTATTCTCTTACCCAATTCGGTAATGCGGCCACCACTATCGATCGCTTCAAGCGACTGCAACTGCGTCTTTGCTGCAGTAAAATGTCCCTCGCTTGGTTGGTCAAGAAATGCTAGTTTATCAGGGCTAGTCACACCCCATTCAGCCAGATCAAGCGCGAAACGGGACAGATTGGTTTCCAGTATTTCGGGGCGATCCTGAGCCGCCAGCGCTCTTGTTTCTGGTTCTGCCCAAAGGCGATAACATGCGCCTGGTTCTGTGCGGCCAGCACGTCCACGGCGTTGGTCTGCTGCAGCAACACTGACGCGTACCGTTTCGAGACGCGATACACCGGTTTGAGGATTGTAACGTGGACGCCGGGTCAAACCTGAGTCGATGACAACCCGGACGCCCTCAATTGTCATAGATGTTTGGGCAAGAGTGGTTGACAGCACGATTTTTCGCATTCCTGTCGTTGCGGGCTCAAGAGCTAAACTTTGTTCTCGCTGTGGAAGACCGGCATAAAGCGGTGCGATCAGTATGTTTGGTCTTTTGGCCAAACTGTCTTGAAGCATTCTGCTGACGGTTTCGATTTCACTGCGTCCCGGCAGGAAAACCAAGAGACTACCGTTTTCCGCATCAAGTGCTTGCAGAATCGTTTCGACAATTTGCGGCGCAATTCTAAGTCTCTTGTTGCTTCGAAGATAAGATGTTTCGACTGGGAAACCTCGTCCCTTGGAGGTTACGACTGCAGCACCATCCATGAGCTTTGAAATTGCCGATACGTCAATTGTCGCTGAAAGAACCATGAGTTTTAAATCAGGGCGCAACGCGGACTGCGCTTCCAATGCCAAGGCGAGTCCAAGATCAGCATCCAGTGACCGTTCGTGAAATTCGTCGAAAAGCACAGCTCCGATGCCTGGTAAATCTGGTTCATTCAGTATCATGCGTGAAAACACGCCTTCGGTTACGACTTCCAATCGTGTTGTTTTGCTGACTCTGGTTTCAGCGCGCATTCTTAGCCCGACTGTTTGCCCGAGCTCCTCCCCGAGAAGGTGAGCCAAGCGTTGAGCTGCTGCTCTGGCTGCGATGCGTCTTGGTTCCAGCAGAACAATTTTGTGTTCCTTGAATTCCGCTTCCTCTAAAAGCCACAATGGAACTTGGGTGGTTTTGCCGGCACCGGGCTCAGCCATGAGAACAAGGCTTTGACTGAATCGAAATTTTTGCAGCAATTCGGTTCGAACCGCTTCAATTGGGAGCATGACACTCAAACTGATTTCGTTCCCATTGGCATGATTACGCTACCACCGGCTGCCTCGGCGTCTTCCGCGTCGTGTGTAACGAGCAAAACTGGTAAATTGCGTGCCATTGCGAGATCAAACACAATTTTTCGGATGCTCGATCTGCGGTCTGCGTCCAGTTTTGAAAACGGCTCATCCAGCAAAAGTGCTTTGGGAGATGACAGCAGGACACGAATGAGGGCCACACGTGCTTTTTGTCCGCCAGAAAGCGTTGCAGGGTCTCGGTCGTACAGACCTTCAAGTCCCACCTCTTTCAAGGCATCTTCGGCTCTTGATCTGCGCATATCCGAACCTTTTTGATCGGACGGAATTGCAAAGAGAAGGTTTTGGCCAACACTCATATGTGGAAACAACAGGGAATCCTGAAACAATATACCGACGTGCCGTGCCTCAGCAGGAAGGTTTTCAATCGATTTTCCATTCAAGTGAACACTACCCATACCTGCAAAGGCTCTGTCCAAAAAACCACCGATATAGGCAAGCAAAGTGGATTTGCCAGAGCCCGATGGTCCCATAATGGTCAACACTTCACCAGGATTCACATGTGCGCTTACATGAACAAGCGGTTTGTTGTTCAGTAAGATGCAAACATCTTTAAGTGTCAGACCATGGGCATCAGCACCGGTCATAAAATTCCTTCGTCTTATGCTGTCGCTTTAAGGGCGCGCCTGTTGCGGTATAAGATAGCTGGCACAAATAATGCCAGACCAAAACCAATAAATGGCAACACAGCCTGGATCAGCGCATAAACACCAATTACTCGTCTGTCACCCCCAGATGCCAATGCAACAGCTTCTGTTGTTATTGTTGGAAACCTCCCGCCGCCAATCAGAAGTGTTGCAAGATATTGACCAATGGAAACAGCAAATCCCACTGCGGCAGCCGTAAGAATGGCTGATAACAACATGGGTATTCGAACGCGCCAGAAAACAGTGTTCGGACCATGACCCATACTAAACGCCACAGCGGCATAGCGTTTATCCCATGCACGCCAAGGGTTTGCCAAAGACAAATAGACATATGGCAACACGAAAATCACGTGCGTTAAAATCACTGAGGTTATGTGCGCTTTTCCGCCGAGTTGTAGGGCAAGAACCTCAAGACCAAATAAAAAACTGACCTGTGGAACGATCAATGGAACGTACAGCAATAGCAATGCTCGGCTTGAGACTGTTTTGCCCGACCTTGTTTCCTGCTCCAGGCAGGCCAACGTCAGCGTCACTGCGACAAGTGTGGCGGCTATTCCAATCAAGAGCGTATTCTGCAGCGGCGTCTCCAACCCCATGCCCTGTCTCGCCCAGATATCCAGAGTAAAGGTATTCGGCAAAGCATTTGGAAAACGCCAAAATCCTGCAATGGACCAAATGCCAAGAACAGCGATGCCGGCAAGCACCAATGCCGATGAGATAACGGCGAGAACAGCAATTATTTTGCGAAAGATCTGATCCGCGAAATGGCGGCCACCTTTCGCTATTGAGCGAAATCCGAAGTAATTTATGAGGCGCTCGCCCAAGAGCCAGACAAGAAGAGCGGCGGCGGTGACGCATAGTTGTACCTGAGCGCCTGCAGATGCCTTGAAGCGTTCGGAAATTTCGGGATCGTTCATCCATTGCAAAAGCCGGACAGACAAGGGAGGCGGTGTCGTTGGCCCAAGAATAATTGCAACGTCGACCACCGAAGTCGCATAGGCGAGCACTGCAAGAACTGGTAGCCGAATTTGTCGATAAACAAGTGGAAAGGTCGTCTTGTAGAAACCAACTATGGGTCCATAGCCAAGCGTCGATGCCAAATTGGCTTTTTGGCGGGCATCGCTTTGTGGTAGTGCAGCCAAAGCAACTAGCAATAAGAATGGTACCTCCTTGGCAATAAGCCCTGCCATCATGGAGAGCGCCATCGGGTCATTTACAATCAGCCAGTCGGGTGGTCGAGAAATGCCTGTTGCCCAAGGTGAAAACAACCGCATCAACCAGCCGGACGGCGCTATTAAAAAGGCCAACCCGAAGGCCGCCGCAGCATGGGGAACCGAAAGCAGCGGAGACAGTAGGCTCTGTAGTGCCTTGAAGAACCGCGTGCCTTGCCAGCCTGCAATGAGGGTCATGACAATGCTGAGTGAAATCGCAGTGGTCAAAAGGCCGACGAATAGGCTAATGCAGGAAGATCTGATAACGCCCGGCGTAGTGAACACATCTTCGAAATAGGCGAGCGTTGCTTGCGTTCCGCCAAGTGTTGGCAATATGCCAAATGCCGGAAGAAGCGCGCCAAGCAACCCTGCCAAAACCGGTCCGATTAAGACGAATAAAGTAAGGGCGGGAATGTGTTTTAACATCGCTCCCCGCCCTTCAAAAAATTAGTTTCTATTTGACACGTCACTGCGTCTTTCTAGACGCCGTAACGAGCAAGCCAGGCTTTTTCCAACTCAACCATCCAAGAAGGGTGTGGCTCTGGCAGGACACTGCCCAGCTCGCTTGGTTTCAAAGTGGCAATACCAAGATCAAGCTTGTCAAACGCAGCGCGTTCTTGTGTTGGTGTTTTAGTCACATCCAGAACAGTCGGGTCACCCCATACCACTGGGTCTTGTTTGCGCAATTGTGCTTCAGGTGACATTAGGAAATCCGCAAGTACCATTGCACCAGCTTTGGCATTCGCATTGAACGGAATCGCTACGAAGTGAGTATTTCCAATTGTCCCATTGTCCAATACAAATGAGCGAACCGTGTCTGGCAACTCGTTGTTTGCAATGGCATTGGAGGCTGCTGATGGGTTGAACGCGAAGCCGATTTCCAATTCGCCATCTGCAACCAATTGGCGCAGACTAGCGGTGTTTTGCGGAAATGCACGAGCTGAGCGCCACATATGTGGGTGCAATTCATCAAGATACGCAAACAATGGTTCAACTACAGCGCTAAATTCAGTTTTGTCCGCAGATTGCTGCAAAACTGTCGGATCCTCAACCAGTTCGTAGAGAGCTTGCTTCAGGAATGTTGAACCAACATAGTCGGGTGGTTGCGGATATGAAAAGCGCCCCGGGTTGCTTTGTGCCCATTCCAAAAGCGAAGCCATGCTCCCTGGGACCTCTTTGGTTATGGCTGTGTCGTTGTAAAACACCAACTGGGCCATACCCCATGGTGCTTCCAACCCGTCTGTTGGAACTGTGAAATCGTTTACGACCGTCGGCTTTCCGCTTACATCGACAAACTGAAAACTTGGCAATTTGTTCGCCCAACTCTCGGACAACAGTAAACCTTCGCGCTTCATGGCAGCAAAGTTTTCGCCGTTGATCCAGATGAGGTCGACCGACCCACCAGTCGTCGTGCCGGCAGTTTTTTCCGCGAGGACTTGGGATACCACTGAGCCAGTGTCGCTCACTTTAACATGGACCAGCTCTACTCCGTGGCGTTCCTTGATTTGGCGACCAGCCCAAGCGATGTAATCATTGATGCGTGGCTCACCGCCCCAAGCATGCCAGTAGACAGTTTGGCCATTGGCTTCTTCTAGAACGGACGTCCAATCAGCCGGATTAGGATCTGCCATTTTCTGATCAGCAGCCTGGGCTGTGCCCAATGCCAATAGGGCAGCAAACGAGGCCTGAATTAAAGTTTTAAACATGATTTTCCCCTGACGGTCTAAGCGCACAATGTCGCCGTATGCCTTGTTATAGGACATGAAATGGCGCGGAGATGCCCTCACGGTCAACTAACATTTATTTGAAGACTAGGCGATTGGCATTTTCACACAGGCATATCGGCTGAATCTAGTGACTGGAATTGCGTCTCAGCCTTTGTTCCAGTCCACGCAACGCCATGGAAAGGCTGACCGTCATCATAAGGTATAGATAGGCAACGATATTATAGGTCTCCAGGAAGCGGAAGGAACCCGATGCGTAAATTTTACCCATTTGTGTGATGTCGGCGACACCTAGAACAGATACAAGCGATGAATCTTTTACGAGGGCAATAAAGTCATTTCCCAATGGGGGTAAAATCGTTCGGATTGCTTGCGGTAGTATGATGAAACGAAACCGCAGGAATGGCGACAATCCCAACGCAATACCTGCCTCCACCTGCCCACGTTCAACTGATAAGATACCAGCTCTGAAGACTTCTGCAATGAATGCGCTGTAGCCGATTGTCAGAGCAAAGACGGCGCGCCACAAAAGAGGGAAGTCCCTTACCTTTGCGGGTTCCAAGAAGCCGTTTTCCTGGAGGAAGAGAGTTATCCAATTGTATAGCGCAACCAGCGCCGGCGCGCCGACAAAGGCAATGTAGAAAAGTAAAACCAGTACAGGTATGCCTCGGATTACTTCTACATAAAATCGGGCAATTTGCCGTAAGAATGCATGTCTTGAAAGAGCAGCCAAAGCAATCAAAAGTCCAAGAAGCGACGCTGCAATAAACGAAAACAGCGTAACCGAAATGGTTACAAGAACGCCTTTGGAAACTGTGGAAAGTATCTGAGTGTACAGCTGGCTGTTTGCAATAAGTATAGCCGCAGCGGCGCCCAAAAACACAATGGCAACAAGCCAATAGGGGAAGTCTTTGTTTTTGGGGCTTGTTGTCACGAGGTCTCGATAGTTTTCAATAGAATTGCCACTCCGCCTGGCGGAGTGGCTGCAGTAAGCTGGCTTTGCTTATCCGCCGAGTTTATAATCCACAAACCATTTCTGATTAAGGGCATCCATAGTGCCATCATCTTTCATGGATTTTATGGCTGCGTTGAATGCGGGAACCAGATCAGATCCCTTGGGGAAGATAAATCCAAAATCTTCAGTGCCAAGTGGCCCGCCGATTATTTTGTAAACATCGGGACTAGCTTTCACGTAAGCAGCGCCTGCTGTCCCATCGGTTAAAACTAGGTCCACATCGCCTGCACGCAAAGCCTGAACAGTCGCGCCAAATGTCTCAAATAATTTGATGCGTGGATTGTCTTCCTTGCCATCAAGCACGTCATAAACGGATACGTAAAACGGTGTTGTCCCAGGCTGCGCTGCGATCAAGCCGTCTTCCATTGCCGCAAAAGTTGGTGCATCCGAGAAACGCGTTTCATCGGCCTTAACCAACATGCGCATTTCTGAGCGCATGTATGGGGCAGAAAAATCGACTTTTTCCTTGCGGTCGTCACGAATGGTAATGCCGGTCATACCGAGATCATACTGTCCTTCAGAAACTGCAGGTATCATCGCATCCCAGGAAATATTGGATATCTCAATTTTGAAATTAAGCCGTTTGGCCATTTCGTTCATTGCATCATATTCCCAGCCAATGGCGTCGCCACTGGAAGGCTCCACAAATTGCAAAGGTGGATAAGCGTTTTCTGTGACAACGTTCACGGTTCGCCCCTCAAGGTCCGGCAGGTCGGCAGCAACTATAGGGCTAAGTACAACAACACTTGTTGCGGCCAGTGCTAAAACGGCAAGCTTAATGGTTCGCATTTGCGGTTCCTTTCATAAGCTGAAAACAAGAATTTATCCTGCACAGACGAGCTGTGCTTTGCAAGCAAAACGCATTCGCCTAATGTCTTTACAGCACAGAATCAGAGTGACCCGATCTTGGTCTATCTAAGATAGTTGGACATCCCATGACACACGCCTATCAATCTGTCACCAATGGCATAGCAGTCTCGGTTGCGCCTCGTTTTCTGGAGGATCAGTCTGATCCTTTAGAAGGTCGGTTCGTCTGGTCTTATGCGGTAGAAATTGTAAATCACGGAGATGAAACCGTGCAACTAGAGGCCCGCCACTGGGTCATCACCGACGGAAATGGCTTTCAACAGGAAGTGGAAGGCGCCGGAGTTGTTGGCGAGCAACCAGTGCTTAATCCCGGCGACAGCTATTCCTACATGAGTGGATGTCCCCTTGTGACACCCAACGGCCTAATGGCCGGCACCTACAAAATGCGCACCAATGAAGGTTCAGAGTTTCTGGCAGAAATCCCTGCGTTTTCCTTAGATAGCCCATACACCAACAAGATGATGAACTAACTATCTACCGGGTTTTGCAGTTATGGCCTTTGGCGGGGTGTCGGTGGCGGCGGCGGAGGTTCAATCTCCCTACCGCTATTTTTAACCAATGTGGCTAGCAATGCAGCATCTGGCCACGCGTCTGCAGGTAGGCCCAATTTCAATTGAATATCGCGCACCGCCGCACGTGTGCCAGAGCCGATAATGCCATCAATTTTGCCGACATCATATCCTCGCTCTTGCAACAGTGTTTGAAGGGATTTGGTTTTCTCAATCGGCAGAATGTCGTTTGCGTTGCCTCGGTTCAGCTTTGGCGCGCCACTTATACGCGCTGCCAAATATCCTGCGCTGGTCGTGTAAACGAGGGATTTGTTCCATTCCAGAAACACGTTGAAATTTGGATAGGCCAAAAATGCAGGGCCTTTGCGCCCCATCGGTAAAATTAGTGAGGAGGGCAAATTGTTGCCGATAAGGCCCGGCCCGTTGCGTGCCTTAACGCCCATGGACACCCACTCGCTGGTTGGCAGCTTGTTGTAAATACCAGATTTTTCCCAAGCCATGGATTTGGGGACGGATACCTCTTGCAGCCATGGTTCTCCTGCGCGCCATCCAAGGTGTTGCAGAAAATTCCCGCCGGTTGCCAACACATCCACCGTTGTCTTGCGCACATCAACCTTGCCATCTCCATTGGCATCCACACCGTGTTCCAAAATATCGGAAGGAAGAATTTGCAATTGGCCTAACTCGCCCGCCCACGCGCCTCGCATTTGATCAAGGGATAGATCGCCCCGATCCAATAATTGCAGCGCTGCGATAAGTTGAGGGCGGAACAATTCCGGTCGGCGACAATCATAGGCGAGGGTGGCCAGCGCATTTAGTGTGTTGAAATCACCAAGCACAGCACCAAAATCTGTCTCCAATGCCCAGAACGCAGAAATAACTGCGCCCGGAACACCCGTTTCAGCCTCCACCTTTTTGAATGTCTTCGCGTAACGCTTCAGGCGGTCACGTCCGCCAGATATGCGATAGGGCGCAACCATGCGGCCTGAGAACTGAAGAAAGCTCTGCGCAAATACACCCTGTTTGCGATCTGCAGCAATAACGCTTTTGGAATAACTGAGCGAAGGCACAATGCGCTTTACGATTTGAGGGGAAACACCAGCACTTAATGCTTCAACGGAAACATTCACTTTGAAGTCCGCAAAGCTCCCCGTGGGTTGGCAGGTTGCGGCGTAGGCGCCCGGAGTTATCGTAAAGATGCCCGCGATA
>JBGCFS010000137.1:0-13367 GCA_045107035.1 Hyphomicrobiales bacterium
CACACAGCTTGAAGCGTTACTGGCGGTCAAACGAGAAGGCAGTTTTGAAAGAGCTGGCAAAGAACTTGGGATTACACCTATTGCCATTGCTCGGCGCATCGAGAAGCTCAGTGTGACATTGGGTGTAACACTGCTCAGTCGGGGAATTCCGATCTGAAGTTTCGCTTCTGTGATAACGCCCTCCTCATCTTTGATCGACAATAGTCCGTCGAACATTGGTATTACGACGTAGTCATACTCATGTTTGTGCCATCCCGTATTGTCACCCTTTTGAGCAAATCTCCATTCGGTGACCCGAGCCCTGTTGTTGTTGATGTATTCGGTTGCTTTTGCTGTTCCCGCGCTGATTTCTTCGCACATATTCATCACCTCGTTTGGCAAGGGAAACTTATTTAACCGCTGATTTGAGGTTGGTCCGCGCCCATCGAAAGATGCAGGAATTCTATGAACGCCTTCACAGCTTGATTTTGCTCATTGCTGTTTGACCAAGCCAATCCCGCATCCATGGTTGGGATTTTTTCGAAGACGTCCATCACTTCCACTCTTCGACCTTCAAGTGACCAGGGGCGATAGACCATGTCTGATAAAATTGAGATGCCCATTCCATTCGCTACCATACTACGAACAGCTTCTACCGAAGTCGTTCTGAAAATAGTGTTCGGCTTGTGAGTCGTTTTATTCCAATATCGCTGCGCCGTGTTACTCGCCTCATCAACTGTGAGCATGATGTAGGGTTCTTCAGAGATGTCTTGGAGACTGACTGTCTTTTGTTTGAGAAACCTATGATTGGTGTCCAGCCATAATCTGCGCCTTGACCGCATAAGAACAGAATGGGACAATTCTTCGTGGTTTATGATGTTGGAGGTGAGCATCACCGCGATATCAAATCCCTTGGTGATCAAACCTTCTTCGATGACGTTACGGTCAGCTTCCGATATATTGATGCTTACATTTGGAAAAGCCCGCGAGAATTGAGAAAGTAACTTTGGCAGGAAATAACCTGCCACCGTATACGATACTGCAAGGTTTATCTGACCCTTCACATCGTCTTTGATACGGCGTGGAATTCGAACAGCCTCCTCAACAGAATCTACAATATGTTGAGCATGCTCCATAAAAAGATTGCCTTCATATGTAAGCGAAATCCCCGAAGCATGACGATCAAAGAGAGCGGTTCCGACAATCTCCTCTAAGGACTTGATGGCCGTCGTGATGACAGATTGGGATACATTGATGTCCATTGCAGCCTTGGAAACCTGACCAGCATTTGCTGCTGCTAGGAAGTATCTGATTTGTCGTAATGAAGGTTCCATCGCAGTATCCAATATTTATTATCTGTTTTTCCGAATACCGGAAATGAAGTGAAATTTGAAAATATTCTCAAAATGTCATGACTCGATATTATCAGGTATGATAATAAAAATCAATATAATCAATAATTTACGTGTTTCTAAGAAATCTCGAAGGCTCAATGAAACTCTTTCTTAGCAGTTCGATTCTCTTCATATGGTATCGGTATACACAATAATAATATGATTCAATTCATATTTTACAATACCTCTCTTCAAGGCGATATTTGAGATGCTGCAAATGTCGGAGGACATGATTGCTGCAAAAAGAGGTGCGCTGGATTTCCCGGCCACCACCAGAAGATATTCTTAAGGGAGTAACATCATGAGAAAGATCATGCTTGGTCTTATGGCGACTGCGGCTATAACCGCCGGCGCTATTACATCCGCCTCAGCGAAAAATTGGTATCCATATCCGGTTCAGGTTTGGGAACCTGCATTTGACATGAAGAGCCCACGTAAAGAAATCAAATACGAAGCACTCGACAAAGCCGGTGCCGCGCACGAAATTTGCGTATCCTTTCCGCACATGAAGGATGCTTATTGGTTGGGCGTGAACTACGGCGTAACCGAAGAAGCAAAACGTTTGGGTGTGAAGGTTCAAATCGTTGAAGCTGGTGGCTACACAGAACTAAACAAACAAATCTCGCAAATTGAAGACTGTGTTGCTTCTGGTGCTAAGGCAGTTGTCATTGGTGCTATCTCAAACGATGGCTTGAACAACCTTGTAAAAGAAATTAGCTCAAAAGGTATCCCAGTCATTGATGTGATCAATGGTATGTCTTCGACAGACCTTACAGCCAAGTCACTTGTGTCCTTCGGAGAAATGGGCGCTAAGACTGGCGCATATTTGGCAAAACTTCATCCTGCGGGCTCAGCAAAAGTAAAAGTTGCATGGTTCCCTGGACCCGCTGGTGCTGGTTGGGTTGAAGCGGGTAACACCGGTTTTGCAGAAGCGATTAAAGGCAGTGCTGTTGAGTTGGTCGATACAAAGTATGGCGACACAGGCAAAGAAGCTCAAGCCAAACTTGTCGAAGACACACTCGCAGCTCACCCTGATCTGAACTATGTGGTTGGCACCGCTGTTACTGCTGAAGCAGCGGTTCCTATCCTTCGTTCACAAGGTTTGACCGACAAAGTTAAAGTTGCCGCCTACTATTTTACTCCAGGAGTATATCAAGGCATCAAACGGGGTCAGATTTTGGCAGCGCCAACAGACTCAACAGCTGTACAGGGACGCATTGCTATAGATATCGCTACACGCGTTCTCGATGGCAAGCCTTATGAAAAGCACGTAGGCCCTGAGCTTTATGTTGTCAGCCAAGACAACATAAAAGACTTCGATCCTACTTCAACTTTGGCACCTGACGGCTTCAAGCCAGTTTTCAGAGTTGAATAGTATGACACAGCTAGGCGGGGAAAATCCCAGCCAGCGAACAGAGACAGACACGCATCAAAATGATGCGTGTCTGCGTCTCGAAACGTCTGGTTTGACAAAAGACTATCCGGGTATCCGAGCATTGGATGGGATGAATTTCGACCTGAGGCCGGGAGAAGTTCACATCCTCTTTGGAGAAAATGGTGCTGGTAAATCAACACTCATTTCAATGCTTGCAGGTGCAAACACGCCAACTGCCGGTACCATTAAATACAATGGACAAGAAGTTGAATTGGACAGCGTTCATGAAGCTCGCGGGCTCGGAATTAGCGCTGTTTTTCAGGAATTCTCGTTAATTCCACAAATGACGGTCGCGGAAAATTTATTCCTGGGGGCGGAACCAACAAAAAATGGATTGCTGACTCCAAATGCGCAAAAACAACGCGCCAAAGAAATTCTTGATAGCTTAGACTTCCAACTTTCTCCAAGTGCCAGAATCGACACCCTAACACGGGCCGAACAGCAAATGGTAGAAATCGCCAAAGCGTTTCGATCTGAGCTTTCTGTACTCATTCTAGATGAACCAACAGCTTCTCTCACTAATCATGAAACTGAACAATTGTTCAAGCTTGTGAACAAGTTGAAGGAAGACAAAGTTGGTATCATTTATATCACTCACCGTATGGCCGAGATCAAAAAAATCGGTGATCGAATAACTATCCTAAGAGACGGGAAATATATCGATACGGTCGAGGCCAAAGATACATCAGAAGACGATCTTGTGAATCTCATGACAGGCCGAGTTGTCGGTCAGGTGTTTCCTGATGTGAATTACAATCCAGGTGAAACGGTTCTTGAAGTCAAGGACTTGAAGACGGTTGGAGCAGCTGTGAATGGAGCATCCGTCACAGTGAAACGCGGTGAGATTGTCGGGTTTGCTGGCTTGGTTGGCTCCGGAAAATCAAAATTCGCTCAAGCATGTTTTGGTGCATTCGACATTGAAAGTGGAACTGTCTCGTTCAAGGGGGAACATATCGAGCAGCCAACCACCCGCGGAATGTTAAAGCGGGGTTTCAAGTATCTTCCTTCCGACCGTCGCAATGAAGGTTTGATGATGATGCGTCCCGCACGCGAGAACGTATCTGTTGCCTCATTGGATATTTGGCCGTTTTCAAAAAAAGGTCTTCTGAGCCGCCAGGGCGAGAAAGACGTTGTCGAAAAACTCACCACACGTCTCAATCTATCTCCACCAAAGATCGAGCGAGAGGCAGGGCAATTTTCAGGCGGTAATCAGCAAAAATTGATGCTTGCTCGCAGTTTAACCAGAAAATTCGACTTGGTCGTATTTGATGAACCAACCGTCGGAGTCGACGTTGGAACCCGAGCAGCAATCTACGAATTCATCGCAGAACTTTGTGAAAACGGAACCGCGATCCTGCTGATCTCATCCGACTTACCCGAAATTCTAAATCTAACAAACAGGGCATATGTCTTCAGTAAAGGCCGTATCCAAGCAGAACTAGCTGGAGCCGAGATTACAGAAGAAAAAGTGCTTTCGCACTTCTTTGAAAGGGAGGCAGCGTGATGACCGCACACACTCAAGAAACCACAAAGTCAGCTGCAGGGGCCGCAGACTTCATGAAACGCTTATTCGTAAAACTTGGGATTCTTCCTTTTTTGTTGGCAATTGCAGTCGTGATTTTCACACTCATGTCAGACAATTTTCTCACCGGCAAAAACCTTATGAACGTTCTGCGTCAGTCTGTTTATCTGATGCTTGTGTCTATGGGCCAAATGTTAGCTCTACTTACAGGTGGTTTCGATCTGTCTGTGGGAACAATCCTAGCTCTCACTTCCGTCGTCGGTGCTTTGACGATGGCTACCGTCTATGCAGCAATGCCTGAATTGGCTTGGCTTGCTATCATGCTAGGCTGTTTTGCAGGCATTGCTGCAGGCACTGCCATCGGCCTTTGTAATGGTGTGGGTGTTGCATTCTTTGGTGTGTCGCCATTTATGATGTCTCTGGGCATGACGTCTGTTGGTTTTGGCGTCGCGCTGTTCCTAACTGGCGGCGTCCCTGTTTACGGCATGCCTCAGTCATTCGGTGACACCTTCGGATTTGGAACCCTATTGGGTATACCGACACCACTTTATGTCACGGCGCTTATGATTGTTGTCCTGTATGTGGTGCTCTATCGCACCCCATTTGGTCGCTATTTTTATGCAGTAGGCGGCAATATCAAAGCAGCTCAGCTTTCTGGTATAAACACCCGGTCAACGCTCCTGTGGACGTATGTACTTTGCGCAGCATTTGCTGCAATTGCTGGAATGTTGCTGACGGCTCGTCTTGATACCGGTGAAGCAAATATTGGCGCTTCAATGCCATTGCAATCAATCGCGGCCTGCGTGATCGCCGGTGTGAGTTTGCGTGGCGGTGTTGGCAAGTTGGGTAGTGTTGTTCTTGGGGCACTCTTTATTGGACTTGTTCAAAACGGCATGAACTTAGCCCGTATTGAATCTTATTTGCAGACCGTCGTGCTTGGCTCGTTGCTCATATTGGCAGTGATCGCTGACCAAATTCGTCTGCGTTACGTGGCGTCTTTGAAAGACTGATAATTGATATGAGGAACTAAACAGATGGCTATCGATATAAATTGCGATATGGGCGAAAGCTTCAGCCTTTATAAATTAGGTGATGATGAGGGCATTATGCCCTTCATCACCGAAGCGAATGTTGCTTGTGGATTTCATGGGTCTGACCCTAACCATATGCGAGCAACGGTTGAATTGGCGAAACGCCATAACGTAAAAATTGGTGCGCATTTCTCGCTACCAGATCTCGCGGGTTTTGGTCGCAGAGAAATGAAAATAGACCGCGAGGAGATGGCCAATATTGTCGTCTATCAAATTGGGGCTCTCAATGAGTTTCTAAAGATTTCTGGTGTTGAACTTTCACACCTAAAACCACATGGCTCTCTTTATGGTATGGCGGCGCGTCAAGAGCATATTGCTCATGCCATATGCGATGCATCAGAACATTTGAATGTTCCGATCTTTGGCTTAAGCGGAACGCTCCACGAAGAAATTTATACAGCTCGTGGGCTGGAATTCAGGCCGGAGTTTTTCGCAGACCTTGATTATGATGATAATGGTAATCTGCTTATCACACGCGAGCATCCCGTCCTTGATCCGACCGAAGTAGGTCAAAAGGCGCTTCGTGCAGTTAGGGATGGCGTCGTCAAAAGTGCATCAGGTGTCGAAAATTCAGTGAAGGCAGAAACAATCTGTATCCACTCAGATACCCCAAATGTCTTGGCCATAGCCGAAGCAGTAAAAACCGCACTTTCAGAACATTTGGTTGCTGCGTGAAAACGCACGAAAACAATAAATCGTAGAGGAGATAATCATGGCTAATTCAGAAATTCGTTCACAGCTACCGGGGGTTTTTTACCGTCGCGCCTCCCCAGAGGAACCCAACTATAAAGAAGTTGGCGATGTTGTTGCTGTAGGAGATGTAATCGGACTCGTCGAAGTCATGAAGACATATACTCAGATCACTGCAGATGTTGCAGGCAAGTTGGTTGAATTCCCGACCGATAATGAAGACGCGATTATGCCAGGCCAAGTGCTGGCTGTAATCGAAACTTGATCGGTGCTGACATGAAAATCACAAAACTTCTTATTGCCAATCGTGGAGAAATTGCAGTGCGGATAATTCGCGCCGCAAAAGAACTGGGTATCAAAACTGTTCAAATTTACAGCGAAGCCGATGCAAGTTCACTTGCAGTTGAGATGGCGGACGAAACGGTTTTAGTTGGACCGGCATCCGCTGCTAAATCATATCTTAATGTCGAGGCTGTTCTAAAAGCCGCTAAAGACACCGGTGCTGATGGCGTCCACCCTGGGTATGGCTTTCTTTCAGAGAATGCGGATTTTGCCGATGCCGTCGTAGCTGCTGGGATGGCGTTTGTTGGTCCCTCTGGTGACATGATCCGGTCAATGGGTGACAAGGCATCTGCGAGAAAAGCTGCTGAAGCTGCAAAAGTGCCAACTGTTCCTGGCAGTGATGGCGTGATTGAAGATCTTGCCGAAGCAGCGGTTCTTGCTTCACGCATTGGGTTCCCCGTGATGATTAAGGCGACCGCCGGTGGCGGAGGTCGCGGCATCCGTATTGCTAACGATATGAAAGAATTTGCTGCGTTGGCACCTGAGGCCTCATCAGAAGCAAAGGCTGCATTTGGTGATGGTGGACTCTATTTGGAAAAAGTCATCAATGATGCTCGACATATCGAAGTGCAAATCCTTGGTGATGGTAAAAACTTCATCCATTGTTTTGAACGAGAGTGCTCTCTTCAACGCCGTCGTCAAAAAGTTTGGGAAGAAGCCCCCTCCTCTGCTTTGTCAGAAAAGGTGAGAAAGAAGCTTTGTGAGTCTGCAGTCGCTATGGCGGCTTCAGTCGGATACACTGGCGCTGGAACAATCGAGTATCTCTATGATGATAAAACCGGTGAATATTATTTCATCGAAATGAACACTCGAATTCAGGTTGAACATCCAATAACAGAAAGCATTGTTGGTCTCGATCTACTCGCAGAAATGATCAAAATTGCAGGCGGAGAACCTCTTACGATTAAGCAAAGTGACCTTGAGATATCTGGTCATGCAATTGAAGTTCGCATCAACGCGGAAGACCCAACAAATAACTTCATGCCGTTTCCGGGTCTTGTTGGCGATATGAGAATCCCTGGTGGGCCGGGCGTTCGTTTCGATCATATGCTGTATCAAGGTTATCAGATCTCTCCCTTTTATGACTCGATGTTGGGAAAACTGATCGTCAGTGCAGATACACGCGAGGCTGCAATTAAGCGTCTTGTCCGAGCATTGGGTGAACTGAAACTTGGTGGGTTGAAAACAACCGCCCCACTTTTCCTTGCTTTGGCTGAAGCTCCAGACGTTCAAAATGGCGACATTCAAACCAAGTGGCTTGAACCCTGGTTGGAAACCAACTCAGAAAAAATAGCTAGTAAAGGAGACGCATAACCATGCCGTCAAGATTTACCCATGGTGCAGACGAACACATTTTTGTCGAAGTCAGCGAAGAGATGTCACTTGAGTCATTCTTCAAAACGCTTTCAATGACAAATGCTGTTCGTGATGCAGAGATAAAAGGTGTGACAGAAATTTGTCCTGCCAATGCGTCTTTTCAAATCAAGTTCAACCCGGATCTAATACATCCAGACGATCTCATGTCAGAGTTAAAAAGGATGGAGCAATCTGCGGATAAAGCGGAAGCTGTGCTTGATACACGGATAGTGGAAATTCCGGTTTATTATCAAGATCCATGGACCCATGAAACGCTAATGCGTTTTCGTGAACGCCATCAAGATCCAAATTCAACTGATATCGAATATGCCGCTGAAATCAACGGGTACAAATCCGTTGATGAATTCATCGAAGCCCACTCTGGTTCGCCTTGGTTTGTCTCGATGGTTGGTTTCGTTTCTGGGCTGCCATTTCTATATCAAATGGTCGATCGAGAACGTCAAATTCAAGTTCCAAAATATTTGCGGCCGCGTACGGATACACCAAAGCTGACTGTTGGTTACGGCGGTTGTTTCTCATGCGTCTATTCAGTTCGCGGTGCGGGTGGGTATCAAATGTTTGGAGTAACTCCGATGCCAATTTACGACCCCGAACAAAAGACGACCTATCTCAAAGATTTCATGGTCTTCTTCAAGCCGGGGGATATCGTCAAATGGAAACCAATAGATCGCGAGGAATATGATCGTTGTTTGGCCGAAGTTGAAGCAGGAACATACGAACCTCGTATCCGTGAAGTTCAATTCGCATTGGATGATTTCAATCAGGATATTGATGGAACCAATGCAAAATTGATGGAGGCTCTCTATGCCGGTTAAAGTAAAAACAGCAGGATTTGCCACAACCATTCAAGATTTGGGACGTCCAGGCTACTACCACCTAGGAATTCCAATGGGTGGCGCAATGGATCGATTTGCGATGCGATGCGCCAATATGCTTGTTGGTAATGATGAAGGGGCTGCAGGCCTTGAATGTGTTTTCATGGGTCCAGAATTGGAGTTCACTGAAGATGCATATGTCGCCGTCACCGGCGGCGATTTGCCGCCAAAGCTCGATGGTGAAGTTTTGGAATCTTGGACAACCATCAAAGTTAAATCTGGACAAGTTTTATCTTTCGATTTTCTTCGTTCTGGTGCACGAGCCTATATCGCTTTTTCTGGTGGTATCAATACACCCCCGGCGTTGGGAAGCCGCTCCACATACCCAATTGGTGCGCTTGGTGGAGTTGATGGACGAGCAATACAACCAAACGATGAACTGCCATTAGGAGGTGATAGAGGGAATGCTGTGGAAGGCCGCAATATTCCAGAAAACATGCGCCGCCTGCCAGGAAAACCAGCAGAGCTTCGTGTGCTGCCTGGACTGTATTGGCATCGTGTGACGGAAGCTGCTGGAGAGCAGTTTTTCAAAGACACATGGAAAGTAGCCTCCGAAGCGGACCGTATGGGTTATAGATTCCAAGGCGGAACACCCATTGAGTTTGTTGATCGCGAACCGCCTTTTGGAGCAGGTTCTGACCCGTCCAATATCACGGATGCTTGTTATCCTTATGGGTCGATTCAAATTCCAAGTGGAACCGAACCGATCATCTTGCATCGTGATGCAGTATCCGGTGGTGGCTACTTTATGATCGGAACGGTTATTTCCGCCGACATGGACCTTATTGGCCAGCTTCAACCAAATATCGAAACCAAGTTCGTCAAGGTCAACATGCACACCGCGCTTTCAGCTCGGCGTGAAAGAGCAACGAAACTTGAAAATGTGCGCTTCAGTTTGAAGTAGCAAAATCTAATGTCACGGGAGATAACGATGGCTAGTTTAACACAATCAAATACAACACTAATTCAAGAAGTTTGGCGCAATGATAATGCACTCATTCGAAATGTAACTCTAGCAGTACTGGGAAGCATTGCGTTGTGGATTTCAGCAAAGATCAGCATTCCCTTTTGGCCAGTACCACTAACCATGCAAACTTTTGTGGTTCTGGCTATTGGGATGGCCTTTGGCTGGCGGTTAGGCGGAGCTACCGTTCTACTTTACCTTGCCGAAGGGGCAACTGGTCTTCCAGTGTTTTCTGGAACACCTGAAAAAGGTGCAGGGCTTGCTTATATGTTGGGAACAACAGGTGGATATCTCGTCGGCTTTGTTTTGGCCGCAGTTGCTGTGGGATGGTTGGCTGAAAAAGGTTGGGATCGCAATCCATTTACTACCGCTCTCGCGATGTTAATCGGAACTGCAATAATCTATGTGCCCGGACTTCTTTGGTTGGGTTCAATTGTTGGTTGGGACAAACCAGTTCTTGCATGGGGCCTAACGCCGTTTCTTGCCGGCGATGCTCTGAAACTGATTTTAGCGGCTGCAATTATGCCGACGATTTGGAAGTTTGTTTCCAAACGCAAAGCCTAACCAAGACATTTCAGATAGTTTGGTTCAACGGCCGTGGCATGTGCTACGGTCGTTTTTTGTTATCAATGAACTCATGAAAATGAGGCGAATCCTATGTTGATAATTGTTTGCTCAAGGATGCCAAAAACATTGAAAACAATTCAGCCTGTGATGATATCTTCAGTTTGTCATAAGCATTTTTGCGATGAATTTTGACGGTTCCTTCACTGATACCGAGCACTTGCCCGATAGACCCTGAGGAATGCCCCCTCAAAACAAGCGTGACGATTTCCTTTTCCCGCGCTGTTATGACGCCAAGTCCAAAACTATCAAACACAGATTCTATTGTGCTTTTTTGTCTTGCTGACGAATCAGTCTTGCCATGTTTACTCCAATGATTGTGAGCAAATCTTTCAAGGAAAGAAGCAACGGAACTGAAGATTTTTTTCTCTCGTTCAGTAAAAAGTTTTTTTGGATTTCGGCGAGCGATACTCAAGACAGCCGTTGAATTGGACGAAATGGGAAAGAATATCCCAATCTCGTCAGAAATTCCTGTCCGCACATAGTGGTGTCGGTAAAATTCACTTCGATAGAATTGATCGGGCGCCAATGTTCTCATGGCTCCAAATCCCTTGCGTTTTCCCTTTGTGGTAGCGCTGTAAAATGGGTCCAGCAAATACGGTCCGGCTAAGTAATCATCTATGATAATTTTAGCTTGGCTCGCATCCAAATTATGGAACAATGATCTGGAGGGATTGACCTGAGAATATGAGAAAATCATGCAGATATCGAAATCAACCAGTTTGCTCAAAGCATGCTGAAGTTTTTCAGGAAATGAGTTGGAATTTATGGATGCTATCGCTTCAGCAATAGATTCGTTCCAACCGCTCAATGTGGCCACACTTACAGACATTATTTAGACACTTAATTCAAAGAGTTACATTAATTACCCTTGATTTGGATTACGTTTAAAATTTTTTTTATTTTAACAGAAAATCAGCTTTACCACCAGTTAAATTAATAGCTTTGCTAAGCTCAAAACCTCGTAAATTCCGAACCACATTTTTTGGTTGCATATCCCTTTAGGGATATGTTTTGGAACGAGCTGAAGAACTATTTTTTCACACAAAAAGACGCGCGAATTGCGTTTCTAAAATATGTGCCCGTGGGGCTTAGCTATTTGGTGAGAAAATGTTGAAGAATTCAGAAATTCAAGAACGCAAAGATAATGCAATTGCAAGAGGCGTGGGTGTTCTAACTCAGGTCTATGCAGATAGAGCTGAAAACTCAGAAATTTGGGATGTTGAAGGAAATCGGTTTATCGATTTCGCGGCAGGCATTGCGGTTGTAAATACAGGTCACAGACACCCTAAAATTATAGAAGCTGTAAAAGCTCAACTCGATCGCTTCACACACACCTGCCACCAAGTGGTTCCATACGAGAATTATGTCTCCCTGGCAGAACGATTGAACAAACTTGTTCCCGGTGACTTTGAAAAGAAAACCGTCTTTGTCACAACTGGTGCTGAGGCTGTCGAAAATTCCATCAAGATTGCTAGAGCAGCAACGGGTCGTTCAGCAGTTATTGCATTTACGGGTGGCTTTCATGGACGCACATTCATGGGAATGTCGCTGACAGGAAAAGTCTTCCCATACAAAGCTGGTTTTGGAGCTATGCCAGGTGATGTCTATCACGTGCCTATGCCTATTGATTTGCATGATGTGAGCGTTTCAGATTCACTAGAAGCACTAAACAAGCTTTTCAAAGCTGACGTAGATCCTGCTCGCGTTGCAGCCATCATAATTGAACCGGTTCAAGGTGAAGGCGGCTTTTACGAAGCTTCTTCAATTTTCTTCCAGGAACTTCGCGACATTTGCGATGATCACGGAATTCTGTTGATTGCAGATGAGGTTCAAACCGGTTTTGCCCGCACCGGAAAACACTTTGCAATGGAACATCACGGAGTAACAGCGGATCTGACAACCATGGCTAAAGGCTTGGCTGGCGGGTTTCCACTCGCTGCTGTAACCGGCCGTGCAGATATTATGGACGGTGCTAATCCAGGTGGTCTTGGCGGAACCTATGGCGGCAATCCTATTGGTATCGCAGCCTCTCATGCAGTTCTCGATGTAATTGAAGAAGAAGAACTATGTGAACGAGCAATGTCTCTTGGATCACGTTTGAAGCAGCGCCTTCAAGGTATCCGAGAAGACGTGCCTGAGATTGCCGATATTCGCGGCCCTGGATTTATGAACGCTGTCGAATTTCAGCATTCAGGTTCCGATCTACCCAATCCAGATTTTACCAATGCGGTGCGCCAAAGAGCACACGATAAAGGACTGTTGTTGTTGTCATGCGGAATTCACGCAAACGTAATTCGTTTCCTCGCGCCAATAACAATTCAAGATCCGGTATTCAACGAAGCCTTGGACATTTTGGAAGCTTCCATTCGGGAAGTTTCATCAGAAGCGGCGGTAAACTAATGGGAAATATATATACATTTTCCACATTGCTAAACGATCCAAGCTTGCTCGCAAACTCTGGGTTTGTGGGCGGTGAATGGATCTCAAAATCATCCACCGGAAAAACTTTTGATGTCATCAACCCTTCTACATATGACGTCATCGTCTCACTACCAGATATGGGTGTTGAAGAGACAAAAGCTGCAATTGACGCTGCCCACGATGCCCAAACTTCTTGGGCGGCAAGAACAGGCAAAGAACGTGCAGGCGTATTGCGCAAGCTGTTTGATCTTATGGTTGTCAATGCCGATGATCTTGGAGCCATTTTAACAGCTGAAATGGGCAAGCCTTTGGCAGAAGCTAAAGGTGAAATTCTATATGGTGCGTCATATGTGGAGTGGTTTGGCGAAGAGGCAAAGCGAATTTATGGAGATGTCATTCCTGGGCATCAGGCAGACAAACGCATTGTTGTCATCAAACAACCAGTCGGTGTTGTTGCCTCAATAACACCTTGGAATTTTCCAAATGCTATGATGTCTCGAAAGCTCGCTCCAGCCCTAGCTGTCGGTTGCGCCTTCGTGGCCAAGCCAGCGGCGCAAACGCCCCTTTCGGCGTTGGCAATGGCCATTCTTGCTGAACGTGCCGGAGTTCCCAAAGGGCTCTTTAGCGTCATTCCCTCCAAATCAAGTGCA
>JBGCFS010000138.1:0-22268 GCA_045107035.1 Hyphomicrobiales bacterium
GGGAAGAAGATCAGTAGGCCTATGGACCATGCAGCGACGGTCGTCAGCAGCTTGCGTTGGGTTGTTACAGAACGTGCCATGTGTGCCTCCTTACGCGTCTAGGTTTTTGCCAACGATGCGCATCAAGAAGATGGCAACGATATTGGCGAGAATGATTGCGTAGACACCACCTGCAGAACCAAGCCCGATATTTTGTGAATCGGTGATCCGTTGAAAAATTAAATAGGTCAGTGTTTTTGTATCGAACGCGCCAGATGTCGTGACGAATATCTCTGCAAATATCGAGAGCAGGAAAATAGTTTGAATAAGAATTACAACTGTAATCGCACGGCCCATATGGGGTAAAATCATGAACCAGAAACGTTTGATTGGAGGCGCGCCGTCCATTTCAGCTGCCTCAAGCTGCTCGCTATTCAGCGACTGGATCGCGGTCAAAAGGATCAAGGTTGCAAAAGGCAGCCACTGCCAGGAAACGATCATAATAATCGAAGGCAATGCAGCATCAGTGAGCCAAACAACCGGTTCAGCTCCAAATGCTTTGAAAATATGCCCGAAGAGACCGTTCACGGGGTCCATGAACATATTCTTCCAGAGCAGCGCAGATACCGTTGGCATGATAAAGAACGGTGCGATCACCAGAATGCGAACAATCCCCTGTCCCCACATTGGTTGATCAAGCAACATCGCCAGGAGAACACCCAAAACGACCGTAATAACAAGCACACCACCAACAATTAAAAGCGTCGTATAAACCGAGGGCCAAAAAGCACCAGAAGACAAAAATCTTGAGTAGTTATCGAACCCGGCAAAACCGAGATCACCACCACGCAGCGGCAAGAACTTTCTGAATGAGAACCAAAGCGTCATTGTGAGGGGGACCAACATCCAACCTAAAAGCAGGATCACAGCGGGCGCCATCATTATGCGGGCGGCGGATCGGGAAGCTTTAGTGGCCATTGACACATCTCCTCTGTTGACGGGGCAAATGCCGTCGTCTCACGCGAAGTCTAAATTGAGTTGAAAGAAGCTAGTTAAAAGAGGGCGGCGGATTTTTGCCGCCCTCTGAATTTATGCGACAGGCCTACTAGCGGTAGCCAGCAGCTTCCATTGCATCATTGGTGATGGTCTGAGCCTTCGCCAATGCTTCTGCAATTGTTTGTTGACCAGCATAAGCAGCCGAGAATTCTTGGCTAACTTCCGTTGCGATACCAGCAAATTCTGGGATAGCCGCGAACTGAACGCCAACATATGGGCTAGGATCAACAGTTGAGTTGTTCGGATCAGCTGACAGGATGGAGTCCAGTGTCATCTGAGCGAATGGTACTGATTTGTAGTTAGGGTTTTCGTACAGTGATGTACGCGCACCAGGAGGAACGTTTGCCCAACCTTCTTTTTCAGCTACCAGCTCAATGTAACCAGTGCCTGTTGCCCATTCGATGAACTCTTTAGCAGCGGCTTCTTTCTGAGTGCCAGCTGGAATTGCCAGAGCCCATGCCCACAACCAGTTGGAGCGCACACCCATGCCATTGTCTGGCGCCTGAGCGAAACCAACTTTATCAGCTACAGTCGAATCTTTCGGGTTAGTGACGAAAGACGCAGCAACAGTCGCATCAATCCACATGCCACATTTGCCCTGTTGGAACAGTGACAGGTTTTCATTGAACCCGTTAGTTGCGAAGCCTGGAGGGCCAGCATCATTCATCAAGTTCACGAAGAAGTTCAAAGTGTCTGACCATTCGCGTGTATCGAATTGTGCATTCCAGTTTTCATCGAACCAGCGCGCGCCAAATGAGTTTGACATTGCTGTGATAAAGGCACCGCCTTCGCCCCAACCCGCTTTGCCGCGAATACATGCGCCATAAACTTCGTTGTCTTTGTCTGTCATTGCACGTGCTGCTTTAGCAACGAATGACCAGCTTGGTGCTTTTGGCATTTCAAGGCCAGCCGCTTCCATCAGGTCTGTGCGATACATGATCATTGAGCTTTCACCGTAGAATGGCGCAGCATATAGAGTGCCATCATGTGACAGGCCACCAGCCATAGCAGGCAGAATGTCAGCAGCGTTATACTCTGCAGAAAGATCATTCAGTGAAACCAACCAGTCATTAGCACCCCAGATTGGAGTTTCGTACATGCCGATTGTCATGATGTCGAAAGACCCACCTTTAGTGGTGATGTCTGTTGTAACACGCTGACGAAGAACGTTTTCTTCCAGTGTTACCCACTCAACAGTGTGACCAGTTTTTGCGGTGAAATCATCGGTGTAACCCTGCATCCGGATCATGTCACCGTTGTTAACGGTTGCGATGGTCAGCTTCTCGGCAAGAACCGGAGTTGCCAGTAGCGCAAGCGCAGATGCACCCATAAGGGCGCGTGCGAAAAATTTCATAAGGTCCTCCCAGAACCGTTTTGAGCATTTGCTATAATAACGGGCAAATATTCAACAATTTGGCTGCGGGAGTCAATTAAAAATGAGACTCTCCTGCAAGAAAAATCTGTACTTCTAATATAAGTTTATATTTTTCAGTTAGTTAGAGTCTTTGAATAATTGCTCATTTACTGAGTATCAATTCAGCGGTCGCCTCATTGGTGATCAAAGCGTTGGTAATACGGCCGCGTAACGCCCCAACAATGGCTTCAACTTTTGACTCGCCAACCGCGATTCCAAAAACAGGGTGGTCATCATCTCCACCCAGCGGAGCGCTTGCAACACGGTCGTTAATAAGACCGTCAATAAGCTTGCCATTCTTATCATAGACCCAACTGGTGATTTCCCCGACGGCTCCAACACGGTGCAATGCTTTTGCTTCATCCCGCGTCACAAACCCATCCATAACCAATTGGGCTTCTGCATCCATCTGCCCTATTCCAACAAATGTCACGTCCGCCTGCCGGGCCAATTCCAAAATATTGTGGACCGGTTCCTGGTTGTGCAGGAGGACTTTTTCTTCTGGTGTTCGTGCGAACACTGGCAATGGCATTGGAAAGTGCTGAGCATTCACCCGGTCCGCCATTCGAATGATCACGTTATAAGCTGTTGCGGAGCCATCTGACATCATATTGCCAAGGCGCGATACGATACGATGCTGCGGGCAATCCATAGGCGGAAGTTGTTCAACACAAGCACGCAATACGCGACCTGTTCCAATAGATATGATCTTTGGATGATTAGACTTTAGATGGCGTTCAATTTCTGCCGCACCAGCTTGCGCAACCCCAACTCTTGAGGAAGGAGCCTCCGGGTCACTTGGAACCACATCGCACGACAGCAGATTGTAGCGGTTTTTGATTTTTTCACCCAACTCCATGCATTTTGCTATGGGGTGGTCCACACGTACCTTGATCAATCTTTCGCTTACAGCCAAAGACACAAGCCTCTGTGCTGATTGCCTGGACACACCAAGTTTACGGGCTATTTCATCTTGCGTATTGCCAGCGACGTAGTAAAGCCACCCTGCCCGCGCAGCTTCGTCTAAACGCGCTGCTTCATTATCTGTTTTACCGGCCACGAGCGTCCTCAAAAAATGTATTTTCTTGCTTCAGTTGCGGTGCCATTTCAAAGAATTTTTGCCAATTGTCAAAAACAGGCAAATCTGAGAACTGCTCGTCAGTGCTCTCAGAAGAGCCATTTAAATGACTGCCGCCAGTAAATCGCCAGACGTGCATTCCGGCGGACACGGCAGCTTCTATACCGGGTAAACTATCCTCAATAACGAGACACCTATCCGGAATTACATTCATTTTTTCAGAAGTATAGAAGAATAAGTCAGGCGCGGGCTTACCGTTTGGCACAAGTGAAGAAGTGAAAACATCTTCACCGAAAAAATTCGTGAGTCCAGTCAATGCAAGCGACCGTTTCACGCGAGTTGGGCTGCTGCTTGTGGCAACGCATTTTGCAGTTGCTAAGCTTTCCAGAACTTCGGAAACTTTGCGAGTCGGACGCAAATGCGTCTCGAATGCAGCCAACAATCTTTGCCGATACGTCTCTTCAAACGCATCCGGCAGCGCGACATTAAATGTCTTGCGTACAGCCTCTGCGACCTTCGGAAAACTCCTACCCAGAAAATATTTCTGGAAATAGTCAAATGTCACCGAAACACCCGAAGATTCCAACTCTGCGATCAATATCGTTGAGCTGATAATCTCGCTGTCGACGAGAACACCGTCACAATCGAATATGACCAAATCTATTTCTTGGGTAAGCATCCGTCCCCGGGAATTATTCTATTTTTTACCAATCTAGCGGGTCTGCAAAACAATCACACCCCTAAATTTATTGAACAGGCAATCATTCAGTAATTTTGTATTTATCCTCAGTATTCGTGAGATGGAATTTTTAATACTGCACAGGCTTTACATGTTGGCTTGAGTGTCAAAGAATGAAGGTAGATTTGTCTTTTTGTATGAGTGAAGCAGCTGTATCGAGCCAAACTGTGCAGCTGGTCAAATACTACCGCAGCAAGTAGAAACGAGCAGGCTTAACCACTAGGTTGGGGCGTGGGATCGATTGATCAGTAGCTGAAAAGAACGGCCAATGGTTCTACTGTGAGCGTATCACCTTTAAAGTTGAATAGCCGTTTCCTCTTTCGTTGTTCGGATCACAATCATTGTGAAGAAGCGCGCAACGTTGTCCTGATCGCGGAATATCCTATCGCACAGAGCGTCGAATTCTTCCATATCGCGTAAGCGAAGCATCAAAACGACATCGGTTTCGCCAGTTACTGCATATGCGTGTGAAACGGCCTCCTCTGCACTAGCAATATCCAAAAAACGACGCATATGCTGCTCGCCGTGCAATTTCAATTCCACTGTAACCATGGCCTTGATAACGCGTCCGGCCTTAGCGGGGTTCAGAATCGCAACAATACGGTCAATCACTCCTGATTTACGGAGACGCTGTACGCGCCGCAAACAACTGGAAGGAGACAGACCGACTTCATCAGCCATATCGACATTCGTGCGCGACGCGTCATGCTGCACAAGGTTCAGAAGTTTCCGGTCGATCTTATCCATTCACACAATTTATCCGCCTTCATACCTACATGCAATTTAATTGCGTAAAAACGCAATATTTGACCACAAATTCGAACCAGCTCGGGTTAGCAAATTTAGGCAACCTGAGTGGAGTTTCTGATGTCGATATTGATAATCAACTTGCATGTTGAAAGACGTTCTAACAAAGAGATTGGCCCCAATGCCGTACAAAAAGAAGATGAGTTCATGCGTGCGCATGGAGGGCTTGATGCTCAGGTGGCTCATTTTATTATTGAAGCCATGTTTTGCTTCACGGGATGTCTTCAAAGACTGGTATCGAGGAACTTTTGATGTCCTTTTCGATCACCATCTTGCGCAAAACTCTGGAATCACTTGAAATTTATTGGATGTTGGTCCGGATCATGATTCCGATCACAATTATAACAGAGCTGTTGTCGCAAATGGGGGCAATCGATGCAGGAGCCCCCATTTTTGCACCCGTTATGAATCTGATTGGGTTACCTCCGGAATTGGGTCTAGCTTGGCTGACGGCAATGCTCGTCGGGATATGGGGCGCTATCCCGCTCATTTTCACGCTCGTTCCAGTGTCCTCACTCAGTGTGGCAGATGTTACAGTTTTTTCTGCACTCATCTTGTTCGCCCATGGCCTGCCGATCGAGCAAAAAATTATTCAAAAAGCGGGCCCCGGCATGATCGCGACAACTGTACTGCGGGTTTTGGGTGGCTTGTTGTATGCCTTTTTGCTGCACCACTTTCTGATCGTTACCGGTTGGTTATCAGCTCCAGTCAACCCTACCTGGGTTCCGATGAGCGCCACGCTCGATTGGGTGGAATTTTTGCTTGGTCTTGGGGAGACCATGATTTGGATGCTTGTCATCCTTAATGTTCTTTCCTGGAGCCTAGAAATTCTTAAGTGGACCAGATTACTGGAATTGATGATGAAAGCTCTTTCGCCCGTATTGCGACTTGCTGGTATCCGGGGCGAAGCTGAACACCTCACCGCTGTCGGATTGTTCTTAGGAATTTCTTACGGTGCCGGACTTCTAATCCGCGAAGCACAATCAGGCGCAATATCACCGCGCCAAATATTTCTTTCATGTGTGCTGATGGGGTTCGCACATAGCGTAATCGAGGACACTATTCTCGTGATCTCGCTTGGAGCTGATGTTTTCGGTGTTCTCGTTGGTCGATTTGTCTTCGCGGTAGTGGCAACTGCAGCAATTGCATCACTGCTTCGTAGCATATCCGACAAGTCATTCTTTGCACATATGTTTCGGCTAAAACGCCCAAATGCGAAACGACTATGAGCCGTCCACGATGACCGCTTCATACTTTTGGCGTTTACCCAATCCTGTTTTTACCCCTAACAGTCGGTATCCATGTCCGCACCACTTATGAGGAAAGACGACATCAGTACTCTATCTAAGGCGTTGCAATGATCTCAACTCGGCGGTTTGTAGCACGGCCTTCTTCAGTGCCATTGTTTGCTGCTGGCTCAGTTTCGCCAGCACCGCGAGCTGCAATGGTGGCGGCGGCTAATTCGGACTGGCCTTGCAAATAGGTGCGGACTGCATTCGCTCTGTCCTGTGAAAGAGCCATATTGTAATCATCGCCGCCTTGCGCGTCGGTGTGGCCGATGACAGTGAAGGAAGTTAGTCCTGCGGCAGCAATCTCGGCGCTCAACTCATTCAATGCGGCCTCTGCTTCGGATCGCAAATCGGAGCTATCCAAGTCAAATAGAACAGCACCGTCTAGTGTGTAGCGTGTGGCAGAACCAATAGCCGCGACTGCATCAATATCTGCGCCCGGAAATTGTCCGTGGCATCCAACACCGTCATCGATCAAACGTACAAAACGGAAGGACTCGCCAGGCGTCGCCACCTCTGCAATGTCTACTTCTGCGCGTCCGCCCTTAATCTCCCCTACCGCTCGCCAAGTAACTCCGTCGATAGAAATTTCAAGAAAAGTACCCTCCACATCCGGACCAACTTCAAACACGTACAAATCTGGCCCGTCCAAATCGACCAGTGCATTGTCGATGAACTGCAGGTCTAGGCGGCCACCACAGCCCAATGTCGTAAAACTGCCGTCGTATACATTGCCATCGAAAGTTGGAAAACCCAAAGCGGCTTCGGCTTTGTTCGCAGATTTTCTCGGCACTGATTCACCTGTGTCATAAACGACAACCGCATCTGCAAAAGAAATGTCTCCTTGAGGCAAGGTCACCTCACCTCGTTTCCCATCTGAATATGTCTTAGGTTCTTGAGCTTGAGCATTGGTTGACAAGATGAGTGCGGAAAAAGCCGCGATAAAAAATAGGCGCATAAAAACCTCCGACATAAAACACCCAATTATTAGAGAGTGATTTGTGCGGTTGCGCAATCATTACAATTGCTGGCGACAGAGTGCTGAAATTTAGCAACGAGACCGGAGGTTTTAAGACACGGAAGTCGCAGAAGAATAACACCCACCAACCAGTTTGTAGTCGAAAAATGTCGAGAAACTCAGTTTCTCCATATAGTTAGGAACGTTGAGCGCATGCGTTTTTTTTACCTTGGGCAAATGCGTAGGCAATGCATTTCACAAGATGGTGAACAAATGGGTCTGGATTTGCAAAGCATATTTCGTTATTAAAACCCAATGAGAAAAGTGATTTGTCTTCTTCTATTGCTTTTGTTCGTGGGACATCATGGTGTTTCTGCGAGCAACTTCTCAGTGCCTAATCTCATGGACCCAGATGTTGAACAGGCTCTGGACATGGGCGATCAAACCTTTGTTCGCGCCCTTCAAAAATGTTGTGGTGGTGAAGACAAACAAACCACTACCAGCCGCACTGCAGCCTGCAGCTCTGATTGCAGCTTTACAAATGCAAGTTTTGACGTGGTTTTTAAATCTGATCAGCAGATCCCTGCCGTTGAAGTTCAAAGAACTGCAAATGCTGCATTTAGGCATGCGCTCTTCCGACCCCCAATCGTCTGATTTTTCTTAGCGGATCTGCGCGTCTTCATTCTTGAATGCGTGCGAAGAACATCAGATAAATTATGGGGCATATCATGCTTTCAAGACGTAATTTCATGCTCGGCATTGCGACCGTGGCTATAACATCATCTCTACCGGCTTTTGCTGCTAAACGTAAAAACTTCCGTGTAAAACGCAAATACCGTCCAAAGAATGTGCGCTTTAGCGGACATCCAGTTGGGACAATCGTGGTGGATGCAAAAAACCACTATCTCTATCTTGTGACTAAACGTGGCCGCGCGCGCCGCTATGGGGTTGGCCTTGGTAAATTGGGGCTGGCATTTAATGGCTCCGCAATCATAGGCCGCAAAGCAAAATGGCCACGTTGGACTCCAACTGCAAACATGATCAAACGTGATCCTAAGCGATACAGAAAATTTGCTGGCGGATTGCCAGGCGGCGTCAACAATCCATTGGGTGCCCGTGCATTGTATCTGTTCCGCAACGGCCGCGACACCTACTTCCGTATTCACGGAACGACTGAGCCTTGGTCAATCGGAACAAACGTCTCCAGCGGTTGTATCCGAATGGTCAATGCACATGTTGAAGACCTTTATGAACGCGTCAAAATTGGCGCTAGAGTGGTAGTAATATGACAATAATTGATCAGCCAGACCGTTTCACTTCGAGACGCGGATTTGTGCTGGGCACTGCGAGCCTTTTAGGGCTCGCAGTTGCAGGCTGTACAACATCGTCACCTGATGGGACAGTGGATGCCGAAGACCTCCGCAGCTTCTCATCTGCATATGGCCCGCTCCCCTCTGAAAAGTTCCCTATTGAGGCGATCGATCTCAGCAAAGTGCCAACCAAATATCGGCGCAAACGCGTAAGCTATCGTACTAGCGAAAAGCCAGGCACGCTCGTCGTCGATACATCAGCTCACTATCTGTATCTGGTAGAGCCAAATGGCAAAGCCATGCGTTATGGCGTGGGACTTGGTAAAGCTGGCTTTGAATGGTCTGGTCGCGCAAATGTCGCATGGAAACGGCCATGGCCAACATGGACGCCACCAGACGAAATGATCGCAAGGCGCCCTGATTTGAAAAAATACAGCGCGGCAAATGGTGGGATGAAACCAGGCCTCAGCAATCCACTTGGTGCTCGGGCTCTCTATATTTTCCAAGATGGCGTGGACACGCTGTACCGGGTTCACGGAACGCCAGAGTATTGGACAATTGGCAAGTCAGTTTCCAGTGGCTGTGTGCGTATGATCAATCAGGATGTGATCGATCTTTACAAACGTGTGAAACCAAAAGCGCAAATTGTCGTGGCTTAGGTCAACTCGATTTGATGCAATGTCCGGCGGCGTGATTGGTATTGTTGTGCAACACCGACTACGCCGCCCGGCGCGGCTAAGAAACTCCAGATAGCTAGGCCTCTCGGTTCACCTCCGCGCGTGGATCCAACAATGCCGACAGCACGCTTTCCTGAGTGATTTCACCAATCACCTCACCGTCCTTTTCAACTCCAACGCTGGCGCCGTTTGTTTTCATTAGCTCCATGACGTTCTGGATCATCTCATCACCGGCAACGGTGATCTTGGGTGTAGCACCTTCCAAGGGCCTCATCACATCTTTTGCGCAGAGCACATTGAGTGGGTTCATGTGTGCCACGAAATCGGCCACATATTCATTGGCTGGATTTGAGAAAATTTCCTGCGGTGTTCCGCATTGGATAATGCGCCCACCTTCCATAATCGCAATGCGATCACCAATCTTGAACGCTTCATCCAAATCGTGACTAACGAAAATAATCGTGCGTTGAAGGTTCGTCTGCAATTCTAACAATTCATCTTGCAATCGTGCCCGAATAAGCGGATCAAGCGCAGAGAATGGTTCATCCATAAGCAAAATAGGTGCTTCAGTTACAAACGCTCGGGCCAAGCCAACGCGCTGCTGCATGCCGCCGGAAAGATCTCCGACAAGACGATCAGCCCAATCGGTTAATCCCACCAGATCCAGCTGTTTGTCCACTTGTATGTTGCGTTCAGCAACAGCCATACCACCAAGCTCGAGGCCAAGGCCCACATTTTCGCGTACACTGCGCCAGGGCAGCAATCCAAATTGCTGAAATACCATAGCTACGCGTTTCAAACGCATCTCACGTAAAGTCTTCGCATTCGCATTGGTCACATTCACCATTTGCGAGCCATCATTAACGCGCACTTCTCCGCGCACGACAGGGTTAAGGCCATTCACGGCACGCAGCAAAGTAGACTTGCCTGATCCAGACAACCCCATAAGAACAAGAATTTCACCGTCTTTGACGGTCAGTGAGCAATTGTGAACACCCAATACCTGGTTGGTGGCTTCCTGAACTTCAGAGCGGGTTTTGCCTTCATCCATAAGCGGCAATGCCGTTTTAGGATTACTACCAAAAACAATGGAAACTTCGTCAAATTCAACAGCGTTGCTCATTTGCGGCGCTCCACTCTCAGCATTCTATCCAGCATAATGGCGACAACCACGATAATGAATCCGCTTTCAAAACCAAGTGCGGAATTCACTGTATTAAGCGCGCGCACCACAGGTACACCAAGGCCATCGGCTCCAACAAGGGCGGCAATCACAACCATCGAAAGAGAGAGCATAATTGTTTGATTCAAGCCTGCCATGATCTGAGGAACCGCATAGGGCAGCTCTACCTTCCAAAGCTTTTGGCTTGGTGTGGCACCGAAAGCATCAGCGGCTTCAAGCAAAGATTTAGGCGTTGAAGAGACCCCCAAATGCGTCAAACGAATTGGAGCCGGTACAACGAAAATAACAGTCGCCATAAGGCCCGGTACCATGCCAATGCCAAAGAATACAATGGCTGGGATAAGATAAACAAAGGTCGGCAATGTTTGCATCAGATCCAGGACCGGACGCATCGCCTTATAAAGTTTGGGCCTATGGGCGGCCGCGATGCCGATGGGTACACCGATAGCCATACAGACCACGCAGGCCGAAAGCACTAGTGTCAGGCTCTCTGTTGTTTCTTCCCAATAGTCCTGATTGAGAATGAACAGAAAGCCAAGAAAAATCAAAAGACAGGTTTTCCAAGAGCGTTGGAGAAACCAGGTCAAAGCAACGAAACACAGGATCACAATCAGCGGATGAGGTGTCTGAAATAACCACAATATGCCATCGATCAGAGCTTCCAGACTGTCGGCCAGACCGTCAAAAAACCAGGCGCCATTGGCCTGAAGCCAATCAAAAACAGTTTGGGCGGTTTTACCCACCGGAATCTTAGTTGCTGTAAGCCATTCCATGGATATATATGCCCGCTCTTTTTAATGGTCTCGTGTCACTGGCCAATTTCGACCGGCCAGTGACAATATTCATTTGCAGATATCTTATCTGCAATCAGCCAGAATTAAAGGCCGAGTTCTTTTTTCACTGCAGCCATCGCATCGCCGCCGTCCATTGTCGTTACGCCATCGAGCCATCCGCCGATCACATCAGCATTGCCTTTAAGCCATGCAGATGCAGCATCACGTGGATCTTCGCCATCATTTAAGATCGCGCCCATGATCTCATTCTCCATGGCAAGCGAGAACTTCAGATTTGTCAGAAGCTTGCCAACATTTGGGCATTCCGCAACATAGCCTGCACGTGTGTTGGTATAGATCGTTGCACCACCAAGATCGGGGCCAAACACATCATCGCCACCCTCAAGGTAGGTCAGCTCAAAGTTCGCATTCATTGGGTGTGGCTCCCAACCAAGGAAAACAATTGGCTCATCGCGTTTGCTAAGACGTGAAACTTGCGCAAGCATGCCTTGCTCAGAGGATTCAGCTACTTCGAAGTCTTTCAAACCAAAAGAATCACCTTCGATCATTTCGAGGATAAGACGATTGCCATCATTGCCCGGCTCAATGCCATAAATTTTGCCATCAAGTGCGTCTTGATATTTAGCAATGCTTGCAAAGTCTGTGATGCCAAGTTTTGCGCCCGCAGCGTTGGTCGCCAATGTGTACTTTGCGCCCTCAAGATTTTCGCGCACAGTATCAACTGTCTTTGCTTCACGATATGGAGCAATATCCGCTTCCATTGTCGGCATCCAATTGCCAAGGAAGATATCAATATCGCCCTGAGCCATAGATGTGTAAGTTACTGGAACTGAAAGAACTTTAATGTCGGTATCGTAACCAAGAGCATCGAGCACAAAAGTAGTTGCCGCTGTTGTGGCCGTAATATCAGTCCAACCTACATCGGAAAAAGTTACTTCCTCGCAGCTAGAATGCGAAGCGCCAAAAGCTGCGCCAGACATCGCGCCGAGCACGAGTAGGCTAGCAGCTGTCTTCTTGAATAATTTCATCTTTAATCCCCTGAGAATTCGTTTAATCGAGTCTGTTTCGTATCAGAAATTTTTATTAATTGACGGCTCAATTAAAAACATATTCCCTGAACATAGCAAGCCCACTGCCTTTTACAGGCCAATGAGGACAATAATGCCAAAGGTCGGAATGGAACCCATCCGCCGACAAGCACTGATTGATGCAACGATTTTAGAAATCGGAAAAATCGGATCGCTTGAGGTGACTGTTGGTCAAATAGCCAGGCGCGCTGGTGTGTCCAGTGGGCTAGCGCATCACTACCTTGGCGGCAAGGATCAAATTTTTTTGGCGGCGATGCGCCATATTCTGAAAACACATGGTGATCATGTCCTGCATGAGTTATCTTTGGTAGACACGCCCCTGGACAGGCTCGAAGCCATTATATTGGCCAGTTTTCATCAACGTAATTTCTCGCCAGAGGTAATTGCTGCATGGCTGGCTTTCTACGTACAGGCCCAGACTTCAAAGGATGCACAACGCCTCCTGCAAGTCTATGCCCGCAGGCTGCATTCAAACCTCGTTCACAGCCTACGCCAACTAACCGATGACAGCCGTGCAGAACGGATCGCACAAGGTTTGGCTGCAATGATCGATGGCTTCTATATCAGAAAGGCGCTCCAGGACATTGCGCCAAGTCGGCTTGATACCATGGCAATGGTGGCGGAATATCTGCAACTTCAACTGCAATCAACCTCACCGAATTCCAGGCGTCAGAGATGACACGCCCAAACATTCTCATCATTATGGTGGACCAATTAAACGGGACTCTTTTCCCAGATGGCCCTGCCGATTGGTTGCACGCGCCGAACCTGAAAGCGCTGGCTGCGCGTTCAACGCGCTTTAAGAACAGCTACACCGCATCGCCATTGTGCGCACCAGGAAGAGCAAGTTTCATGTCTGGCCAGCTGCCTTCCCGCACCGGTGTTTACGACAATGCCGCTGAGTTCACATCCAGTATCCCCACATATGCACACCATTTGCGACGTGCTGGCTACTACACCTGCCTTGCTGGAAAAATGCATTTTGTAGGACCTGATCAGCTTCACGGTTTTGAAGAACGACTGACGACCGACATTTATCCGGCAGATTTTGGCTGGACACCGGACTACCGCAAACCAGGCGAGCGGATCGATTGGTGGTATCACAATATGGGATCAGTAACCGGCGCTGGTGTAGCCGAAATCAGCAACCAGATGGAATATGATGACGAGGTAGAAAACCACGCCATTCAGAAAATCTATCAACAATCACGTGGACTCGACCAACGCCCGTGGTCTTTAACCGTTAGCTTTACGCACCCTCATGATCCTTATGTAACGCGCAAGAAATATTGGGATCTTTACGAGGACTGTAAACACCTGGAACCTGTTGAAGGCGCCTATTCGTTTGATGATTATGATGCCCACTCGAAACGCATCCTACTTGCGAATGACTACAAGAGTTTCGACATTTCAGATGAAGATATTCGCCGCTCTCGCCGAGCTTATTTTGCCAACATCTCCTACCTTGACGATAAAGTTGGTGAAATATTGCGTGTTCTTGAAGAGACGCGGCAGGCGGACAACACCATTGTCGCCTTTGTTTCAGATCACGGAGATATGTTGGGCGAAAAAGGCCACTGGTTCAAAATGAACTTCTTTGAAGGCTCTGCACGCGTTCCTATGATGATCTGCGCTCCTTCTATGCAGCCAGAGCTGATAAATTCACCAGTGTCGACCATTGATATGACGCCGACACTTGCAGAGCTTGCTGGCGTTAACATGGACGAGGTTATGCCCTGGACAGAAGGCGAAAGTCTTGTGCACTTAGGTCAAGGCGGTACCCGCACATCGCCAGTTGCTATGGAATATGCTGCAGAGGCATCATACGCTCCGCTGGTATCCCTTCGCATAGATAACTGGAAGTACAATCATTGCCAACTAGACCCGGATCAGCTCTTCGAACTCGACAATGATCCGAATGAGCAAACCAATTTGGCACAAAACCCTGCATATGCAGGAACGCTTGAACGCTTCCAAATCATGGCTTCAAATCGTTGGAATTTAGATGCATATGATGCAGCAGTTCGCGAATCTCAGGCGCGTCGCTGGGTGATCTATGAGGCACTTCGCGAAGGTGGATATTACCCTTGGGATTTCCAACCTTTGCAAAAAGCATCAGAGCGCTACATGCGCAACCATATGGACCTGAACGTATTGGAGGAAAACCAACGTTTTCCTCGTGGAGAATAAAAATGAAGGCACAACCAACCGCCAGTCACTTTATCAATGGCTCCTATGTGGAAGATACCGCGGGCACGCCAATTGACGTGATTTACCCTGCTACCGGCGAGATTATTGCACGCGTGCATTCGGCAACACCAAGCATTGTTGAGCAAGCATTGGCATCTTCTATAGCAGCTCAAAAAGCATGGGGTCGCACAAGCGGAACCGAGCGAGGCCGAGTTCTGCGCAAAGCAGCCGATATGATCCATGATCGCAATCGTGAATTAAGCGAGCTGGAAACTCTCGACACCGGAAAGCCATTACAAGAGACATTGGTGGCGGATGCCACATCTGGCGCAGATGCGCTGGAATATTTCGGAGGCCTTGCAGGTGCTATTACTGGCGAGCACATCCCGCTTGGCCAGGACTTCGTCTACACGATCCGCGAGCCACTTGGCGTTTGTGTTGGTATTGGTGCCTGGAACTACCCTACACAAATTGCGTGTTGGAAAGGCGCTCCTGCACTGGCTTGTGGCAACTCCGTTATATTTAAGCCTTCCGAAATGACACCACTTTGCGCGCTCAAAGTTGCGGAAATTCTCATTGAGGCTGGCCTTCCTGTTGGGCTTTACAATGTGATCCAAGGCCTTGGAAATGTCGGCTCTGAATTGGTGTCCGATAGCCGGGTCGATAAAGTTTCCCTCACCGGCTCCGTACCTACCGGGAAGAAGGTCTATGCAGCAGCAGGCGCGGGCGTAAAACACGTCACCATGGAATTGGGTGGTAAATCTCCGCTCATCGTTTTTGACGATGCAGAGGTAGACGACGCGGTTGGCGGCGCAATGCTCGGCAATTTTTATTCCTCTGGTCAGGTTTGCTCCAACGGTACTCGTGTGTTTGTTCAAGAGGGAATTTTGGATGGTTTCCTGCAGCGTTTGTCAGCAAGAACCAAGGCAATCCAACTCGGCGACCCAATGGATGAAGCAACCCAGATGGGGCCAATGGTGTCTGAGGCACAAATGGAAAAAGTGTTGTCCTACATCGAGATCGGCAAAGCTGAAGGTGCCAGACTTGTGACTGGTGGCGCTCGCGTTGCTGGCAAGAATGGCTTCTACATTGAGCCAACGGTCTTTGCCGGAGTGACCGACGATATGCGCATCGCTCGTGAAGAAATCTTCGGACCAGTGATGTGCGTACTGAGCTTCAAGGAAGAGAGTGAAGTTATTGAACGCGCCAATGATACTGAATTTGGCTTATCAGCCGGTTTATTCACCAAAGATCTGACACGTGCTCACCGCGTTATTGCGGATCTGGAAGCAGGGTCTTGCTGGATAAATACATACAATCTTGCGCCGGTTGAAGCGCCTTTTGGTGGTGTTAAACAATCTGGCGTCGGGCGTGAAAATTCCAAGGCTGCGATTGAACACTACACGCAGTTAAAATCCGTCTATGTCGGCATGGGACCAGTTGAGGCACCGTACTAATGCAAGCTGATTTTGTGATCATAGGCGCGGGCTCTGCAGGCTGTGCTATGGCCTATCGCCTGTCTGAAAACGGCAAGCATTCTGTTTTGGTCATCGAATTTGGTGGAACAGATGCTGGTCCATTTATCCAAATGCCAGCGGCCCTTTCTTACCCCATGAACATGCAACGCTATGACTGGGGTTATCAATCCGAGCCAGAGCAACATCTTGGAAATCGAAAGCTAGTTGTGCCACGCGGTAAAGTTATTGGCGGCTCATCTTCCATCAATGGCATGGTCTATGTTCGTGGCCATGCTAGGGACTATGACCATTGGGCGGATAGCGGCGCCGATGGTTGGTCATATGCAGATGTCCTGCCCTATTTCAAGCGTATGGAACACTGGCACGATGGCGGACATGGTGGCGACCCGTCTTGGCGCGGAACCAATGGGCCATTGCACGTAACACGCGGTCCAAGAAAAAACCCATTGTTTCAAGCCTTCGTCGATGCAGGTGCAGAAGCTGGATATCACGTAACCGACGACTACAATGGCGAGCAGCAAGAGGGTTTCGGCCCTATGGAGCAAACCGTCTGGCGTGGACAACGCTGGTCAGCTGCCAATGCTTATTTGAAACCTGCCCTTAAGCGCGATAATTGCACTGTGGTTCGTGCCCTCGCACAGCGTATTATTTTTGAAGATGGCCGCGCTGTTGGTGTTGAAATTAAGCGCGGAACAAATGTGGAAACCATTCGCGCGAACCGTGAAGTCATTATTGCTGCATCATCCATCAACACGCCTAAAATCCTTATGCTGTCGGGTGTTGGACCTGCCGGCCACTTGGCCGAACACGGCATCGATGTTGTTGCTGATAGGCAAGGTGTGGGACAAAACCTTCAGGATCATTTGGAGCTCTATCTCCAAATGGCTGCAAGCCAACCCGTTACGCTCTACAAATACTGGAACCTGTGGGGCAAAGCTCTCATTGGTGCGCAGTGGCTGTTTACAAAAACCGGACTTGGTGCATCAAACCAGTTTGAATCCGCAGCTTTTATTCGCTCCAAGGCAGGTGTTGAGTACCCTGATATTCAATATCACTTTCTACCGATTGCCGTGCGCTATGATGGTCAAACAGCTGCCGAAGGGCACGGTTTTCAGGCACATGTGGGCCCAATGCGCTCAGCCTCCAGGGGTGCTG
This sequence comes from Hyphomicrobiales bacterium, assembly GCA_045107035.1. GTDB lineage: Bacteria > Pseudomonadota > Alphaproteobacteria > Rhizobiales. The sequence continues at coordinate 17,196 of JBGCFS010000138.1, forward strand.
TGACGCTCAACTCAAATAATCCAGATGATGCCCCAAAGATCCATTTCAACTATATGAGCCATGACAGTGACTGGGAAGATTTTAGAACCTGTATCCGCTTAACCCGTGAGATTTTTGGGCAAAACGCGTTCAAGCCATACGTTAAACATGAGATTCAACCGGGCACTGCGCTGCAAAGCGATGAGGAATTGAACGGTTTCATCCGCGAACACGCCGAAAGCGCATACCATCCATGTGGAACGGCAAAAATGGGCCGAGCGGACGACCCAATGTCCGTCGTTGATCCGACATGCAAGGTCATTGGCGTTGAAGGTTTACGCGTAGCAGACAGCTCTATCTTCCCACGCATCACAAATGGTAATCTCAACGGACCCTCCATTATGGTTGGCGAGAAAGCCTCTGATCACATATTGGGCATGGATCCGATCAGCCGATCCAATACAAAAGCTTGGATTAGTCCCGAATGGGAAACGGCGCAGAGGTAGTTGGAGATAAAATTTTTGGGCGTTATGAACCTATCCACCTAAGCGGATGTTCTTATCCGCTCCAAACATCCTTTTGCCTTGCCCCACAGACCTACAACAGCGTCTTCGCCGCGCTTCTTATTTCTCAGGGCCGGAGCCTCAACAAAACGCCAGCTTAGGGTCGCGAGCACATAGGATATCAATAATGCTAACCCTGTGAGCGGCCAAAATCCTATTGTTTCTGCGTAGAGTGCAGAAAGCCCTTGTTGGACAGGAAACCCATAAATATACACACCGTATGAAACGTCCGGTATTCCACGAACCGCCTTCAATGGCGCAAACTGTGTGAATGCCAAACAATGAATAAAATACGGGACGGCAAACCGTAACGCCAGATCGTAATGCTCGGTGTTGACCAAACACCCGGCAACACCCAGAAGTACGAGAGCGACAATCAGATTTCTGGGTATGTGTTCGATCCAAGCATAAAGAACAGCACCTGCGGCAAAGTAGTACCCAAAGGTCCACAACAGATATGGTTTTTGTTCAGGTGTTAGGCTTATAAACGTGTTTGGGACATGCAGCCGAAAAAGAGCTAACGCAAAGATCACAAGCAAGATGTATTTCAGCCTGCTGAGCACCCACGGTATTTGTCGTGCTACGAATACCAAAATGCCAAAAGCAATATACATTCTGATCTCAATTTTTAGAGACCAGAGCGATCCGTTGACAGCTCCCGCGTAGACATTTTCGATGAACACGCCCGGCAAGTCATACTGAATGGACATCATCAGCGTATTGCGGATCAAAAACGACCAAATACGGCTGCTTAGAAAGTAGTCCAACAGCGCCAAGGTTGTGAAAGTTGTGCCTAAGATAAACACCATCCAGACAGCACACACAAAAGCACCGGGAACTAAACGAAAAATTCGGGATATTGTATAGGAAAGCCCAGACCGAGACATAACAGCAGAGCGCGTAACAAGCAGGCCACTTATTACAAAGAAAGCCATGACGGCGAGTTGACCGATATTGTGTTTAGAGCCATAGAGCGCCCACGGATCAAGCGTTCCCAAAAAAAGGGGGTATGAATGACTTATAATTACAACAGACGCGAGAAATAACCTGATCAAATCAAAATTGTTGGTATTTTGCGTCCAAATATTATTCACAATTGTAAACCTTAGTTTGGCTAATATCCAATATCTATAATAGCTCAAGACTTTCCACCAGACGAGCTCACTAAGAAACACAATAATATAAGGGTCAACTTCATGGCGCGACTGACAATCGGTATTCCGGTGTATAATGGAGAAGCTTTTATTGAAGAATGTCTTATCAACATAACGAATCAAAGCTATCGGGAATTCAAACTTAAAATCTCGGATAATGCCTCTGTGGACCAGACATCTGAAATCTGCAAACACTTCGCTGCTGCTGACAAACGAATTGAATATTTCAAACAACCACAAAACTTAGGTCCGTTAAAAAACTTCAAATTTTTACTAAACGAGTGTAACACCGAGTATTTCATGTGGAGAGCTGACGACGATTATTCCGATACCGACTATATTGCAACATTGATAAATCTATTGGACCAGAACCCAAAAGCCCAATTGGCAGTCCCTCAGGTTAAGACAATTCATGGTTTGGACAAGCAAGTTCCATGGTTTAAATTCGAAAATATAAATATAAACGGTAGAATAGATCGAATAATCAGTCGATTTTATAGTTACCATGCTAGTTGGTATTATGGGATTTGGAGAACTCAATACATTCTTGATGTATCCAATCGCGTATGGAGAAACTACCCTCACGCTTATGCTGCAGATCATTTGACAATGTTGTCGCCAATTTTCGATGATGCTATTGTTGGAACAAACGATGCGAGTTTTGTCCAACGAACCTACTCGCCTGTCAAAGGAGATGGTCTAAGAGGGAAAATTCCGTTATCTGTGCGCATTGAGCGCCTACAAAAACTTTTACCACTTTTCAATGCAGCATATGAAAAAGAGGTGTTTTCACGGGACTTTTCAAATTTGGAAAGAAAGACTCTAAATCGCGAAAGAAGAAAATTCACGTTTCACAAGCTGCGTGCATCAAGATTCAGAATCTTTCGTCTGAAAGTCAAAAAACTCTTTAAGTTATTGTTTGATCAATTTAGATAAATTTTCCGAAAAATTGTCTTCGATATAACCAAATTCTTTGATCAGCCTTTGATTGGAAATAATAGGAAAGGAAATTAATTCTTTTTCATTCGTAAATTCAACTTGGCAGCCCTCATTTCTAAATATTTCGGCAATTTCACTATTTTTTACATTTTTTCCTGAGGCCACATTATATAAATTATTTTTTCTATTATTAGAATCAGATATTTTAACAATATACCTAACAACATCATCAATATATATGTAATCCTTCTCTGAATTCCGTGAATTTCTTATGATTATTTTTTTAAGTTTCTTATAATCGGAGATTAAAGAAGTTAAAAAATTTTTTGATTTGTCATTTTTTCCATAAACATTTGAAACTCTTACCGCACAAATTTTTTCACTGCTTAGAGACAAAAGAAACGACTCAGCCGTCAGTTTTGTTGTGGTAAAAATACTGTCAGGTGATGTTACATCGACCGAAATTCGACATTTTTCAGTCGCTTCCATCTCATTTATGTAGAGTCTTGTTGAGGATAAATACACGAAAGAATTGAATTTGAATGATTTTATCGCACTCACTAAGTATCCCACATGAACTTCAGCGGTCTCAATCGGATTTTCTCGAAAACCTGATGTCATACCAGATGTGAACACTACACTTCCAAGATTACTTCCTACCGGGGGCCAGTTGTTCCGAGATACTATCTGAAATGGTCTACCTGCATTTTCTAAATAGTCACCAACAGCAGATCCTATAAAGCCAGATCCGAATATAGTTGTGGTCGGGTATTGTTTACTCATTTGGGCCTAGTGCCAATCTGTGTGGCGGGAGTCCCAGCATATATACCAAATCCAGGTAAATTACCTCTAACTACCGAACCTGCGGCCACAATTGCCCCTGCTTCAATGTAAGTACCATCTAACAAAACGCAATTTGCTCCAATCCAAACATCGTCTTCAATAACAATTCCATTCCGCTCAGAGGAATGGCCTTGTTTATAAATTGGGATATCTCTGCGCGAAAACTCATGATTTGCAGCTGCCAATGTGGAGTTCGCAGCAATGAGCACACCATTGCCGATTTGAATTCCATTTCCTGTATAAATAACGCAACCTGAGTTTATCTGACAATTAGCGCCGATGATTAGATCACCATTTCCACCTGCCGGCTTTATCTTCACAAAAGAATCCACCACAGAATGTGGGCCAATTCGTATTATACTACTCCGAATACTATCTTCTATATCCGCTAAAGTTGATATTTGGGCATCAGGGTGAATATCAACCGTCATTTTTTAACCACCGTGGAATCAATTTCTGCGTATCCAGCGTCTCTTTCCCCAATTACAACAGGTTGCTCGGGCCACTTAATGCCAAAGGCGGGATCATCCCAACGCACCCCCTCTGCATGCCCTGGCTCATATATGCTGTCAATTTGATACAGCACATCTGTGTCAGCTTCCAACGAAAGGAAGCCGTGCGAAAAGCCTCGCGGAATATAAAATGACCACATGTTATCTGCCGATAATTCGGTCGCGCACCACTTGCAGTAAGTGGGGCTGTTCTCGCGCAAATCTATCGCCACATCGAAAATTGAACCTCGCGTCACGCGCACAATTTTTTCTTCAGCCCAACGACCATTCTGATGATGCATGCCCCTTAGTGTATACTGAGCAAAATTACGTGAAAGGCTCATCTGAACGGGCACAAACGGGACTTTAAGTACCGCCAGTTCTTCTGGGCAAAAAAGGCGCGAAAATGAGCCGCGCATATCCGAATTAACGGTTGGCTTCAACACAAGCGGCCCTTCAATCTGGTGGCCGAATTCTGGTAACGCCTTTTCCATTGTTTAGAAAATCCGTAGATCAGGAATTGCCGTTACAAATTTGCCGTCCCAATTGCGTATTTGCTGGTGTTGATCCGCAACTTCATCAGCCAAATTCCAAGGTAAGATAAGCAAATAATCTGGTTTCGCTTCATCAATTTGGGACGGGTCCACGATAGGAGCATGGATGCCAGGTAACAGTCGTCCCTGCTTATGAATATTTCGATCTGCTACAAAGCTCAAGTCTGCCTCGCCGATACCGCAAAAGTTCAAAAACGTGTTCCCCTTTGCCGCCGCGCCATATCCTGCAATAGATTTTCCCTCAAGTTTTGCCTTTGCAACAAAGGCTAAAAAATCCTCGCGAACTTTTGCCACGCGCACTGGAAACCCTGTGTAGCCGCCTTTTTCTCCAAGCTTGGCAGATTGTTCAGCCTGACGAACGTCATGCAGTCCAGACAGCTCGTCATGACTTGAATTTTTATGACAAACAAAAACGCGCAGCGAACCACCATGCGTACTTAATGTTTGCACATCAAACACTCGCAATTCATGCTTTGCCAAAATGCGCTCCACAGACACCAGCGAAAGATACGAATAATGCTCGTGATATATAGTATCGAATTGGACCTTG
>JBGCFS010000139.1:0-26529 GCA_045107035.1 Hyphomicrobiales bacterium
TGCCATATCCAAAATTTCTGATAAGCGTGCTTTTGCTTCTCGTAGTGTGAATTGTTCCGACATTTGCAAACCCTCCGTATGTGACTACATATAATAAAAGTAGGTTCATCGTCAAGTCGCGCGTAATCAAGGTTATGTTAAGTAAGTCGGCAGTACTGACCTTAAATTCATAGATTTGAGTCAATCCATTTCGACATTAAGGTACGATCCTTAAAGCACTCGTGAGGCACTTCCGTACGATTCATCCTTGCAATCCGCTCGGCAAAACCAACTTGCTTTGATGAAGGATAGTTTGAAAACTGGCCCGCTGATTTTGATACCTTATGCGCATCAATTCAACGTGAAAGTGCATACCGGTCCTGCTGCGCATCCCATGGTAAAACTTCACCAACACTTAGCGAGATTTGCTTAGCATAGGCGATCTGTTTTTCAGTTGCAGGCACCTGATGATAGTCGTTCGAATGATTTTGAGAAAACGAAGGCTGTGGCTCAATTGATGACATAGAACTTGCTCCTCTATCTGATTCCTAGCCAGTATAGAACATTAAGAGAACAAATCAAGATAGTGTGCTTCAATGATTGTATGGCACAATATGGAGTAAAATATTGGGTTGAAATTTTCCAATGGCACCGACGGCGGATAGCCTATCTTATGTTAATTTCAGGAGGCGTCATTTTGTGCGATGCCCATTGTGATTCGACCATTCGGTTAGTTGAAGCGAACTTCCCGTAAGATGAAGTACTGAGCGTTCTTGTATAAAGTTTTGATGACATCTGTTGTACATTGATGGTCTAAGGCGAGCTTACTGGCATCGCGACGCCCTTCTTCTGGTAAGGCTTGCATGTTCATTGCATTCTCTAACAAATCCAGAGCGCTGCCTCCGCCGCCACGGGTTAACTCTGCCAGCAATCTGGTAACTAAGCCTTCGACGTTTCCTGACACAGAGGCGCTGCTTCCGCCCAGCAGATTTTTCAGAACCTTTTGGGTCATACGGGTGTCATGGAGGTGTGCGCAGGCCATATCTTCAAAAATCGTGGGCTTGCTAAAAAAATCATACATGCCTTTGAGATACAAAATCACATTCGTAGATTGGCGGTTGAGCGCGTCATAGTCTTCGGAATAGAGCGGCGTCAAAATGTCTGACCGCTTGTAGGATGCGAAGCTTACAGGGTCGCCTTCGTCGTCATCTGCCAAAGGTGCGGCATTAGACAGTGCAGTCATTAACCCTGCTGCGGGCTCAAAGCCACCCTCTAAAGCCGCATCATATAAACTGCGCGCTAATTCTGGCTCTGGGGTTTCGGATGCGTAGCCATATTCGTAAGCTATTCCAAGATAGGCAAAAGCGGCCGCGTAATTGCCTTCATAAGCGGCCATTTCAAATTTTTCGATTGCTTTGGCGTCTTGGTCATCTTCCCAAAATGCACGGCCCAATTGGAAATTATACCGAAAGTTACCCGGGTCGGAACTAACAGCCTGCTGACAAGCCGGGATCGCTTGGGATGTCGAGATATTACCATCAGCGACACCAGAAGATGCGCCTTCTGGATCATCAGGGTGGCCCGCTAGATTGTCACACTGTGTAGCTTGTGCCGTCGCCGAGTGTGCAAACAAGAGCATTCCTAAAATAACAACAAAAATTCGAAACATATCTGACCTCAATTGACCTCTGGCGGAATTTCTTCGGGCTTTGGCTTGCGGACCCATTCCAAAGCGTCTTTGCTCATAGCACCAATTTCGCGGTAATTTTCTTTGGCTTCGTTCAAACTCTCATCATTTGCACCACCGGCATAATCCGGCTCAATTGTTTGAGATTCATCATCCTGCCAACCGCAAACAACACAAATATTGTGTGAGCCATACTCGAGTTGATATCTGACCAAATGCCCGCAACATGCACAGGGGAATTTATGTTTATCTTCCATAAGAATCCTTTAGGCGTTCTTTTTTAAAATAGGCCTCTTTTTCCGTCGGCTTAAACAACGTTCTGGGCGTCCCTCGGGAATTGGTAATAGCAAATGTATTGGTCTTTTTTTGATAATAAACCCGGTCTCCGTTTTTTCGGATATACATTTGCGTCCCTTTTGGCGGAGTTTTTGTGAAACGTAAGGCGGCTTCTCGATACTGCCTTTGCGAGCTAATCGTCGAAAAATCTTTGCGATGTTTCAGGTAATGAATATTCAGATTTTTCTTGGCGTTCTTTACTTCCCCATTGGTCCATCGTTTCGGACTAGAGACCATCGTCTTCATTTTTTGTTGGGCATTGTATAGCTTTGGCGGCTGTTTCTTTAGTTTGCCCTGTGCCTTGTCTTTGACTTTCTTTTTTCCGGGAGCTTTTCCCTTAGGCTTACTTCCGTTTCTGTTGATCTTCTTACCTTTACCCCCCTTCCCCGCCGGGGCAGCCTTTTTTCCGGGAGCGGCTTTGTTTGGCTTGACGACCTTCTGCGGCTTTGGTCTTGCCGCGGGACCTTTTGGACGGCCAGCTGTCGCAAGCGCTGTGTCTGGAAATGCGGGAACTTCGATAACCTGAAGGTTCAACTCTGCTTCTTGGGCCAGCGGTTTCTGTGGACACAGCATTAGTCCAAATAGGCCAGCCAGAACAAAAAGAAACATCCGAAACACGTGCATAATGCCCCCTACGATTCGAAATTGTTAGTCAGTATTAATCGCGCAGACATGGCGAAATCGCTATTCTAGCGGATAGGGCCATGGAAAACTTCCAGCCCAATAGAGATGTGGTTTGCCGGATCTTTCAAGTGCTTTTCGCATTTTTTCCGGAATCGTCTTGCTCTTGAACTGCCAGCTTTCAACTTGATCGCCATTCACTTCGAGCGATAACTCGGCGGTAAATTTTGTACCCGCTGGAACAACTTGTGACGTAGGATACATATACACCCGGCACATCCCGACCTCGATATCTGCTCTCAGATCTGCAGCCCAATCCGGTTCATTTTCACATTGGTTAGAGCTGGTCCGCCATCCGCCTTGCGGATTGCAGATCGCGTAATTGCACATGTCGCCAATCGCGGGGCTGATGTTTTCCGTTCTCAATCTTCCTGAAATTGGCTCCGGTTCTGGCTCAGGGGCTGGAACTGGTACGGGCTCGGGCTCTACCGGGTCAGATGGAATTTCGCATTGAGAAATTTTGGCGTCCAGATCTGCCTCAAGACGTGCGATTTCTTCGAGCAAGCTGTCGTTTGATGACGGTTCGTCAGAGCAATAACTTAGGATTGGACGCTGCTCGCCACCGGTAAAAATTAGAGGCCAAGCAAGGCCACAGGCCGACACCAAAATCCGTCCAACCAAAAGCGCCAGAAGTAAAAAGGTTAAAGAGAACAATCCAACGAACAGGCGCGACCAAAATGGACTAGGTGGCGGAGTACCGTTACCTATCGGCACGAGCCTATTCGACGTATTTCCCGTCTGTATCGTTGTGGTCTGGGCTCCGGGGTCTTCCATTCGGGTTGGTGGTGTTTGGGCTTGCGTTACGGGCCTTGGTGCAGTACTTGGCTGTGCAATCCAATCGACTAAAATCGGCTGCCCATTCGAGACATGGATCATGTCGTCGGTGGCATGGACCTTGACCATTCGAAGGGCCGCACCCTGGCGTAACAATTCCGGACTTTTTGCGTTAATTAGGCGTTTTGCTAGCGCATCGATTTCAGTAAGGGTCTGTGCGACCATTTGACGAATTTCGTGCTGCTCTGCGTCAGGCAAATCCGCAATCGGTTGCGCGAGCGGCGTGCTAGACATCCAACGTGTCGTGTCTTCGGTGACGTCTGGCCGTGCCAAAAATCCACCCGATGCACCACTCACCCGCTGGGCTATCTTATCTGCTATGATGCTCCATGCATCGGTGGGCGTCATTTCAAACGACGTTTGCGTCGTTATCTCGTCTGTTTCAGCGATCTGATGTTCCAAAGTATTATTCATCACGAGCCTGTTTTTCCGGTGGATTTGGCTCACTATTTTCTAGGCCGCAAACGTCTCCGTGCAATTGAGTCTGCAAATCAACAAATTTGCTTACAAGATCTTGATCGCTGGCCTCAGCCATTTTTGACTTCATCACCACGCCGGGAAGCAATAAAATCCCAAGGGTAAGAACCAACAGTAAGGCTGCCGTGAGTGCGACCCTAGACAAAGGGATCAATATCCGGCTCATAGTGCTGCCTGCTCTTTGGTCAGTGATTTTTCTTGCTTCGGTTTCGCCTGTCGCACCATCACGTCCGAGGCATAGACCGCGTTCGGAATACGGTACCACATTGCGACAAAGCAGGTCCATGCGGCTACGATCAAAAGTGACGTCAATGCCAGCTTAAACGTTTGGTCAGAATTGAGAACAATCAACAAGTTCGTCAAATCCAAACCAAATGACTCCAACACAGTCTCATACACAGGCCGTTGTGTGAACAACCAGTTCAATCCCGTCACCGCCGTATTGCCGAGTAACACCCCACACGAAATACCGACAATCGCCGACAGCATATTTTGTATCAACAAAAGTCCCATCAAATCCATGCCGGAAAATCCGTAGTGTAGAAACAATGAAAACTGTCCTAAGCGATGCTCAACGATGCCCATTTGTTTGAGCACTACAACGAAGGTCAAAATACTAATTGCCACAAGCATAAGAACCGCCCCAACCATGGTAAGAGCTTGGAACAACAGTTTGAATTGGGTCAATGCTTTACTGTAGGCGACATCCAGTCGAAATACCTTGGTTTTCAGGTTAGCCTCATACGAGGTATCTAAACTTTCGAGTTGTTTTTTCTTTACGGCCTCGAGTGCGTCTTCATCTAAAGCTTGTGGATTGAACAGTTGTGCATCGCCCAATCGGCGTTGTGCCTGAGCCACTGTCCATTTTTGCAGTTCGTCCACGAGGTCGATATTGGGCCCTGACTTCTTAGCAAGTACGAAAGTTGCACGTTCGTATGCGTCCAGAAACATCGCTCCATCTCGATCCGAATTGGATGTATCTTGCGCGGTTGAGCATCGTGAAACCGCGCGGTGACCGTGGAACGACGCGGTCTGAATGTCGTTAGACGACATCGCGTCACAACTGACTTCTAACAGACCAAAGAACGGCTTTCCGTCTACTACAGGCAAAAACACATCGTCACCTACCTTACGGCTGACCAAATTAAAATAAGAGTCGTAGGCCGAGCCAACTTCCAAGACATCCGATGGCAACTGCGTTTTGGCTACACAATACGCCATATCTTCTTGGGCCCAAAAGGCGACGCCTGGTACCATTGTATCACTTGCCCGTGCATCTAAGCGCCATTCAAATTCGCTTTTCAAAATTTGTAGCGGAGTATCGTTGCCTCCGCCCAAGCATTTGGCCAATTGAGTGACGGCTGTTTTCATGCGCAACAACAATTCTGAATCTTCAAGATCGAGATCAATCTCGATTGCACTAAAGCGGTTTGTTTTCGCGCCAACGCCTTCTGCCGCAAACAAGAAATTCAACCGGTCCGTCTGTGCATTAATCGCATCCAATAGGCTGAGTGGTATGATTAGAGCTGCATTTTCCGGAACCAACAAGCCCGGCTTCCAGACCATTTCAAAAGGTTGCAGGCGAAGCCCCATTCCCTCCCCTCGCCGCTCCTTTACCATGAGAACTAAATGGGTCAGCTCTGACCAGCTGGAAATTTTCTCAGGCAGAAATCGCCGAAACACATGATATTCAGGCAGGCGCAGAACTCCGTCTCGATAAACCGAATAGTAACTTTCGGGAGGATAACGAGTGTCCATCTGTGTTGTATTCCCAACAGCGAGACGGTGAAAAACCAAGTCACTTTTGGGGTCATTTTTCGTCCCCTCCAAAGCCCAATCCCAGATCGGACTATTTTCAGCCTGCGCCAGAAGAAACGGTTTATCTTCCTCAGAGCGATGGGCCGCCATTAAAGGATCTTTCGAGAGATAAAACGGCAAAGACACTGCCTTACTTCCGTTTATCTCGGAGGTACGTTGAGGCAAAAACACGCTACCCGCCAAGAGCGGATCGCGTTGGATATGCATAACGGTGCTGGCGCTTAATCCTTCACGTCTCAGGTAATTGATGTTCAAACGAACTGGACGCTGTCCCTGCTCGGTCGCGCCCAGCAAAGTTTGCTCCATCCGAAGCGGTATTGATGTGACAACGGCCCCGAAAAATTGCATTAGCAACACGATGACTGCGACAAAGACACTAAGCCAAAGGTAGTCACGTGCGCCAATTCCTTTGGGTGTGTTCGGAGCAAAACTACGAACCCATTCCTGGACAGCAAATCTAATGACAGAAGGGTTCATGGTACAAACGGCTCAATTTTACACGAGTTCTTCTCGTAAGGATAACGGTGGTTTAGATTCAAGTTCCTCGAAGGCGTAAATGCCAAATACTCGCGGTCCATCATCTTTAACCTCAAACCCCAAAGAAACTGACCTTCGACGTTCCACAACGCAGTAATCCAGTTTTGGGGGTTTGTCTGAGAGATATTTAGGCCGGACAAGCGACGATATATCGACAGGTGAATGCGTCGCAAAAACGAAGGCGCGGTCTTTTTCAGCATTGCTGCTGTTGAGCCACGAATAGATCGCATTCAATACCTCCGTGCGTGTTTCAGCATCCAAGCTTCCGGTTGGTTCATCAGCAAATAGAACCCTCGGATTATGAGCAATTGCGCACGCCAAGGCCATTCGTTGCCGTTGCCCCCCTGAAACCTCGTGTGGGTACTTTTCCGCAAGATCGTCTGCCTGCTCTCCGTCGATCGAGAATGCTTCGATGGATTTTTTCATCTTGATGCGCGCAGCATCGCGTTCAAAACCTCTGAAGTGCAGCAACCCTTCGATAGTTTCGCCGATTTTAAAGACACGTGGCAGATCAGACCCTTGCCGCGCGACGCCAAAGGGTAAAACCCGTTTCATTGCTGTTTTGAGTGGTTTATTATGGCCCCAAGAAAACTCCTGGCCATCCACCGTCCATGTCAAATGCCCTTGGAGCGGCGGCATGTATCCAGACAAAACGTTTAAAAGAGTAGTCTTGCCAAATCCGGTCTTCCCCATAATTGGCAGCAAACCGAAGTGACCTGAGAAATCGTGATCCGTAGGAGACGTATCTTCGACAACTTCGGCCGACTGCCAGCCGCAAGACAAATTGCTAAGGGAAAGCTCGATACTCACGGCAGATATTTTTCCGGAATCCAGTAGAACTTTTTGTTGTCGACGAATTCCGTGTAATCCCGCGTAACCGTTGATCCAGCTTCGTTCAAGTTAATGACCCTCACTGTGCTGGAATCTATAGTTTCCATGTCGAGCCCCTTTTCGGAAGTATTTGGACAGAACCCAGGGTCTGGCGGCAGCTTGTCATAAGCCATCAGTTTGTCGCCTTCTTTCAGGTATTCAAGTATCTCGATATGGCGTGCAGCCATATCGGCTAAGAACTGGACCTCGCAAAATGGAACGTTAGAGCCTTCGTTGAAATCCCCCAAAGAATACGACAACAGCTTTGAGCCAAAGCCCGTCGGCAAGCCGGATTCGAATTGTAGAAATTCGCCCAAATCCATCTTTGTTCCATCCTCACGGTAAGATTCCGTCAATTGAACTGACAAAGAGCCTTCCATGCTTTCGGTCAATAATGCGACGACCCCTTTATCCAATTGACCGCCCGGCAAATCTCTAAAAGCTCTCAAGACGTTCACCCATTCACCCAATTGGTCGTTCGTCATCAAGATATCTTTGTCCAAAGATCCCGCGTCGCTTTTCCGAACAAAAAGTGTGTCCACCTTGTCCAAAACGTTTTCCGTACATTGATCGCCAGCTTCTGCGCAAAGACGTTGTTCGGCCATTTTCCACCACAGAATTGGAACCCCACCACTGCGTTTGCGCAAGATATCAATGCTCTCTGTAACCGACATGCCGCCCGGCCCCAGTTCATTAACGATCCGCGGATTCAAATATTTGTTCATCGTATCTGCGATTTGCGAGATCACAGCCGATGTCACTTGACCTTTCGGTAGGCGTGTAAACATATCCGCGCTCATCTCCCGCCGCAGCTGTGCATTTGATGCAGGATCTTCGGGATCTTCAAAGAAACGAGCCTGTTCGCGGATTAATTCACCCGCAAGAGTTTCGAAGCTTTTGTACGCTTTTTCGTATCCAACTTTGTTTTGAATCGTATTCAAATCTACTTTGGGTAGCTGAATGAAGAACAGAAGCGGCGGTGATTTAAAGTCGTTCTGGTCGCGCATTTGGCGCACGATCTTTGAGACAGTCACAGGTTGTTTGCCACGTTCACGTTGTTTTTGGGACGAATAGCCGTGATCGCCGATAACGACGACCAATTTCACATGTGAATCGCAGCCCTTGAGATCTGACATTGCAACGCGCAATCCATCCATGATGTTTTCTTCGAAATCATCATCGTTCGCCCACTCATCACGGGCCTGCACGTTTCTGAACTTCGACGTGAAATCATTAGAATCGGTTCGGCAATCCAACTCGGACAGCGACAACTTTTCGGTCTGAGATACTCCGTTGCTTCCTCCAGGGATTGAGTCTCGGAACACTCGAAAGCCCACCCGAAACTTACCACCCACGCCGATTTTGCTACTTAATGTCGTGCGTAGCTGGTCTACAAGGCCTGGGCGTCCTGCGCCGCCTTTGATTGCGTCGATTGCAGGCTTGATGCTTTTGGTTCCGTCAATCAGGAACAATACATCAAGGTTGTTAAGCCCTTCGCGTCCATTGTTCAGCCCCTGCTCTTGCTGAATGAGCGAGAGTAGCTCTTCGCGGTCGAGGTTGTTTCCGCCACCTTTGAAGATAACTTGCCAAGCCTCTTCAGTTTCATCGATCACAGGTAGGCGGAGATCAATCTCGAACCACCGCAGGCCACCCAAAAATTCCCGACATCCCGTATCGCTCCGCAGCTCGTCTAGAGTCGGGTAGGCGCACAAGAAATTCGGATCTGCTTGATCCAAAGAAACGTTAGGACGCAAAGCACTAGAGCTATTCCAAGGTATGCCATCTTCGGATTGCAACCAGCCTCTAACACCTGCGCTGTCGATCGGGCGGAGACTTGGGCCTTTCGCCAGCAGGAAGCGGTTGTTTTCCTCGCCGTAAACGAAGAACCAATCGAATTTTCCAACTTTAAAACAGGTGTCGTCACAATCCTGAATTGGACCACGAAATAATGGTTTTGGTTGGATTTCCGTCTCGCCCTCTCCGTCTTGGACGCTGCCAACAGACCGTGTTGCCGTTTGGATATAGACCCGGCGCCACAAACCCGTCTCGGCATCGCGCAACGGATCTTGGCGGCATAAAACTACGTCACGCTCGACCCACCCCAAAGCGTCTTGAGATCCTTCTTCCGATATTTGTAGGCGGTCATAGTCTTCGCCGGGATCCAAAATCCACAAAGCCTGCCCGAACGCTAGTGCGCCGTTGGTCGCCGTGCCTTCGGGTTGCGAATAGATCTCGGCGCCCTCATCGACCGCAAAGATACGCAATCCCTTTTCATCATATTCAACAGCACCGGTCTCAGAATTTATCGAGACAAATGCCGTCAGATCAACCGCACTACATCCGCTGTTAAACGATTGCGCCTGCGCACCCGTTGCCGCAATCGCAAGCACCCCTGGCAGTGCGTAGATCAGGGCTCCCAATCGTCTTGAGATAAAAATCCACATCTTTATGCCCTTCTAATTCTGAATCGCCGCAATGGCGCTGGCAAACTTTGATCGTATGCTTTGGGTGTCCAGACCAATCATGTCGACGCAATTTTTCTGGAAATTCGGAGTGTACCTCGTCCATTCCTTGCAACCGTTCAACAAAAACAGATGCGTGTTTCCAGCCACGCCGATTGCCTGCAATCGGCTGTAGATAATCTCTATGAATTCATCATAATTTGAACCGTCAAACATCAAGATCGCACCTGTATCAACTTCGTCCAGGTCGGTATTGTTAAACAGAAGCTTCAAATTGGGGACACGCGGGCTGTCTTTTTCAATCCGGCCGGACAGAACAGTATCCAATTGCTCCAGACCACCCATCAAATTTGCAACCGATGTAAGCTTGAGCACTTCGCCAGTGGACAAGATGTTCCACAACTCCAGATCATGGGTGTTCGTCGAATTCTGGGAAAGTTCATTAAGCGCGTCATAGACTTGATCAGCCACCACGCCAAACCGACCACCTTCGGTCATTTCAGCAGAGAGAGCCAAGATAATAACGCTTCGGTCTTCAAAGGACACAAGAATATCGAAATCAAACGATGCAAAACCTTGATCCGGTAGCGCAGCATCTTTTCGAATTTTCACAGGTACGCAATTGCTACCGGGCTCCAACCGTGTGAGCCCTTTTTCCAGTCGGCTTACTTGACTGTAAATTGGCCAAGTGTTGCGCTTTTCTAGTGCCATTTCAGGCGTTAAAAACTCCGCACCACGGCTGTTCTTACACTCTGCATCATCATAAAAACCGATCCTCCAGCCCGTTGCACTGGGATCACTTTGCCGCCGAACCGTCAGCTCATTCTCCATACCTCCAAGCTGATCAACGGAGGCTTGCATCGCCTCCTTATCCAATACCAATGGGAGCAACGATATATTCGGCTCAAAAATTGGTCGCGGTGTATCAAGGCTTTTTGAGAAATCCCTACGCCAGACATAGGCTTCGGGCGGACCCATGTCAGATTGTTCAGGCGCAAGTTTCAACTTTACTGAAATCATATCGGGCAGCTGAAGGCATTTGCGACCGTAAACCGAATTGTCCTCGTTGGCCGCCTCAGAATAGTAAAATTCTGCTCCACATGTCTCAGAGCCATTGAAGAATTGCAGTTCGTCTACCGTAAGTTTGGGAAGGCCCGGCTTTTTAGACAGTATCCCAATTCTCAATGCGTCTAGATAACTGTCTGACAGAATTAAAGTTTCCAGAATTTGATAGCGTTCAAAGACCAAACTTTCTTCCGTTACAGGGAATTTGATATCTCTAAATGACGGGCTCCAATCAAATACCAGATCGACAACTTCGGCATCCTTAGCAACCGTGCACTGTGCTTTACCCTCTACATCAAAGACAGGTGTCGACGCATCAAGGCACCCAGTTATGATCCTCGAATAACCCTGTTTTACGATTCTGGGATCAACTTCAACCGTCCAGATTTTCGTTTCTAAACATTTAGCAGGAATCGTAACGGATCGTTGCAAAACCATTTCTAGAGTAATTTTGATCGCGTCGTGGCAATCGCCGACCTCTAACTCAGCTCCGACCACGTTGGACAGTTTCCCGTCACCGATCAAAACCGGGTCTGCAGTAGATTCGAAGACGCTTTTCCCAATGTCCCAGCCGCTGTCCTCAGTGCTGGCAATGACCAAAGCATCGGGCACGTCTCGTAGGTTAATCTCTGTATCCCGAACGACCAAATCCTCAGACTTGTCGTATGGGTCTCCTTCGCTTGAAAATAAGGCGATTCCGCGCTCGTTTTCGCCTTCCACTGGCAGCAAATGAATTGATGTTAAGCCCGGAGAGGCGCAGGAAAAACTGTAGGTGTTTGTTGCATCTTGAACCTGCTGTACGTCACAAGCTGCATCATAGGTCAGGCGCGATGATAAATCGACATCCTCGACAGAGCGAAATGCGTCACCTTCAAGAACCAATCGATGTTTGATTTGATCGGGCTGCTCCTCAATCTCCTGTGTCGGGTCAATCTTGATATGCGGAGCATTGCTCAAGCCAATAAATTTCAATGTGACCGGAAAAGGAAGACGCTCAATGAACCCGGGTTGCGGCTTTTTAGCTTTAGCGCTTTGAAGCTGATATCGCAGATAGTACCCGACAATGTCTCCATAGGTCTGAAGTTTCCGTTGGAAGGGTATCAAGTTGCCTTGAAGTCCACCTTCAAATAAAAACAAAGGTGACAAATCCTGCGGACGATCTTCTGAGCCGTTTGCCCACTGGCCAATAACTTCTTGAGCTTGAGCCCGTAGTTCCTCTGCACGAATAATTCCGATTGGATCGCCGTTAGGAATCTCAATCTCCAAAGAGATTGATTGGTAAAGATCTGCGCGACCTAACGGTGCAACAACTAGCGCCTTTTCATCAGTCATGGAATTCAGTTTTCCGGCATCACAATCAATTCGGTAAGTTGATATCGATCCCGAGCGTAGACTTTCATTCGCGTGCAAAGTTTCAAATTCATTCGTCAAATGCGCTACGAGCGGGTAAATTAGTTTTTTATCATCATCGCCTTCGGCCGTCACATATATCAGCGCAGATAAATACATCTCGAAAGACTCGTCACCAAACGCTTGGGCAACTTCAAAGTTGTCAACTGTGAGAACATAGCCTTCAACAAATTCTACGGCTTTTCCATAAGGGTCTTCTCCAGTCTCGCTCGGAAACACTTTCGCAATTTGCTTGTTGGTTTTACCAAAAAACATAGGGCGGACAGGATAGTCAGGTTGGTGCGCCGGAACGACCAAAACCGACGAAATACGACCGGGAATGGTTTGCCCGTCCAAGCAGAACATTTCTGCTTTCTTGTCTGCCAATCGTTTGTCATTTGCTGCTGTGTAAGGGTATCCCGGAACATCGTATCGACTCGGAAGATTTCCGTTCGATAGCTCTGTGTCTTGTGCAAAAGTGGATGACCCACAAGCCAACCCCAGCACACTGCACAAAATGCCGAAGGCTCTATTCACGTTCCCAGCCCTCATCTTTCTCCAACCCTCAATTATTGCTTGCGTGCGACAACGCGCATGCCCAAGTCATTCTGCGTTTGATCCTGTGACAGACAAATTGCGTTAGCTTCGCGCTTGCAGTTGCCTCCAACAAGCATTGCTGATGTCGGACTACATGTATCAGCCAACCATTCTCGCGCGCCCGTTCGTAAGGACGTCTCAAATGTATTTATCTGCCGCCGTAAATCCGGATCGCCTTTGATCTGCCCATCTAAGTAGATCGATGTCGCCATAATTTCGATGAAGCTCGGCAGCCCCAATTCGAAGCCCTCAATTTCGTCAAGACGAGCAACTGTATCTTTAGCGTCTTGCCAAGAATACCCTGTCGCAAGATCTTGCAAATCAAATTGCCGACACGATTGGAACCCATCTCCACTTGAGTTTTTAGGAACCGTCGTTGTTCCGATTTGGTCAAGCGCAATACAAAACTCTTCAACGTCGACTTTCCCAGAAACCTGCGTCACACGGCTGTACTGTGAAATTAGCTTAGAATGTTGGAAACCGATCTTAATCTGGTCGCCCAAATCGATCTGCATCGCAGGTACATAGACCAGCTCGGCACCGTCCATCGTCGGACACCGTGGCGGAGCAGGCCTGACGTCAATCTGTACTTCGGCACTCTCTCCAGTATCGAGGCTATACCGAAACACCTGTGGCCCGACACAATCACCTGTCGGCCTGTACAAAACAGCATTTCCCAAAACTTCAGCCGTTCCGCATTTGGGAGATTCTTTAATAACAATGTCTGGATCTGGAATTCCTGCAAGTTCATCATTCAAAAGCACCGGGATACTAACCCCTGCATCGGCGCGGGTCGTAGCTTCGTCATCACGCGCTTCTCGCACGACTTCAGGTTCCGGATCAGGTTCCGGCAATGGCTGAGCCACTTCGATTGTAACTTTCGCAGTTTCTTCGGACACGGATAGATCAATTCCGTATTCGATCGTGACAGGACTCTCGCAAGACTGAGAGGCGGAGAACCTAATTTTCCCGTCGCTAATCTCGGCCATGCCGCAATTCGGAGGAGTGACGATTCGAACAGTTGCCGTACCAGGTGCACCGGAATCGTTTCGCAATACGTCAATGTCGATAGTGCCTTCTGCAATCACCGAGGCGCTGTCATCGCGTAGAAAAATATCGCCAGAAGGGATTGAAATCCCCTGAGCCGCTCCCACCGATCCCCATAGAAAGCCAAGCACAGAGATGGAGGAAAATTTGAACAAGTGGGGCAAAATTTTTAGCTCTGTCAATAATGGGTTGCAAAACATCTGGGCGTTACACAAACTCAAGGTTAACATGAAAGTTCTTTATGTCCAGCGACGACGTATTTTATTCCAAACCGCTTAATCGCGTAATCCGGTTCCAAGACGACAACTGGCCAATAGCCAGTTATCCTGGCTTAGCTGAAAGGCTTAGGACCGCTGGGTTTGAAAACCCGGACATATTCGCGCGTCCAGCTATTAAGCGTGGAAACCTTGGATGGGCAGGCGCACATAACACTTTACAATCAACGGCCTGGAATGAAGCATCCGAAGAGCAAAAACAACTAGCCCGGCCCAAGATTGAGGCCGCCGTTCAGCAAATCGAAGCCACTGGTGACCCTGAACTGCTGCCACTGCTTATGGTAGAATCACCTGATGCAATCCGCGTCACCCAAGCGGGTGAGCCAATGATTATGGGTTGGGGCGCCGTCCCCGAAAGTGCGGGCTCGCCCGAAGGTGCGCAACGCCACTTCGACGCAACATTGGGACCGTTTTCAACTGATGGTCGCCCGCCGTTCGACTTTGCAGATGGCTGGACCTGGGCCACACCAGTTCGATCTGGATACTGGCATCTTCTCACTCCCGCCATATGCGCTTTAATTCTCTTGGTGATTCTCTTGGGTTCACTCATCCCCGGCGTTTTGGGGCGCGTCTCTGATACCCGCGTGGCCAAGAACGATCTCTTGGAGCAAACCTTGCGCGATGAAATTGCAGGCTACGAAGCGCTTCTTGATCGCGGCGTTTGCTTGGTTGATCCAATAAAGGGCGGACAGCGTCAGCCGATCATCCTCCCTGGTGGCACTTTGCCGGATTTACCTGTTAGCAGGCCGGACGGCACACTTGACCCATTAAGCGACGACCAAGTGCAGAGGACACCTGACCTGTCTCCTCCACTTGATCCACGCGAGACGTTACTGCCAAGTGGTCCTGATGCAAATGACGAAAACCTGGTGAACCTCCTTCAAGATCTCATTGATGGCGCAGTGATTCTTGTTATCTCCCAATCGGCAGAAGGCAACAAAATAAAAACCAACATCGGTTCTGGAACATTTGTGAATGAGACCGACATTCTGACAAATCGCCACGTTATCGAAGATAGTATCGGGGTTTCGCAAATTTACATCGGCAACCGTGAACTTGGGCGATTGTATCCAGTCGAGGTCATAGCATCCTCCGAAAGCTTTAAGATCGGTGAGCCTGATTTTGCGCTCCTGCGTGTTGCAGAGCCGGTAGCCCCCAAGATAATCACTTTCTCAGATAATCTGGGCCGTCTTCAAAATGTAATCGCCGCTGGGTTCCCGTATGTCGTTATGCAAACTGATCCCGCGTTTGAAAGGTTGAAGCGCAACCTAAATTCTGCGGTGAATGGGGCGCAGATTCCTGAAATCGTACCAACGTTTGGTCGTGTCATGGCGCGCCAACAACGCACTACTGATCTTTCGATAATTCTGCACCGTGCGAGTATATCGCCCGGCAATAGCGGCGGACCACTTTTGGATGAATGCGGTAGGTTGACCGGTGTGAATACTTTCGTGAACCCCGATACAGAAGATGGTGGAGATCGCATTTTTTATGCGCTGAGCGCCTCGTCAGCCGAAGCTTTCTTAGTCGAAAATGGTGTCGAGGTCACAAGAGCAAGTGGGCAATGTGTCTTGCAGCCCGCCCAAGACGAACCGACAGATGATGTTTTAGACGACCCACCGAACGCGGACCCGCCGACAGAGCAACCACAAGATAACGACACGGAGGATACGCAATGAAAATATGCTCCTCCAGAGATGTTGATCTTGAACCACTTGTGGTGGCCGGTAAATCGGTCCTGGAACTCGACACTCAAATTCGGGCGATCTTGCAAGACAGACCAAAGATTGCCAGGATGTTTGCAGAGCCTATCCGGGAACAAGGAACTGGCGAAACCCAGTGGATGTATTTTGGCACCGGTGAATTGAAGGGCACCTTATCCCAACAATCTGAAGACGTCAGGTTGAAGATAGAGGAAAAACTGACTGACTATCTGGCTGAGATCACAGCCAAAATTTCTGATGCGCGGTCTCAAAATACACCTTCCGGTGACATGCTGGCCGATGCTTTGACCGCCGCGATTGAAATCCCTGACAAAGATAAAATCTATGTCGTCGGCAATGAGCCTGTCATTGCGGGCTGGGGCAACATGAAAGGCGATGCGACGAAACCCTCGACCATATTGCGCGACATTGCCCGAAAGACAGAGCAACGGCGCACTGGCTCAACCGGCGGCCCTATGGGTGGTCCATTAGGGACGCCACCGCAGAACCCCACAGGACCTGTGACAGGTCCGATTACGCCCTCCACCAGCGCATCAGGGCTTTGGTTGCGCGACGCAGTTGACACACGGTCGGTTCAGGATCGCTGGCCATGGATGGCTTGGGTGCTTTGGGCTCTGACCGGACTTTTGCTCTTTTTGCTGCTTTGGCTTTATCTTGCGCATTGTGCATTCCTGCGCACCAGCCCAGCGACATGGTTTGCCAATTACTGCCCAGTAACGACAATCGAACAATCATCGCGCACCGGCCTTCTCGAAGACCAGATCGATCAGCTAGAACGCGAAATCCTTCGCCAGCAACAAATGTGCGTTGCACCGCCGACACCCATCACGCCCGAACTTCCTCCGGTTTTACCACCCGTTGAAGAAGAGGTTGTGCCAATCGAACCTCTGCCCGAGCCGGAGGTCGAGGAGGTTTCACCAACTCTCCCGGCGACCGAAGGGGAACGTCGCGCCGAAGCAGCAGGTGGCAAGTTGGGTGAAGTAAATGTCATCTTAACATGGGATAGTAAGGACGACCTAGATTTGGCCCTGAATTGCTCAAATGGGGAAGTCATCAGCTTTTCTTCAAAGCAAAACTGCGGCGGAGAGCATGACGTAGACCAAAATGTCGGCGACACAACCGCAAGCGGAACCGCTGTTGAAAGCATCGTTTTGACCAGTTTGTCGCCCGACGGCGAATACACTGTCAAAGTTCGGCGGTTCCGCGATCGTGAACCACTCACCGATGAAACGCCGTTTGTTCTGGAAATAAGCGCGATCAAAGACGGCCAACGCATTGTGGTTGATAAACTGGAAGGCAAAATCGGCGCTAAAGAATACGAGACTGTTATGCGTTTTAGTCTGCCACTTGAGGCGCAATAATGTTGTCCCAAAACGCGGACGTCGTTCTCTCTGACCTGGTCACGACGTCTCAAAAATTGGTCGTCGCGGGCAAACCAATATCAGCCTCCCACGATGCTCTGGTTCGAATTCTTGAAAGGCATGGGTCCAAGGATCTCGCAGATCACTTTTGTATGCCATTGGAAGGCGGGGGGACCTATTGGGTCGCACGAAATGTCAACTCAAACTCGCCTGCTCCAAATAAACTGATGCCGCTTACACAGTGTGACCCTGAAGCGCTGCCCAAAGCATTGGAACAACTACGGTCTTTGATCTCAATGGTCACAGATATTCGTACGAGCTTTGCAGAAAACAATTCCGCCGATTTTAAATCGGCTCTTATGGGCTTGGATATGCTGCTGCGTGTCCCCTCTAAACACAGCGTCCTTTACAACGGCAAAGACCTTCGGATTTCTCAATGGGGCGAAGCCCCTGTCATCAATGGCATCATTGAAAAGTTACATCTGCGCGATATTTTGGCCGAACTTACGCCACCGCCTCCAGCGCCACCACCACCCCAACCGACACCTATTCGCAGAGTGCTTGGGAACTACATCACAAACGCCCTTGGTCTTGATGCAGAAGCGCGCCGACGGCGCGCACGTGAAGGTGGTGAGGCCGGGACCATAACAGTTACGCTTATGTGGGACACCCATGATGATCTTGATTTAGCGATACAGTGCCCGGACGGCCAGATCATCAACTACGGGAACAAATCCGCCTGCGGTGGCACGTTGGATATCGACATGAATGCGGGAAACACAAAAAGCGATGAACCGGTCGAAAATATTTTCTTCGAAAAACTACCTGTCGCAGGTCTCTACCGCATCCTATTGAACAATTATGCCAGCGTCCAAATTGGTGATCCAGGAACAAGTTACGCGGTTGCAATTACGACTTCGACAGATACTAATGAACTTCGAGGTCGATTACGTCATCGCGATGGACCGAAAGAGATAGCTACTTTTTTAGTCACCGAAGATGGCGATCCACAGGTGACAACCGACTTTTTGGGAAGAAGGCCAATTGATGCTTAAAGCTCTTACAGATTTCGGATCAGAGGTCACTCTTGTGGCTAACAGCTCCCTTCAGTTTCTGGATTTTGGATTTTCGCTAGGCACTGCTAAAGGGGCCAGTCAGAACTTTGCAGAAATGCCAGACGGTGAAAATTCTGACTTGTCGAGATTGCGCCAGCTGGTCTTGGACGAAGAAACAGACGCGTTCCTAGATTCTCAATCCAGAGAAGTCATTACCAGTGACGCGATCTATAACGTTAACTTCAAAACGGCTCTTCAGATTTTCAATGATGTCTGGCTGCCCTTGCCTTTCTTTCGCTCACAGGTCGAGGCCCAAAATGATGGTCCAGATCGCTTTGAAGACGGGCCGACAATCTGGACACGACTGCGTGTTGTCCAACTCGAGACACCCGACGAACAGGGCAATGAATACCGCGCAACAATCGCTTTCGATACGCGTTTTGAAGATCGGCGCGATGATCAACCTTACACGCTCGCCACGCCTGAAGACATTATCAACGAGAGCCAATTCGAACTGGCCTCCAAGTTAGAAGAGTTCTCGTGGTTTTTGGATGAACACTGGGTCAAGGGATGGCTGAAAGAGCTACTCAAGGATGCTCAGGACGCAGGAAATGCGCCAAAATTTCTATGCGAAGATGACTCGGAACCGCATTTCCCACATTGGGCCTGCTACATCGTCTTTCTGGAAGAACTCGCGCGCGTGATCCGTGTGCCAACGATGCGATTTGTTGATACGATTTCCCCTTCTAGGCCCCATGTTCCATTTGAAGTCGATCTGATTTTGGACATCGGCAACAACCGCACGTGTGGTGTTCTCGTAGAAAGTAACAGCCAGGCGCAACTGGACCTCAAGAGCGCACGAAGCTTGGAAATTCGCGATCTAGAGCGGGTAGAAATGGCCTATAAAAAGCCGTTTCAAAGCCGGGTGGAATTCAGAGAGTTGAAATTCGGCAAGGGCACGTGGCCCGCGATGGCTGGGACTAGGAACTCTTTCATGTGGCCAAGTTTCTTGAGGCTTGGAGACGAAGCTCTTCGTCTGAACGCGATGAGTGTCGGCTCCGAAGGAGTGTCAGGGCTTTCTGCTCCTAAACGCTACCTCTGGGACGAAACACCCCGTGAACAGCAATGGTCGTTCAACGTCGGCGGCAAACCTCCTGGCACCCGCTCCGCAATTGTTGGACCTTTGATGGGCCATCTTACCGATTCAGGCGAACTCGTCAGTAAGTCGGAAAACGTAAGCCCGGCATTTCAAGCCAAGTTTTCCCGTAGTTCGATTTTCTCTTTGCAGGTGATGGAAATCTTGATGCACGCCATACGTCAGATTAACGAGCCTGCCCACCGCGAAGCCTTAGATGATCGCGATGTTCCACGCCGCTTGCGCCGAATTGTTTTGACGGTTCCCTCTGCAACACCAGTGGTAGAGCAGCGCTATTTTGAGAAGCGCGCACAGAACGGGTTGGATTTGGTTTGGGAAACGATGGGATGGGACAAGCCGGAAAACCGTCAATTTGAAAAACCCGAACTCAAAGTCGCCTATGACGAAGCTAGCTGCACGCAGCTGGTCTTCCTTTATTCAGAAATAATGAAACGCTACCAAAGATCCGCCGAGAACTTTTTGCGGCTCAAAGCCCCCGCGGGTATCGGAGCAAACGAGGCTCCACAATTACGGATCGCGTCAATTGATATTGGCGGTGGTACGACTGACTTGATGATCTCTACCTTTTCTGCTCAAGCCAGCCAGCCGCATCAAATGAAAATCACGCAAAATTTCCGCGAGGGTTTTAGACTGGCAGGGGATGACATCGTAAAGCAGGTTATATCCGAGCATGTCCTAACTGGGCTTGCGCAAAACCTGCGACAATGCGGCCTTCAAGATGCCACCGGCTTTTTGACGGAAATGCTAAATGACGCGAATGTTGACGCAAAAGATCGCCAGCGCAGGCTTTTGTTTGTGACGCAGGTATTGACCCCAATTGCCTACGCACTCCTGAGCACATACGAAAAAGCATCAAGCCCAATTTCAGACGGTGTTTCGTTCCAGAACGTCTTTGACGCCGAAACAAAACCTCCGCAGGAATTGCTCGATTACTTTGAGCTGCAGGCTCAAGACAGTGGTGCGGCAAACTTCAAACTCGAGGACGTTCGTTTTCCGATGGACGCAAAGAAGATGGACCGCACAATTGACGGTGTGATCGGCGCGAACCTGCGCAATCTTGCCTCTGTGGTTGCAAATTTTGGGTGTGACTATCTGCTGATGACAGGTCGACCGTCACAACTGCCAATCGTGCGAGACATCGTCTTGACCACAATGCCTGTGGCACCGCACCGGGTAATCTCGATGCATGATTATACAATAGGCGATTGGTATCCTTTTGCTGGCAAAGGCAATGTCATTGGTGATCCAAAAACAACCGTGGTTGTCGGTGCCTTGATCTGCTCTTTGGCTGAAGGTGGAAATTTGACCAACTTTGGCATCCCAATCAATTCCTTCTCCCTACCTTCCACCGCAAATATCGTCGGCCTATTGGAAATTGGTGGTGCGATGTTGGAAGACCATATCCTGTTTCGGCGACAAGAAGATTCCAGCTTCCAAGAGGAAAGCAACGAATTTGTTTTTGGCGGTCCAATACTTTTGGGCTTTCGCCAATTGGACAACGCAAACTGGCCTGCAACACCCCTCTACCGTCTTTCGGTGCCTAGTAACGAACTTGATGACAAACTTAAGCGGAGCTTTCCGTGGACTGTAAAACTTATCAAACCGCCACTGACCGAAAGCGCAATCCGGCGCGACGAGCAGGAAGACGAAAGTTTCAAAGTCGGCGATGTAAGTCTGGAAGACGGCGAAGATTTTCCACGTGGGCGCGGAAAATTAAAACTCCACCTTCAAACTATTCTCGATGCAGATGGTTTTTGGACTGACACCGGGAAAATCGACGTCCCTCCGTCGTTATAGAATTACAGGAACGTAACCATGTCTACAGTTGCAAGGTGTAAAGCAATCTCCGATCTCGCGCAGGAGGCCGCTCAGTGGGCCACCAGTTCAGAAGAACGTCTCGGCGTGCGCGCCGAAGAGTTTAGGACCAACCTGCTGCGCACTCGGGATATCGCTGATCAATTGGCTATAGCCGCTGAACGGCCTTCTGCTGCGGGTGTTTTTGGCGGAAGTCAGGTTGGAAAGTCCTACCTGATTGGGGCCCTTGCACGTGGCAACAAGCGCACTCTTGAAATCAAGATGGGCGACGCAACCTGCGACTTCCTCGAAGACATCAATCCTGGTGGGGGGCGTGAATCTACTGGCGTTGTGACACGTTTTACCATCGAACCGGGCGGGAAGGATGTCGCGGGATACCCCGTGCGAGTACGCCTGTTGTCCCAGATGGATATCGTAAAGATATTTGCCAACAGCTACTTTCTCGACTTCGACCAAAATGACGAAAATGCTCCGACAAACGAGGAAATTCAATACTGTCTGGCGACGGCCAGAGGGCGCGCCGCAAGTTCTAACGTCGACAATTTGTCTAGCCGCGACATCGATTGGTTACATGCCTACCTATGGGAACGCTTCAGGTCTCGCGAAACGATAAAGGCGCTTGAACGAGGCCAGTTCTGGTCCGAACTCGAAGAACTAGCACCTCGCCTAAGCGTCGCTGACCGGACTCCCTTATTTGCCTTGCTCTGGGGCCAGCTTGATCGGTTCAGCGAAATTTACACTGAACTGTGCGGCGTTCTAAAATCGCTCGATTTCACCGAAACAGCCTGTTGTGAAATTCAGGCTTTGATCCCGCGTGAAAGCTCGATCATTGACGCCTACAAACTGCGCGAGCTGGCCAACCCGGATACCGCAAAAATAGGCGTACAATCCTCCAGTGGGCGTGTGGCTCAGGTGCCATTGCCGTTGTTAACAGCACTCGTCGCAGAACTGGAACTGACCCTTACCTCTCCCGCACACGCCTTTTTGGAACATACCGATGTGTTGGATTTCCCCGGTGCGCGCAGTCGGCACAACTGGACAAAACCTGCCGAAAAACTCTCCGATCCCGAAAAACTGGCAGAGGTTATATTGCGCGGCAAAGTGGCCTATTTGTTCGAGCGCTACACCTCTGAATTTTCACTGAACGCGCTAGTTTTATGCGTCCGTCCGGGCAACCAAGAAGTCCGATCTATCTCAGATTACGTAACCCCTTGGATCGAAGCCGTGCATGGCCGCACTCCGAAATTTCGCGAAGACCAAGCCGTTGCTTTATTCCTAACACTGACATTCTTTGATGAGCGGTTCATCGAAAAAGCAGGTGGTGAAAACTCTTGGCACGACGCAGTGCACACCGCCGTGTCAGATCTTTTTGGCAACACCAGCGACTGGGTTGATCATTGGACGCCTAATCAGCCTTTCAACAATGTGTTTTGGGGAAGAAACCCCGGCTTCGTCTCGCGCGGCTTGATGACATATGATCAAGACAACCGCGAGACAGGCATTCTAGACCAAGATCGCGTAAACAAGTTTCTCCAGTCGTATCTGGATACTGATCTTGTCCGCCGTCACATCAAAAACCCAGAGGACTCATTCAACGCGGCCTTCGAATTGAACGATGGCGGCGTCACCTACCTTGCGAACCAATTGGGCAAGGTGTGCACACCGGATTTAAAGGACAAACAAATCCTAGCGCGCCTGAATGTTCTGCTGCAGGATATGAAATCCGATCTGACGCCACTTTATATCCCAGAAAATGGCTCAGAAGCCGTGTTGGTACAACGTCGTCAGGCAATCCGCAAAGTCATTCGTGGCCTGCGCAAGACGCTGGAAATGGGCAAGTTTGGGCACCTTCTAAACGCGCTTGCAATTGAGCACGAAGAAGTCGTGGCGGCTATGATGACGATTGATTACGACAATGACGTCAAACCAGAGCCCAACGCGCGTAGCGTCACAGAACGTCAAATTAGCGAAATCCTTCCTGATGATCTATTCGATCCAGAAATCGACGACGATGCTGACGACGCGATGAATGAAATGCCTGAGACGGCGACCGGCATCTACGCTCAGCGTGCGATTGATGCTTGGGCGACAAAAGTTTCGCGTATCTCGTCTGATAACGACCTTGCAGAGATGTTTGGCCTGAAGCGAGAAGATGCCAGCGAAATTGCGCAAGAGTTGATAAACGGTATTGCAACCAACAGAGTAAAATTGCGGATGCGTGACGTGTTTGACCAGATTTTGCTGCCAACTGATGCACCTCGGCTTCGATCTGACAAGATTGCCACCGTCGCGGTTGAAATTCTAAGCGACTACGCGTTGCATCTTGGTCAAACGTGGAAACCTGAACAAGATCGGGTGCAAAATGGCCTCCAGCAACCAGTGTTCAAAAGGGTAGAGCGACCCGAAAAACTGACGCGCCTGGAACCTGAAACCCATTCGCGGGCACTGAAAATGTATGGCGATTGGTGCACATCACTCGACGCATTGGTCCGTTTGAACGCAACGGGCGGCGGCAATCAGGATGCAAACGCTCCATGGAACAAGGCCCTCGGCAAAATCCTAGAAAAAGCGGACGAGGAAACGCCCGATGACTAGGGTCACTGTCAAAGATGCTCACGCATCAGTTGGTGGCGTTGCGCATGTCGTCATAGAAGGTCACGATAGCCTTCTGTCCAAACCCGAACTGGTTATCAAAAACAAAAACACAAGCGAGCACGCTTCTGAGACGGATTGGGTGCGTAATGTTCGGATCGTGGTTGCCGGAAATCAAGAAATCAAAGACGGCTCGCTTGTCCTCGAACTTGATGGCCCATTGGTCGATCGAGTAATCGAAGAGTATTTACCGGTTACAATCACAGTTCCCGAACTTGACCTTACCACCGATCTTCAATGGCCATCCATTGCGCCAAACTATTCCGGCAATACGATCCCCAAGACACGTGTGTTGACCGGTGAAGAATACACTGACGGCGAAGATGAACAAGAAGATGAAGAGGACAACGAAGAAGAGGAAGAACACACAGGCGGAACTGGTGGCGGGACCGGTGGCTACTTTAATCCTCCCCCAGCTCCTCCGCCACCGCCTTCCAACAAAAGATGGATGTGGTTTGTCGTGGCCGGCTTCCTGCTCGGCGCTGGCTTGGGATACTTTTTTGCCGGGGCACAAGGTACCGCCGATCGGGCGGAATTAGAACAAAAGATCACTGAACTTAACGAAGAGCTCACGCTCGAAAGGGAACGGACTGGGCAACTGACTGACGATCTCGCCGAACAGGCTGAACAGTTACGTCAAACCGAAGGCGAACTCGACCAGATGACCGCTTCCAATGAAGCGCTTAGAGCAGAAGTCGCAGCACTCGAGCGCCTTTTAATTGATACCAACCCGGTCGGGCTTCTTGATCTACCCGATCAAAGCCCGTCGGGCTCGAGTCTGGATGACTACCTTGGCGGCACATCTATCGCCGATGGTGCTGGTAACATTCTCTATCAATCCTTTAGACGGAACCACAATGGGGACAATTTCACCGAAGAAGATATGTATTTGCTAAAGGCCGCAGCCTTACACGGCGACATAAATGCGCTTTCCGTTTTGGGGCAAATATACGTTGGAACCGAACCTTACACGAAGGAACGCGTATTTCTTGGCATTCACTACCTGACTTTCACAGCGAACCAAATGCGCCTCAAAGGCAATGCCACAACGGCGGATGAACTTGCAGGCTACGCACGAAGCGCCTATGCAACCCATCGCGAATTGCTTTTGTCAGATGAGCCTTCCGAGTAACGCGGTCCCTTTTGCGTCTTGGCTCCGCCTAGCCCTCGCCGCTTTGGTCGTATGCCTATCAATGAGCGCTGCGACCGCTCGTACGACGGCAAATTGGTGCTCTGCATTTCTATCAGACGCTGGAAATCTTGAAAATTTTGACCCGCTGGACATTCCTGTTTCGGTCACCACCAAATCGAACCTATTCAGTGATCCTGAGGGATTAGGCACACTTAATCCGACCCGAATTCAGTCCCTTTTCCTCCGCGACCCTGAACCTAGCGCGGCCAATCTTGTAAATCTTCACAACGGCAACGGAACGTCTTTTTGGGCCGATCCCAAGACCGTAATGTGCGCACCCAAACCGCTCAAAAGCCCGAATTCAGACCAAAATCTCCGTGTTTTTGTTGGCACGGATCTTTGGGCGGTTTATGCGGTTGTGGCTGATGAATTGCTCATTGGCCCTGAACAACCATCCTCAGCCAGCATAGCTCCCAAGTTAACGTGGCGCGCTCAAGAAGCTGGTTTTCTTTGGCTTAGCAGTGACGGTTTTATCTCAGATGGTGGACTTAACTGCCGTCAATCCCGCCAAGGTGACGATTGCGACGAAACCAAACTCTTTGGCCGCCATCTGCCAATTTTGAACTATGCTGCGGACGGGGCGATCCTATTGGCGAACATTGGCCCGAATTTGGCAGCACCTTACAACAAAATGTTCATTCCCAAAGCCGACTTGCGTCTCGTCCAGATCGAAACGCTTGTAAACCTCACCGAAGTACAAAACATCCTGCAACATTTGTCGGAAAAAGAACAAACAAAGCCTCAAACAGCCGCACCGAAATCCAGTTTGCTCTCAGGCTGCGTCGCGCATTGGTTCACACATCGAAAAAACGTCCTGCGCACAATGTTAACGGATATTTTGGACAATCAAGCTTCCGTTCCGGTTAGCAAAGATAAGTCAGAGCCTATAGATTGGTGCCTCTTCACCGGTAAGATTTTTAGTCCAAAGAATACAGTTCCAAGCCGATGGTCTGGTCGCTCAGAGAGGGTCATTCAGGGTTCCGAGGTAGCGAGGTATGTATGGATGCCAAAGGATTGGACCAAAATTCTAACTGAAGCCGAATGGGCAGATATTTTGGGTGAGTAGTGCCTTATCTCCAGTGTAGGCCTAGAGGGCCCGAAGCTGCATATTTGGGCTTCAGTCGGAACAATGTATGAACTTTTAGATGCCCAAATTCTGTAGATACATCACGACGTTTTCGGCTGGCATCTTGAACCCGCGCCCATCGGAGACACGCTCAGTGCTAATCGGGTACTTTGGTCTGTTGGGGTTGATCGCCACGATCCGGTAGAGGTCTCCCCGCGACTTGAAGGTCCGTCCATAGTCAGATGGCTCAAGGCCAAAATGTGGAGCGAGGACTTCGAAGAGGGCTTTGTCCGGCGAATAGATCGCGCCGTCTGGCATCGGAATGCCGACGCGGAAGCTGATGTCGAAGCCGTGACGCAGATCGATGTCGCTCAACTCCCCGCCTTCAACCGTCAACCCGTGTGTCTCCGCTACCTTGAGACACGCTTGCATCATGTCGCGGCGCAATTTCTCA
>JBGCFS010000014.1:0-18670 GCA_045107035.1 Hyphomicrobiales bacterium
TGGCTCCCGTTCCGCCATTTGTGCCATTCGACATCTTCGGCCACTCCCGTAATCGTTATAGCTGAGCGCACAACGTATTTGGGTGGAAGAACAAGATCAACCGTAAACCATCCATTCCATTTGATGGATTACCCTCAAGAAGACTCTAAGTTACGCTGCTAGACAGCATCAACCAATATGACACGCAAATCATTCACATTTGTGCGTGTTGGACCCGTCATGACCAGGCGATTTGCGGCGCCAAAGAAGCTGTAACTATCAAAGCCAGCAAGGTAGTCTACTGCTCGTCGCCCCGCTTCACGGCTGCTGGCGATATCGCCGGGGAGGTAGACTGCGCCTGCATTGTCTTCCGAGCCGTCAATGCCATCTGTATCGCAAGCAATTGCCGATATGCCTGCCATATCGTCCATGGCAATCGCAAAACTCAACAAGAAAGCTGTGTTCCTTCCACCGCGGCCAGCGGGCCCGTTTACTGTGACGGTTGTTTCTCCACCCGAAATCAATGCGACAGGCGCTTGGACGGGCTGTTTGTAACTGCGCACCTGTTTAGCGATACCTGCCATAACAAGTCCAACATCTCGCGCCTCGCCTTCGATAGCGTCTCCAAGAATGAGCGGTGTATAGCCAGCATCCGCTGCTATTTTTGCAGCCGCCTCTAAAGAGGCCTGCGGTTTGGCAACCATAATGGCTTCAGCGTTCGAAAAGCATGCTTCAGCGGGATCCGGCGTTTGGGCAGCATCCAACTTCAAGAAATTATTGATATAATTCGGAAGATCGATTTTGTAGCGCGCCAGAATATCTGCGGCATCCGCTGAACTGGATGGGTCTGGAATTGTTGGACCTGAGGCAATCGTTCCAAAATCATCGCCTGGCACATCAGAAATACCCAATGTAACCAATTTGGCTGGATAGGCAGCGGCAGCAAGACGTCCGCCTTTGATAGCAGACAGGTGTTTGCGCACCACGTTCATCTCATGAATGGCTGCGCCGGATTTCAAAAGTGCTTTGTTAATGGCCTGCTTGTCATCAAGAGTGAGCCCCTCACCGGGCAAAGGCAGCAAAGAAGAGCCGCCACCTGAGACCAAAAATAATACGAGGTCATCATTTTTGGCTGCGCTTGCCAACGTTAGAATGCGCTCGGCAGCTGCTAGCCCGTTAGCATCTGGAACCGGATGATTGGCTTCAACAATCTCAATATGATCGCATGCAACTGCTGCGCCATATTGTGTAACGATCAATCCCGTTGGTCGAATGCCCCAACTCTCTACGATGACAGTTTCAGCAGCCTTAGCCATAGCGGCAGAGGCTTTTCCTGCGCCAAGTACAATGACATTGCCTTTGGGTTTTTCAGGCAAGAATGGCGGAACAACCGAATCTGGATTGGCTGCAGCTACAGCTGCATCGAACATCGCCCTCAACAAAGCATCTGCTTTGCTCATGCGGCAGACTTTTTGGACTTTTCTGCACCGAGCACAACAACTGGTGTGTATTTCTTGACGCGCTCATACAGATCAATCACGTCATGATTCCACATCCGAATGCAGCCACTAGACACAGACTTACCAATGGATTTCGGGTCTGTGGTGCCATGAATTCGGTAGAGTGTGTCAACTTCGCCTTCAAACAAGTAAATTGCGCGGGCGCCAAGTGGATTGTCCAATCCGCCTGCCATGCCTTCAGGGCCGTATTTCGCCAATTCAGGCCGTCGTTTGATCATCTCTTCGGGTGGACGCCAGCTAGGCCATTTGCGCTTACCCGCAACATATGCATCGCCCGACCAAGCCATGCCAGCTTTGCCCACGCCAACGCCATAGCGCATAGCATAGCCATTCTCGTGTACGAGGTATAGATAATGATTGACCGGATCCACAACCACGGTTCCCGGACGCTCTTTAGTCTGGTATTTTACAACTTGCCGATAGAGCCTTTTGTCTGCTTTTTTAACGACTTCCAGCGTTTCTAACGGAAACTCTTCTTCAGGTTTGGGGCCATAGGCCGTCTCGTAGTATTCATCGTCCAGCAGCCCTACTTTCAAGCCATCTGGCGTGCAGGCGACAAGCGCCATTGCACCGCAGCCGAGTAGCAGAGCGCGTCGAGAGAATTGAGAAGAATTCTGTATCGAAAATTGTGTCATTATTCGCCTGAAATTGGATACTCCTTGGTGGTTTACCCAAGCCACCGAAAGATAACAAGTAAAAGCGCCGACTTCACACCGAAAACGCACTCAGTATTTCGTGTCCTGAGACCTCTTTGCCACAGATATCGCCAAGCAAATCCCGCATTATCACTAGACAAGCATGAAAAAATTTGTCCAAATGGTAAAAATTTGCAAAGCGGAGATGCAAGAATGGCGGAAAACATGCGTGCGTCGGATATAAAACCCGGCAGACTTGAGGCGGAAGATTACTTAGAAAACTTTTCAGATGCATATCCCCTGCTGAACAAACGAGAGGCTTTTGTTGAATCAGAACGCTGCTATTTCTGTTATGATGCACCTTGCGTGCAAGCCTGCCCAACCTCCATAGATATTCCCCAATTCATCCGCCAGATCGCCACAGACAACCCTGATGGTTCAGCTAAGACAATTTTTGAGCAGAACATTCTTGGCGGCATGTGCGCGCGCGTTTGCCCAACGGAACAGCTGTGCGAAGAAATGTGCGTTCGAGAAGTTGCTGAAGGCAAGCCGGTTAAGATTGGCGAGCTGCAACGCTATGCAACAGATCATTACATGGCACACAAGGATCAACCATTTGAACGTGCAGCTCCAACAGGCAAAAAAGTAGCCGTTGTTGGCGCTGGCCCTGCTGGTCTGTCCTGCGCGCATCGCCTTTCCTCGCACGGCCACGATGTTGTGCTGTTTGATGCCAATGAAAAGCTTGGTGGTCTAAACGAATATGGCATCGCTGCATACAAATCCACTGAGGACTTCGCACAACGAGAAGTCGACTTTGTAATTGGCATTGGTGGTATCAAGGTCGAGGCAGGTAAAGCACTTGGCCGCGATGTGACCCTGTCACAACTCCGCAATGACTTTGATGCAGTTTTCCTTGGCGCAGGCCTCGGTAGCGTAAATGCACTTGGTATGGACGGCGAAGATGCAGACGGCGTGATGGATGCAGTCAGCTATATCGCAGATCTACGTCAAGCCGACCAATTGGATACACTTCCTGTCGGTCGCAAGATCGTGGTTATTGGCGGCGGCATGACGGCAACCGATATTGCCAACCAAACAAAACGCCTTGGCGCTGATGATGTGACAATCGTTTATCGCCGCGGTCAAGGTCGCATGAATGCTAGCTCCAAAGAGCAGAAATTTGCACAGACAACAGGCGTTACTATCCGGACTTATGCAGCCCCAAAGGCACTGGTTGCAAATGGCTCGGTTAACGCAATTACATTTGAACATGTAGAAGAAAACGAAGGCAAGCTTTCCGGAACAGGGGAAATCTTCACGCTCGAAGCCGACATGGTATTCAAAGCCATTGGTCAAACATTGCACGGAGCACAGCTTGGTAGCGATTTTGGTGAAATTGAACTCGAAAAAGGCCGCATAAAAGTCAATGCAGACCGCAAATCGAGCCTACCCGATGTATGGGCTGGTGGCGATTGCGTATCCGATGGCGACGACCTGACGGTTGTGGCAGTAGAAGACGGCAAGATTGCCGCCGAAAACATCAACCAGTTCTTAAAAGGGTAAGGAGACAAGACCATGGCAGATCTTCGTAGCAATTTCGTCGGAATTAAATCCCCCAACCCATTTTGGCTGGCCTCCGCACCCCCAACAGATAAAGCCTATAACGTCGTTCGTGCTTTCAAGGCTGGTTGGGGCGGTGTTGTCTGGAAAACATTGGGTGAAGATCCGGCAATCGTCAACGTAAATGGCCCGCGCTATGGTGCAAGTTGGTCCAATGACAGACGCCTGGTGGGCTTCAATAATATTGAACTAATCACAGACCGCCCTCTGGAAACCAACCTTCGAGAAATCAAGGAAGTCAAACGCGACTGGCCAGATAGAGCGATGGTGGTATCGCTGATGGTACCGTGCGAAGAGCCAAACTGGATACACATTTTAAAGCGTGTTCAGGACACAGAGGCCGACGGCATTGAGTTGAACTTTGGCTGCCCGCATGGCATGTCTGAACGTGGCATGGGCGCCGCTGTTGGTCAGGTTCCAGAATATGTGGAAATGGTCACCCGCTGGTGTAAACAACACTCCAACATGCCGGTGATTGTTAAGCTAACGCCGAACATTTCCGACATTCGCGGGCCAGCAAATGCTGCCAACAATGGCGGTGCAGACGCGGTATCCCTCATCAATACAATTACCTCCATCATGAGCGTCAATCTGGATAGCTTTGCACCTGAACCGACCATCGATGGTAAAGGCACGCATGGCGGCTATTGCGGACCTGCCGTAAAGCCAATTGCTCTGAATATGGTTTCAAAAATTGCAACGGATCCGGCCACGGCAAATCTACCTATTTCCGGCATTGGTGGCGTCACAACGTGGCGCGATGCGGCCGAATTCATGGCACTTGGTTGCGGCAATGTGCAGGTTTGTACAGCAGCCATGACGTATGGCTTCAAGATCGTCGAGGATATGATCGACGGCCTTTCCGATTACATGGACAGCAAAGGCTTTACCGATGTGGAAGAGCTTGTTGGCAAAGCAGTGCCAAATGTCACTGATTGGCAATACCTCAATCTAAACCACATCACAAAAGCGGTCATTGATCAGGAATCTTGCATCAAATGTGGCCGTTGCCATATTGCCTGCGAAGACACATCACACCAAGCAATCACATCCATGTTGGATGGCGAGCGGCACTTTGAAGTGATCGACGAAGAATGCGTTGGTTGTAATCTTTGCGTCGTGGTGTGCCCTGTCGAGAACTGCATCACTATGGAAGAGATTACTGATGGCATTGACCCACGCACCGATGTGTCCGTCACCAAGGAATATGCCAATTGGACAACCCATGTTAACAATCCGAGTTCACCCAACTTCATTTCTGTGAAGTCTTCAGAGCCAGCGGAGTAAATCATGACGAAACAGCGCGTCCTGGGTATCGGTGGTTTTTTCTTTCGAGCGAAAGAGCCATCAACTCTTGCTCTTTGGTATCGCGATATTCTGGGCGTAGATATTGTTCCAAGCGACTACGAAACTCAGCCTTGGAAAACCGAGGCTGGGACCACTGTTTTCGCTCCATTTAAAGAAGACACTGACTACTTTGGCCGCGACGAGCAAAAATGGATGATTAATTTCCGTGTTGCGGATTTAGAAGCCATGCGCGTGCAATTGGAAGCTGCGGGGATTGAAGTAAAGGTTGATCCTGAAACCCACCCCAATGGCCGCTTCGCACGCATTCACGATCCAGAAGGTAATCCGATTGAGTTGTGGGAACCTATTAAATAGACGTGCTTCGCAGGCAATTCCCGGCCAGACCTAATTGTTTCGGTATGAAAAAACCCACAAAACACCAAATAGAATTCCTAACAAAGCCGCGAACGTGGCGTGCTGACTGAGTGACAGTCCTAGCTCATATGAGAACGGGAATGCAATACCGATTAGCTGCGGATCAAGTTGTGCAATTGCAGGTATTTTCATAAAGGGTGAGTTTAGTAACGCTGGTAAAATCAATGCGTGTAGCAGCACGCTCCAAACACAAATCAGCAACAAAGACTTCCAACCACTTAAGAGCCAATAATACCGCAACAACAATGGCAGCCCGGTAAACAAAAATGTGCCGACGTAGCTCAGGAATTGCAGATGCCCCAAATTATGCAGTCCAGCTAGATCAATTCCGAATATAGTTTTTGTGACGAAATAGCAAAGATACAGAAAAATCGACGCCAGTAGCGCACACAGAAGATAGGTAAAAGCTTTGCGCATGCAAGATTTCCGGTACTAAAAGAGGTCGGGGTTTTTATTATAATAAATACCCATAATTAGAGGCATGTTCGACACATATCTTGGTCCAAGCATGGCCTTAAAGATGCGCTCATAAGCCTCACATACCTGATTCCCGTTAAATTCGACCCGCCTAAATTAACAATTCCACAGTGTTTGTGTTCAAAATCGCATCCCAAAAAAATGGTCCACGATGTGTAGGACATCGTGGACCAGGAAGAAATCGCATCTCTTTGCTGTTAATTCATCCAAAGACTTCTTTGAATTTACCAATACATTTGCGGAAGCCTGCCTCGAAATCTCCGTTGCCAGGATGGTAGACGCTTTCAAAGGAAACTACGCCATCGTAACCATCTTTGCGCAGCGCATCAGCTATCGGTTGGAACAAGTGTCCAAGTTGTCCCTTTCCCATTTCACACACTTCCAATGTGGCGCGCGGCGTATCTACTTTCACATCCTTAATGTGAACATGGCCCAGATAGCCGCCCTTCAGTTCAAAGTAGCCATCGGGATAAGCAAGTTCATGGCACCAGCAATTGTTGCCTGGGTCCCAAAGGACTTTGAGCGTGTCCTTGGCATCAAGCTCATCAATGAGCTTTCTTGCGGTATAATTGGAGTTGACCATTGTGCCGTTTCCGGTTTCGACAACAAGCGTCACGCCCTCTAATTTTGCAAGTTCAACGGCAGGTGCGATCATAGGTGCCATCGTATCCCATGCTCCATGGGCCACATTCCATTTTTCAGCACCGTTTTTCCCCCAAAGAATCTGTTCCTTTTTTTGGGTCATGATGCGCACCAGCGGCGAACCGACAATATGCGCCATCTCGATCACTCGTTTGAGCGCGTCCATATGTGTGGTGTGCAACTCATCGCCGGGTCGATTGGTTGCGGACATGCCTGCAAACACATGGCGCGAAAGGCAAGAGACAGGCTTTCCGCGCCCGCGCAACAACTTGTCAATTTCGGTAACTTCTTGGCTAGAGTGGTCGCCCACCTCCGTATCACCAACAAATTGCAGTTCTGCATATTCCAGATCGAATTCATCCATCACATCGACTGCATGGTTGAGGTCTCGGCTGATGCCGTCGCAAATAACGCCTAATTTCATGGTTTCTCCGTTCTAACGGTGCAGCTCTGCGCCGATTATGTCTTCAATGACGCGGGTACATGCCCAATTATCGCCATGTGGATATTTAGATTTACCGGCTTGAAACACCTGCATGGCAGTTGATGCAGTTTGCATAGGCACTCCCAGCTCTTCAGCCAAATTTAAAGAGATCGTCAAGTCCTTGTGCATGGTGTTGATATGGCTGCCAGTACCTTCGAATTTGCGGTCTATAATGTGTTCTAAAGCTGTGTTGGCAACACTGCATCCGGCGCCAGATGTTGAAAAAACCTTGTACAGAACATCGCCGCTAACGCCCGCTTTGGCAGCAAGTGCTGACGCCTCAAATGTAGCTGAAAAAATTGAACCAATCAGAGACTGGAGGCACGCTTTCACTATTTGTCCGTCACCGGCTCGTTCACCCACATAGTGAATGGTTTTGGATACAGCCTGCATAATGGATAAATTCTCATCCAGTACCCATGCCTCCCCGGCTGCCATCATCGTGAGTGTGCCGCTTTGTGCGCCAGGAAATCCACCTGATACGGGGCTATCGATTAGATGTATGCCCGATCCCCACATGGCCTTGCCGATTTCGCGCGCCTCAGAAGGTTTGATCGTTGCAGTCAGGACAATGGTGCTGCCCTTTGCCATGCAGTGCACAAGGCCAGCATCTCCTAAAATTACCGATTTGGCCTGATCGCCGTTCATCACCATCACAAACACCGAGTTTGCTTTGGCACCAACGTCTGCGACGCTAGAAGCCATTTGGCCTCCAAGATCGACAAACGCAGTCATCCGTTCATCGCTTAGATCAAAGCCATGCGTTTCAATTCCATTTTGAAGTAAATTTTTGGCAAGGCCAGAGCCCATGTCGCCAAGTCCGATTATACCTGCGGTTTTCATGAAAACCTCCCGTAGTTTTATGCAGCTGTGAATTTCACAAGCTGACAATTCGAAAATGATGCTTATCGCATCGTTTTTCGCGGGGATTTCACGCGTCAATAAGAGACGTCGGGCGAGTCCGGAAGACACCCCACTGCCCGGTTAGGTAAACGTAAGTAAATATGTTTACGGACTATTTGCAAGCAGAATTATCTCTGCCAGACTGGCACCTAAACGCATTCAGATTTTTGCTTTCTATCTACGCCCAACACGACAAACCTATGCGAAAACACGTATTTCAGGATCTCTTCTGGCTAGTGCCTTGGCAAAAGACCGTTCATCAGAACCGTCTCCAGAGTGTTTTGCGCGTTTGTAAAAGTATCGTCGCGCTTGTCTGCTCCCAAAAGCGCGGAAACTTGCACCTCAAAATCTGCATAATGCTGGGTCGTAGCCCAAAGCATGAAAATCAGATGGTGAGGGTCTACGGGGTTTAATTTCCCCGTCTCGCACCAATGCCGAAGAACCACTGCTTTTTTCTCTACTAGAATTTTTAAGTGCCCAGTGAGGACCTCCCCTAGTAGAGGCGCTCCGTTGAGAATTTCATTGGCATATAGTCTGGAATCCTCTGGCCGATCTTTCGACATGGCAAGTTTTGCTCGCATATAGGTAAGTATTTGCTCAGCAGGATCCCCGTCTGGATCTAGTTGCTCCAACGGATCCAGCCAACGCGCCAAAACCAACTCAAGAACAGCAACATAGAGATCTTTTTTACTTCGGTAATAGTAGAGTAAATTTGGTTTCGTCATACCGGCTGCCTTGGCCAGTTGATCAACGGTTGCCCCTCGAAATCCGTTGGCGGCAAACACTGTTAGTGCGCCGTCAAGAATACGTTCCTGATTGCGAATTTGAATGCGAGTTGGCTTGCGCACCGCACCTGCAATTGTATCGTCCGGTTCTACCTCACCCAAATCCATATCAGCTTGCTACTTCTCTCCCAAAGCCTTCGTTACGAAGGAGTATTCACCAGTGTACCAATCGACAATTTTTCTGGCTTAATGCATTTTGCCGACGTCTTCTGTTCTACCCACCAAATGTCCATTGTGAAAAGGGTTGTGAGTATTTCAGTTTGTGTCTAACCTCTCATTTGACCAATTGGTCAGAAATTCTGCTTGTCACCTAAGAACGTGATCGCAGCAAAGTCAAACTTTAGCTCCAAGCTTGGATTGGAGTGTTGGCCTGACATGCACTTTGGAGAGGGTGTGTTTCTGACCGGCTTGTGAATTGCGGGAGATTATTCAGTCATGAACATTCAGTCGTCTAACAAGAACAATAACCTTGAGGCTTTCTGGATGCCGTTTACGGCGAACCGGCAGTTCAAGGAAAGTCCACGTATGTTCGTGGAAGCCCAGGACATGCACTACACCACCGCAGACGGCCGTGAGGTGTTGGATGGCACGGCAGGCCTTTGGTGTGTAAATGCAGGTCATTGTCGCCCTAAAATTACCGAGGCCATACAAACCCAAGCGGCCGAGATGGACTATGCGCCCGCGTTTCAGATGGGCCATCCAAAAGCGTTTGAACTGGCCGAGCGGCTGGTTGGCTATATGCCTGACGATATAAACCATGTGCTTTATACAAACTCAGGTTCAGAATCAGTAGAGACTGCGCTGAAAGTAGCGCTCGCCTATCATCGCGTGCGTGGCGATGGATCCCGTTTCCGCTTGATTGGCCGAGAGCGCGGATATCATGGCGTAAACTTTGGCGGCATTTCTGTCGGTGGCATTGTTGCAAACCGGAAAATGTTCGGAACTTTGCTCACTGGTGTTGACCATTTGCAGCACACGCATGACATTTCCAAAAATGCATTTACTCGTGGAATTCCAGAACATGGCGGCGATCTGGCCGACGAGCTTGAGCGGATTTGCACCCTGCATGATCCTTCCACCGTTGCTGCCGTCATTGTCGAGCCAGTTGCTGGCTCAACCGGAGTTCTTATTCCGCCACAGGGTTATTTGCAGCGCTTGCGCAATATTTGCGACAAGCATGGCATTCTGTTGATCTTTGATGAAGTCATAACTGGTTTTGGTCGCCTTGGTTCACCGTTTGCAGTCCAGCATTTTGGTGTAACGCCTGACATCGTAATTACTGCGAAGGGATTGACAAACGGCGTTGTTCCAATGGGTGCTGTATTTGTAAAAGACCACATCTATGAAGCCTTCATGCAAGGCCCACCGCATATGATTGAATTCTTCCACGGTTATACTTACTCAGGCAATCCCATGGCATGCGCCGCCGGTCTTGGCGCACTCGATACATACGAAGATGAAGGCTTGTTTGAACGTGGAACGGAGCTTGGCAAATATTGGGAAGATGCTTTGCACTCCCTGAAGGGCCTGCCGCACGTGATCGACATCCGCAATATCGGCCTGATTGGCGCTATTGAATTGGAACCTATGGCGGGCGAACCCACCAAGCGAGCTTTCTCTTGCTTCCTGGAAGCTTATGATCGCAATCTGCTGATACGCACCACGGGCGACATTATTGCGTTGTCACCACCGTTGATGATTGAAAAAACACATATTGACCAAATTGTAGATACGCTGTCTGGCGTATTGAAAGATGCAGCTTAAGGAACTTTGTAAATGGCACGCGTAGATAATATTATCGGCGGGGAAAAACACGTTAGCGAGAGCGGGCGTACAATGCCGCTCTATAACCCTGCGACGGGCGAGCAGAATGGTGAAGTCGGCATGTCCACGGCGTCTGAACTGGACAAAGCTGTTGACGCTGCAAGAGCTGCGCTCCCAGGTTGGGCGAATTTGCCACCACTGAAACGTGCCAATGTCATGTTCAAGTTCAAATATCTGGTTGAACAGAATTTTGACCGGATTGCTGAAGCTATTTCTTCTGAACATGGTAAAACCCATGACGATGCACTGGGCGAAGTGCAACGTGGTCTGGAAGTTGTGGATTTTGCTTGTGGCATTCCGCATCTATTGAAAGGCGAATTCTCACGCAATGTTGGCCCGTCTATCGACAGCTACTCTGACCGTCAACCGCTCGGCATCGTTGCTGGCATTACACCGTTCAACTTCCCAGCCATGGTGCCGCTTTGGATGTACCCAATGGCGATTGCATGCGGAAATTGCTTCATTTTAAAACCATCTGAAAAAGACCCGACGGCGGCCAATTTGGTAGCTGAGTTGTTTATGGAAGCAGGCCTTCCTGCAGGTGTGCTTAATGTGGTGCATGGCGACAAGGAAGTCGTGGATGCAATTCTCACCCATAAGGACATCAAAGCGGTGTCCTTTGTTGGCTCCACACCAATTGCTGAATATGTGTATCACACTGGCACAGCTAATAATAAACGTGTGCAGGCACTTGGCGGTGCGAAAAATCACATGGTTATCATGCCAGATGCTGACATCGACAAGGCTGTCGATGCTTTGATGGGTGCAGGATATGGCTCTGCCGGCGAGCGCTGCATGGCAATTTCTGTTGCTGTGCCTGTCGGTGATGCAACAGCAGACAAACTAGTTGAGGCACTGAAGCCACGCATCGAATCCTTGAAAATTGGCCCGGCGACAGATGCGCAGGCAGATATGGGACCGCTTGTAACCAAGCAGCACAAAGACAAAGTTGTAGGCTACATTGACGCTGGCGAGAAAGAAGGCGCGGAGCTGGTTGTGGACGGCCGCGGCCTGAACCTACAAGGCTATGAAAACGGCTATTTCGTAGGTGGAACCCTGTTCGACCGTGTGACGACAGATATGACTATCTACAAAGAAGAAATTTTTGGACCGGTCTTGTCGGTTGTGCGTGCAGAGAGCTTTGAAAGCGCAACGCAAATGATCAACGATCATGAGTTCGGTAACGGCACTGCCATTTTCACCCGCGATGGCGATGCGGCCCGCTCATTTGCAGACAGTATTGAAGTTGGCATGGTTGGTATCAATGTGCCAATTCCTGTGCCAGTGGCATACCATTCCTTTGGTGGCTGGAAGCGCTCTCTCTTTGGCGATCATTCCATCTATGGTCCAGAGGGCATCCGTTTTTACACCCGTTTGAAAACCATCACGAGCCGTTGGCCAGATGGCATTAAAGACGGCGCGGTCTTTACATTCCCAACCATGTAAGTGAGGCAAACACCATGGCAGCTCCAAGCGACAATCTGAAAATCAACGGCGATCGTCTGTGGGATATGCTCATGGAGATGGCTAAAATCGGACCTGGCATCGCTGGCGGTAATAATCGCCAAACAGTGACAGATGAAGATGGCGAAGGCCGCGAGCTCTTCAAAAAGTGGTGCGACGCTGAAGGCATGACCATGGGCCTGGATCAGATGGGCAATATGTTCATGCGCCGCGAGGGGACAGATCCGGATGCCCTGCCCGTCTATGTCGGATCCCACTTGGATACGCAGCCGACGGGCGGCAAATATGATGGTGTGTTGGGCGTTCTGGCAGGACTTGAGATTATTCGCACACTGAATGACCTTGATATAAAAACCAAACACCCGATTGTTGTTACAAATTGGAGTAATGAGGAAGGAACGCGCTTTGCGCCTGCCATGCTTGCGTCGGGAGTGTTTGCCCGCATGCATACGCAGGATTTTGCCTATAAGCGCGAAGATGCGGAAGGAAAAAGCTTTGGCGAAGAGTTGAAGCGCATTGGCTGGCGCGGCGAAGAAGAAGTTGGCGCACGCAAAATGCATGCCTTCTTTGAACTGCACATTGAACAAGGCCCAATTCTGGAAGCGGAAAGTAAAGAC
Source organism: Hyphomicrobiales bacterium (assembly GCA_045107035.1). Taxonomy (GTDB): domain Bacteria; phylum Pseudomonadota; class Alphaproteobacteria; order Rhizobiales. The sequence goes on from JBGCFS010000014.1 coordinate 12,673, forward strand.
ATTGGTGTCGTCACCCACGGGCAGGGACTGTCTTGGACGCAAGTGACCATTATCGGCAAGGAAAGCCACACTGGCTCGACACCGATGCCGATGCGCAAGAATGCCGGCCTTGGCATGGCACGCGTGCTGCAGTTGGTGGATGAAATTGCATGGTCTAACAAGCCAGATGCGGTGGGTGCTGCGGGCCACATCGATGTGTTCCCCAATAGTCGCAATGTGATCCCCGGCAAGGTAGTCTTCACTGTTGATCTTCGTTCACCCCAGCTGGCTGTAATCGAAGATATGGAAGCACGCTTCAAAGAAGGAGCGCTGAAAATCTGTGATGAGATGGGTCTTAGTATCGAATTTGAGAAAGTGGGCGGATTTGATCCGGTTACTTTTGACGAGAAATGCGTCACTGCAGTTCGCAGCGCAGCGGAACGTCTTGGCTATAGCCACCGAAACCTGATTTCCGGTGCCGGACATGATGCTTGCTGGATCAACCGGGTTGCACCAACAGCCATGGTGATGTGCCCTTGCGTCGATGGTTTATCCCACAACGAGGCGGAAGAAATTTCGCCCGAATGGGCCAAAGCTGGCGCAGACGTGCTGTTCCATGCAGTTGTGGAAACTGCGGAGATTGTGGAGTGACTGAAACGCCCAAAAAAATGCCGTGGAAGCCGTTTCTGGCACTTGGCATCATTTGGGGAATAATTGCAGGAATTCTGCAAACGATTTTACAGCGTTGGGTCACAGGATCGGTGTCTGAAATCACTTGGCACTTTGTCCTGACCAACGTGATTACGTGGTTCTTTGCAGCGCTTGCATTTGCGGCATGGATGCGATGGAGAGCCATCAGGCGATTGAAAGCTAAAGAACTTGAAGATGCGGCGCCAGAAGAGTGAGCGCAGGAAAGAGAAGAGAGGCAAAGTCATGACCAAAGTCATTAAAGGCGGCACCATTGTTGCCGCAGATCGCACGTACAAAGCAGATGTGCTGATTGATGGTGAGACCATTGTTGCTGTTGGCGACAACCTAGAGGGCACGGAAACCATCGACGCCTCCGGATGCTATATTATGCCGGGCGGCATTGATCCGCATACCCATTTGGAAATGCCATTCATGGGCACCCATTCCACAGATGATTTTGACACTGGCACGGCAGCAGCCGTTGCAGGTGGCACCACAATGGTTGTGGATTTTTGTCTGCCGGACCCTGCAGGCGGTCTTATGGATCCATTGCAGCAATGGTATCAAAAAGCTGGCAAGGCTCGCACCGATTACTCATTCCACATGGCCATCACCGGCTGGAGCGAGCAGGTCTTTAATGACATGCCAAAAGTAGTTGCTGAGGGCATCAACACCTTTAAGCATTTCATGGCCTATAAGGGCGCGCTTATGGTAGATGATGATGAAATGTTTGCATCATTCTCCCGCTGTGCAGAAATTGGCGCAATGCCGCTAGTCCATGCTGAAAATGGTGACGTTGTAGCGCAGCTCCAGCAAAAACTGCTGGCTGAAGGGAACAACGGCCCTGAAGCTCATGCCTATTCTCGACCACCGGAAATTGAAGGAGAAGCCGCTAATCGCGCCATCATGATCGCAGACCAAGCAGGTGTGCCGCTCTACATTGTGCACGTGTCTTGCGAACAAGCTCATGAAGCCATCCGTCGTGCGCGCCAAAAGGGCATGCGTGTATATGGCGAGCCGCTTGTGCAGCATCTGACGTTGGACGAAGGCGAATACCAGAATGCAGATTGGGACTATGCGGCGCGGCGCGTCATGTCTCCGCCGTTCCGTGACAAGTTGAACCAGGATGGCCTTTGGGCTGGTCTTGCATCTGGCAGCTTGCAAGTGGTGGCGACCGACCACTGCGCATTCACAACAGCGCAAAAACGCTTTGGTGTTGGCGATTTCACGAAAATTCCAAATGGCACTGGTGGCTTGGAAGATCGTATGCCGGTGCTTTGGAGCAGAGGCGTTCGTACTGGCCGTCTTACTATGAATGAATTCGTAGCCGTAACCTCTACAAACATTGCCCGCATCCTGAACATGTACCCTAAGAAGGGTGCTATTTTGCCAGGTGCGGATGCAGACATTGTGATTTGGGATCCAGAAGCGACCAAAACAATCAAAGCAGACACACAAAAATCTGCCATTGACTACAATGTGTTTGAGGGTTTTGAGGTGACCGGCCTGCCGGTTATGACGCTGAATCGCGGCGATGTTGTCTTTAAAGAAGGTGATGTTACCGGCGATACGGGACGTGGCCGTTTCATCAAACGCGAAGCCAATGCCCCGGTCAATCAGGCCCTTTCCAAATGGAAAGGTATTACAAGCCCACGCAAGGTGGAACGCACGGGCATTCCCGCCAGCGGCGTCTAACATATCAAAGACTTGCGCGCGGCCTTGCCCCGCGCGCAAGCGTTCAGAACATAACAAACAAGACTGACAACCACGAAGGTCTTGGAATTTTAGGACAGAGAATGACCAGCGTCGACACCACCACCCCACCAACTTCAAAGGGGCAAAACAATTCGGTTATTCAAGTCGATGATCTGTCTTTGACGTTTGAAACAAATGATGGCCCGGTTCACGCTCTGGCTAATATCGACCTAACTGTTTCTGAGGGAGATTTTGTCTCTTTCATTGGTCCTTCCGGGTGTGGAAAGACTACTTTGTTGCGGGTCATCGCAGATTTGGAAATACCAACAGGTGGCAATATTACTGTCAATGGTTTGACACCAGAGGAGGCACGTTTAAAGCGCGCATACGGTTATGTTTTTCAAGCTGCCGCGCTTTATCCTTGGCGCACGATTGAGCGCAATCTTGCACTGCCACTGGAGATCATGGGGCTATCCAAGAGCGAACAGAAAAGCCGTATTGAAAAGAACCTCGAGCTGGTAAACCTCACCGGGTTTGAAAAGAAGTTTCCTTGGCAATTGTCAGGTGGCATGCAGCAGCGCGCATCCATTGCGCGTGCCCTTGCGGTGGAGCCCGATCTGTTATTGATGGATGAACCTTTTGGGGCGCTTGATGAAATCGTCCGTGACCATTTGAATGAACAACTTTTGAAGCTCTGGCGCAAAACCAACAAGACAGTTGTGTTCGTAACCCATTCCATTCCAGAGGCCGTGTTCCTGTCTACCAAGATTGTTGTCATGTCGCCACGGCCGGGTCGCGTATATGATGTAATTGATTGCAACCTGCCCAGCGACCGTTCGTTAGATTGCCGCGAAACACCTGAATTTCTAGAGATCGCACAACGCGTTCGTGTTGGCCTTCGTGCAGGACACTCCTACGATGACTGATACCTCCCTTTCATCAGTGGTTACAAGACAACCAAACCTGTTGAAGCGGGCGTTTTCAGGAACGTTTCTCCCTGTCTTGGTCGTCATCGCGGTGATTGTCGCTATTTGGTACATTGGCGCGGTTGCCATGAACGCTAAGTTTCAGCGATCACTGGATGAGCGGGCTAAAATTACACCCACGACTATTGAGTTCATAGACTCCACGCTCAATCAAGAGCGTCCTGTTCTGCCGTCACCGCATCAAGTAGCGGAAAACATCTGGGACACAGTGTTCAACAAGAAGATTACGTCCAAGCGAAGCCTTGTTTACCATGCCGGCATCACACTTTCCTCGACACTATTGGGCTTTCTAATGGGTACAGTGCTTGGCATTTTGCTAGCGACTGTGATTGTTCATGTAATTTCCATGGAAAAGAGCCTCATGCCATGGGTCATTACATCCCAAACCATCCCCATTTTGGCAATTGCGCCAATGGTCATCCTAGTTCTGGATGCGGTTGGTGTGCGCGGACTTTTACCCAAAGCGCTAATCTCTACCTACCTCTCATTCTTTCCGATAACTGTTGGCATGGTGAAAGGCTTGCGCTCACCAGATAAGATGAATTTGGATCTGATGCGCACCTACAGTGCCAACAACTGGCAAACGTTTTGGAAACTGCGTTGGCCGTCATCCCTGCCCTACCTATTCACTAGTATGAAGGTCGCAATTGCAATCTCGCTGGTAGGCGCAATTGTTGGAGAGCTTCCGACAGGAGCTGTTGCAGGCTTGGGCGCACGCCTTCTCTCTGGTTCTTACTATGGACAAACAGTATTGATTTGGTCCGCTCTGCTTATGGCTGCTTTTTGCGCCGCCATGTTGGTTGCGCTGGTTGGCGTTGCAGACAATATGGTGCGTAAACGCATGGGCGAAAAAGTGGAGCATCGACCATGAGCGTGCAATCCACCACTCCCCCAAGCTTTAGTCTGCCACAAGAGTGGCGCGAGCCTCTAATTTGGCTGGCGATTGTTTCTGCATTAATCGCCCTGTTTCTGCCTTTAGCATTTCTTGCTGGTGATGACGGTATTGCCAAGCCACTACGCACACCGGCGGGGCTTTGTGTTTTGCTGATTGCCGGAGCTGTCATTTCTGTGCGGTTTCAAAGCTGGCTCGGAGATGGGCTAATCTTTCTGGCAGCGCACCTGGTTGTTGTTATTTTACTGTTCATGCTACCCGCCTATGCCGGTGTCGCTGGCTGGGGCTTCTGGTTGCTTTTGGCTTCAAGTTGGTTCTTGGCTTGGCAAACCGTATCTCGGCTCTCAACGCGCACTGCAAAGGGGCACTTACAGACAGCCTTGGACCTACTGATTCCAATAGTATTTGGGGTCTGGCTTTTGATCCTGTGGGAGACGCTGACAGTTGGGGCCGGTGTTCCATCTGTTTTACTCCCCCCTCCTAGCCAGATAGGCCAACGGATAGCAGAATCTTTGCCAACGCTTGGTGCTGATTTTTATCAGACCTTTGTTTTGGGCGTGCTACCCGGCTACATAATCGGTTGCGGCGCAGGATTTTTGGTAGCTGTGCTGGTGGACAAAATTCCATTCCTGCAACGTGGGTTGTTGCCCGTCGGGAATATGGCTTCTGCTTTGCCGATTATTGGTGTCGCACCTATAATGGTAATGTGGTTCGGTTTTGGTCCAAGTTCGAAAATCGCCGTTGTCGTAATCATGATATTCTTTCCGATGCTGGTGAACACAGTCGCGGGCTTTGCGGCATCCGGCAGCATGGAACGCGACTTAATGCGAACTTACGCGGCATCTTACGGCCAAACGCTGCAAAAGCTTCGTATGCCGAATGCAATGCCGTTTATCTTCAACGCTCTCAAGATCAACTCCACCCTGGCGTTAATCGGTGCAATTGTTGCCGAATTTTTCGGTTCTCCCACAGTTGGCATGGGTTTTCGCATTAGTACGGAATTTGGCCGCTTGAATACTGATTTAGTCTGGGCCACCATTGCGGTGGCAGCCCTTGCTGGATCGACCTTTTATGGTTTCATTGCACTCATTGAGCGCAAAGTAACTTTCTGGCATCCTTCTGCACGAGGCTGATAGATTTGAATTCGCTGTAGAAGCAAACAGCGCCTACGAGGCGCATCTAACGAGGAGAAAACAATGAAGACACTTCTTAAAGGGGCAATGGCTCTTGGGGTAGCGGCAGGCATCGGCCTTTCTGCATCGGCGAGTTCAGCTGCTGATCCAGTAACATTGCAGTTGCAGTGGGTCACTCAGGCGCAATTTGCCGGTTATTATGTCGCTTTGGACCAAGGCTATTATAAAGACGTCGATCTGGACGTAACAATCAAACCAGGCGCGCCCGACATTTCTCCACCTCAAGTGCTTGCTGGTGGCGGCGCTGATGTGATGTTGAACTGGATGCCGTCTGCGATGGCTGCGCGCGAACGTGGTGTGCCGGTTGTAAATATCGCGCAGCCTTTCAAACGCTCCGGCTTGATGCTGACTTGCCGTAAAGAAACCGGCATCACGAGCCCGGAAGACTTTAAAGGTAAAACCATTGGCGTTTGGTTCTTCGGCAATGAATATCCATTTCTTTCCTGGATGTCCCAATTGGGTATTTCCACAGATGGTGGTCCCGACGGCGTTACAGTTCTGAAACAGGGTTTCAACGTAGACCCAATCATTCAGAAACAAGCCGATTGTATTTCTACAATGAC
>JBGCFS010000140.1:0-15512 GCA_045107035.1 Hyphomicrobiales bacterium
TTTCCAAGTGGAGGATGCGGCATCGGCTTTGGGTTCAGGCGTTCTGAATAATACGTTTTCGGGTAGGACATTGCAGCTTGCCAAACATTCACAAAATTTAACCACACCTCGACACGAATTTGTCCTAAGCTCAAGTTCGAAAATCTGTAGTGCGTATTTTATGAGGCAATCATGGCAAAAGCCCTGCGAAATGGCGTGTCGGCATTAGAAGCCACCACAAAGGTCACATTGGCCATTCTGGCTCTGGCAAGCGGTATCTATACTTACTTAGGGGTCAAAGACCTTCTAGATGGCACTGCAAATTTGGTATTCTTCGGTGCAGTTGTTTACTCGCTCGCAGTGTCGGTAGGCATATATTCGTTCTGGTCTTACCTTATCCGTTTCGCACCACATTTGCGCACGACATCAGGCCGAGGTCTAATGTTCATGGCCATCGGACTTGGCAGTGTCATGATCATTGCGATGTCGTCGTGGTTGAACGCTGCTGCCCTAGCCGGAAGCGCCGCGCTGGAGCAGCATCTGGCCGTCACCATCGAAGACTATCAACAAGACCTCACAGAGGCGCATAACAATGCGCTGGCTGCACAAAGCTTGTTGCCCGACATTCAGCTAGCGGCAGATCGCTTCCAGCGCTTATCTGGCGAGGAAGAGGCCTCGGGTGCACTAACCGGTACATCTGGGTCTGGCACGGTTGTGCAACTGCTCAGACAAATGTCAACACAATTGGATGGATTGTCCCGTGAAGTCGAAGCATCCAGAGCTCCAGTAAAACAACTTTTTGAACAAGGCGGCGAGCAACTCAGTCGCATGCGGCGTCTGGTTTCAGCGGCGGGACCAATAGCGCCCCGTAGCGATGCATTCTCGGAAGAAGCAGTTACGCTAACTGGCGTTATTTCTTCGCTTCAGGAAACTTCCATTGCGCCAGCTGTAAAGCGTGCCGCTGATGACCTAACACGTACCTTCATTGCGCCTGTTGCCGACGGCCGCTCCCAAGATTTGGCTTTACGTCAAAACGCAGTTGTAGACCGCGTAAGAGATGCAGTGTCTGGACAAGGTGATGCTTTATCAGAAGCCGCAAATGAAATTCTGGAACGAGAAATCGTAAAACCAAAACGTTTTGTGCCTCTGTCAGCACCTGAAGCGGTACTGCGTTATGCAAATGATTTTTTACCGAGTTGGGCAGGTGCCATTTCCATTGATCTATTACCAGCAGTTTTGATTTTCATCCTTTGCATCGTTCACGCTGCAATTCGGCGCGAAGAAGATCCGGATGCATTTGAGAACACAATGACAGCAGCCGATATGGTTCAAGCACTGTCACTTTATGACCGCCTTCAAGACCATCGTCGCGACAGGCTCCGCTCTGAAGTCGATAGGCAAGGCGACCGATATGCAGACCGCAGGCCTGACGACCCGGATTTATTCGATGGAGATCGCAATTCCAGAGATCCAAAAGTCACCAACATTACACCGATTGACGATCGAGGACCCAGACGGACCTAGATCATGAGCAATAAAATCGATGACGTTGATGAGTACAGCGAGAAAACCGGCGCCGAAAAACTTCAGGATTCGATGCTGTGGCTTATCCTCCTGGCGATGATAGTTGCCACCGGTTACGTGCTGATGCTCGACTATCGCGACCTGCAATATGAAGCGCGTCTAGCAGGCATTGAGGACACACTTGAGCCGGTCCCAATGACGCCGGTCAGTCCGAGCGACCAAATTCGCCCGTATGTGCCAAGCTCACGGCCGGTAGGTCCTGGTCGCAACCCACCCGACCTCTCACGCTTCGGTATCACTTCGGAAATGTCGGAACGTGATCCAATGATATTTAAGGATGATGGCGAAGGCGTCTTGCTTGCGTTTGGTACAATTACACCAGGCACTGCAAAGATCTTCGAGAGCGCCCTACTCGCTCGAGAAGAAAAGATCACTGTGTTCATTCTCCATTCCCCGGGCGGCTCAGTGAATGACGCCCTTGAAATGGGTAAACTAGTCCGTGACAGCGAATTCAACACCAAAGTAGTTGCTAATGGCTACTGCGCTAGCTCTTGTCCGCTGGTTTTCGCAGCTGGGATTGAGCGCGTAGCTCACGAGTCTTCCTGGATTGGTGTTCACCAAGTTTACACACCTTCCAGCACCTTCGGGAGTATCCAACAAGGAATGGATCAAGCCCAACGCATAAGCGCGCTGTGCCAGCAAGCCCTCGTGGATTTCGGCGTCGACCCGGCGCTCTGGATCAAAGCCATGGAAACCCCTAAAGACCAACTCTACGTGCTAACGGCAGAAGAACTAGAAGAACTAAAACTGGCGACAGATGTAGAGATGGAAGAGGCTTGAAAACGTAGAGTACAACTTCCATTTCATAGAATTGAAATTTTCCCCAGAGTATAAGCGCATATGACCAGAATAATTCTTATGCGACATGCAAAATCTTCATGGGGCGCCCCTTCAATCACAGATCATGACAGACCGCTAAACGCGCGCGGACGCCATGCTGCGCGGCTGATGGCCGAGGGAATGCTTGTACGGGGTTTGTTGCCTGATACGATTTTATGTTCATCAGCTTTCCGTGCACGCCAAACGCTGACACCTTTGCTTGATCGAATGGATGGTAAAATGTCACTAACCATCTCTCGGGAGCTTTATGAAGCAACTGCCCCAGACTATACAAAGTTGATAAGTGACCTTGCAAAAACTGCACCCAATGCAAAAACCGTCCTTCTAATTGGACACAATTTTGCGATTCAAGACGCAGCAATTAGTTTTGCTGTTCCAGATGATACTGACACGCTGTTTAAGCTGAAAACCAAATTTCCGACCGGAGCAATAGCTGTTCTGGATTTGCAAAACGAACTAGGCGCATGCGGGCCATCCAGTGCCCGCTTGTTTGATTTCCTGCGCCCAAGGGATCTCTAAAACTATCATAAGTCACCGCATTCTGGTGCAACTTCTTTATTAGATTTTGCAACTTTACACACGCATGCCTAAATGCAAGCCAAGGGTATTTGACCCAGCCCAAGCACAGGAGAGACTGTTTGAGCCTTTTGGATATGTTGGACGATGCGGCCCGTGCTGCACGCGATCAGGCAGAAGCGTTGAAGAACGACTACACAACACCAACCGTGCGGTTGGGTGTTACCGGCTTATCGCGCGCCGGCAAGACGATTTTCATCACTGCCCTGCTGCATAATCTCATGGAAGGCGGCCGGCTAGCTCTGTTCGATGCACAGGCCAGAGGGCGGATAGCAACAGCATCACTGCGTCCGCAACCAGATGACGGCGTGCCGACATTCGACTACCGCGCACACGTACGTGACTTGGTAAGCAAACGTGCTTGGCCACAATCAACGCGGCAAATCAGTGAAATTCGTCTTACGCTTTCCTTCGATTCTGAAAGCGTATGGACACGCGTCTTCAAAGCCACGCAAATACATTTGGACATTGTGGATTACCCTGGCGAATGGCTTTTGGACCTGACTTTGCTGGATAAGGAATTTGACACTTGGTCAAATGACGCAATACGCCTCGCCCAAAAAGATGATCGAAAAGACTTGGCAATTGATTGGCTGGCATTTTTGGAAACACTTGTTAAAGAGCCAGAAGATACCGATAATGTTGCACAAGATGGCGCAGCGATTTTCACCAAGTATCTTGCTGCATGCAGAACCGAAGAACGTGCACTATCAATGTTGCCTCCCGGCCGGTTTTTAATGCCAGGAGATATGGCAGGCTCGCCTGCACTCACATTTTTTCCGGTTCCTAAGGGCGTGAAAGACCTGGCTCCAAACCTGTATGCATTACTGGACCGCAGGTATGAGGCTTACAAAACCCTCATCGTTAAGCCGTTCTTCAAAGAGCATTTTGCGCGTTTGGACAGACAAATAGTTCTGGTTGATGTGTTGAGCGTATTAAACGCTGGGCCAGACGCAATTCACGATTTGGAAGAAACACTTTCCGATGTTCTGCGCGCATTCAGACCTGGTCGCAACAGTTGGCTCGGCAGCATTTTAGGGCGAAAGATCGATCGCATTTTGTTTGCAGCAACTAAGGCAGATCACCTTCACCATAGTGACCACGATCGGCTGGAAATGATATTAGATCAATTGTTGAGCGAAGCATCCAACCGAGCGAAATTCTCTGGCTCAAAAACCAACACGATGGCGCTCTCAGCCGTTCGGGCCACCCGTGAGGCGCACTTGGAAGTGGATGGAGAAACAGTGCCAGCAATCTTGGGCACGCCACTGGCTGGCGAAACAGCGCACGGAGAGAGTTACGACGGCACTCAGGAAGTCGCTTTGTTTCCCGGTGACTTACCTGATGACCCAACGAAAATTTATGACAAACAGAACTCCAAGGACGAAGATCCCTTGCGTTATTTGCGGTTTAAGCCACCCAAATTGGAAGAAACTGCTGAAGGTTTGACACTTTCCTTGCCGCATATCCGGATGGACCGAGCGTTGCAGTTTTTGCTGGGAGATAAATTGGCATGAGCCCTCCCCCCACCAAAACCCGCAAACCAAGTGCCCAGTTGTTAAGCAATGCACGCATTGTAGATACACCTGCCATCTCAGCAACCATCGACTTGGAAGAAACGCCTGTTGAAATTCAACAGCCTAAACGTCATCTTTCGTTTGGTAAGATATTTTGGGCATGTTTGGTCGGTCTTGGAGGTCTTGCATTTAGTCTTTGGGTCGATACGTTAATTGAAGAATTATTTTCTCGCACGCCTTGGCTTGGATATGTGGGTCTTGCATTAACCGGCGTACTGATTCTTGCGCTTATTGTGATCTTGGTCAAAGAAGTACGGGCACTATCCCGGTTGCAAACCATTCGCCAACTTAAGCAGCAAGCGACAAAAGCCTACAGAAAAGACGATCTCAACCTAGCTCGGGCGACGGTCAAAGACTTGCTAAGCCTATACAGTGCGAAGCCAGAAACGGCCCGCGGCCGCAGCCTTTTACAAAGCCAACTTGGTGAAGTTATGGACGGCAGGGATTTGTTCTTATTGGCAGAACGAGACTTGTTGACAGAGATGGATGCAAAAGCAAATTCCATCATTCTTAGCTCATCAAAACGTACATCAATCGTAACTGCAATCAGCCCGCGAGCTCTGATTGATGTGCTCTATGTGGTTGTCGAAAATGTACGCCTAATTCGTCGAATTTCAGAGCTCTATGGCGGACGGCCTGGCCTGTTTAGCTCCTGGCGTCTTGCGGGCACAGTCCTCAGTCATTTGGCCCTCACCGGCGGCATTTCGGCAGGAGATAGCTTGATACAAGATGCCTTGGGACATGGACTGGCAGCAAAGGTTTCTGCAAGATTGGGAGAAGGTGTCATAAACGGCATGTTGACTGCACGGGTAGGCCGGGCAGCAATGGCAGTATGTCGCCCATTGCCTTTTTTGGCCAGCAAACCACCCAGTCTGAAAAGCATCTTTAGTGAGTTGACAAAATCAACCGAAAATCAACAGGATACGCCTCGATAGTTCTGGCTATAGGACCCCGCGCCCGTGAGATATGTTTCGTTACGCTCTACCGTGAATACCTGGGAGTGCGATGAAAATGCACACATGAATGTGCAGTTTTACTTCACCAAATTTGATGATGCGGATCGCATATTCCGTTCGCAGTTTTCACTCCCGACCCTCATCAGGGCAGCGCGGCAAACGCGCCATGTGCGTTACCATAGAGAGGCTGCAGCCGCTGCTATGCTTGAGGTTAGTTCGGCAATTGTGTTGCGTGATGGCGGTGCAGCCGCGGTCGTGCACAAAATGACAAATGAACCAGATCGGTTCGTACTGGCAACAGCGCTGGATTGTTACGACCCGGCAGCCATGGAGCAAATTTCAAATACGTCAAATTTGCCGTTTGTTGATTGGGAACACATTACCAATGCCCATCCACGGGGCCTGAATTTTGAGCCTGCTTTGCCGGTATCCAATGATCTGACGATGGTCCCGACATACAGTGGTTTCATTCATCCAAAAGACTTTGATGCTGACGGTCATCTGCTGGATCGCGCTTACATTTCCTGCTTCACGGATGGGGCGCCACATACATGGTGGGAAGGTGGGATCGAGCCACGATGGTTGAAAGAAAACGGTTTTGGTAGGGTCGCTGTGGAGTTGAAACTGACATACGGCGAAACGCCACCACCGGGCTCCGCATTGACGATGCAAACAGCATTCACAGAAGTTCGAAATTCCACATTTACCGTTCGCCACATATTGACCAACGAAGGTGTTGTTGTGGGTTACGGTGATCAAGTCAGCTTGATGATGGACCTAGACAAACGGAAGGCAGTGCCCTTGCCTGCCCGCGCCCAACGCATGAAGCAACTGGCTGGAATGTAAAGGCCTTACTATTTCACATCCAACGTATTCCAATAGGCTTTAGCCTTGCGAATGGTGCCAACAGGGTCTTTGCTGAACCGTTTTGCACCCGCAGAAGTGTGGAATAAATAGAGCTTTTTACCGTGTATACGCCAATGCTGAGGTTTGCCTTCCACGACATGACGTTGCGACAAACCGCCAGTGCAGTAGGCTCCAAACTGTGGTGCATAGGCAGTTGGGTTTGCGCGAAATAGCGCGGCTTCATTTGCGGAGCCAAAGCGCCAGCTGGCTCCGTTCCACATAACAACGTGGTTGCCGCTCCCTTTAGAGGGTCCACCCTTGTTGAAATAGGCTGTGGTATCTGTCCCACGAATGGCTAAGTGATTGGCGCCAGTGGAGTTTATGGGATCGAGAGCAAGGGCCGGGTTCACAAACATAAGCGTTGCGAAGAGGCCGATAATTAGGTGACGAAGCAACATAAATGAACACTTTTCAGGAAATTTAACATGGAGAACTATGCAGAATAGTGGGTGAGTGTGCACTACACATTAGGGTGAATACACCGGTTAAAGTATCTGCAGAATCACCTGTGACGTTACGGCACCCATTTTCTCGTTAGCTGAAACAATATCCACAAAGTCTGACAAGGCTGCAGCGTCCGCCAAAGCCACCCATATGACAACATCTGTCTTCCCGGAAACAGAGACGACTTTCTCAACGCCAGACAATCTTCTCAACCATGCCAGTGTTGATGCACAAGGGCGCTCCAGAATGGAGCCATAAACCAGCGCCTGAAAGGGTTGATCTGCTGGCCGATTAACGCGCACCGTATACCCGGCAATAACTCCGGTGTCTTCCAAACGTCTCATCCGATCTTGCACTGCTGTTCTGGAAAGCCCCAAGGCTTCCCCAAACGCTGTCGCGGACTGCCGCCCATTCAGCTTTAGCAACTCCAGCAGTTTTAAATTGGTCGGATCAAGCTGAGTGTCGTTTAGCAACCTTATCCCTCTTTTTTCCGTCGTTTGGCATGTCGAAACGTCAAATGGCAAATGTCAGCCGAGCATCCCAGAGCTAATTGTGTCGAACATGCAGCGATACTTAGGAGAACACAATGCAGATCATCAAGGCAGGGGAATTCAAAGGAAAGCAAGCTTGGGATGCCATGCATATTGAGCGCATTGATGACGTGACAATCAGGCTACATTGGACCGATAAGCCGTACAAATGGCACATCAATGACGGGCCCGAAGTCTTCGTCGTACTGGTTGGCAGCGTGGATATGCAAACCAGACAAAACGGCAAAGAAACTGTTCATCGCTTGAATGTGGGAGATGTCTTTCATGCGACAGATGGCGATGAACATGTCGCACATCCCATCGGCGAAACACATGCGCTGGCTATTGAACGCGCCGGCAGCATTTGAGAACAACCAGCACCAAATCAGTTAAACAGGTTCGTTATCTGCGCGCCGGGCCAACATAACCAGTGTAATTGCGGCTGTGCCGGAGAACAAAAACGCAATAGACAATGGCAATACGCTTTGCTCGTAAAACTGACCAAAAGATACGGCTATCACGACAGCAATCATGCTTGACCCAGAAGATACCAAAGACGCGCCAAGCCCGGCGACCCGTCCTAGGTTCTGCATGGCCATCGCATTGAGATTGCTAAACAGAATAGCAAAGCAGAAAAACAAAAAACCGCAAAGCATCATGAACGGAATGAGCGGCGGCTTGCCGTCATAAATTAACGCCAGCGCTAGCAAACAGCTGCTCAAGACAAACATGCCGCAAAGTGCAAAAATTGAGAGCCGCTCCATACCGTAACGCACAACCAGCTGGCCGTTAGAAAATGACGCCAGACCAATACCGAAAGCCAAAATTGCGAAATAAAGCGGAAACTTGTTTCCGGCCCCGTAAATCTCTTGGAAGATCGATTGTGCGGTGCTGAGATAAAACAACTTGCCACCAAACACGATGCCCAAAGCAAGGATGTATGCCATCGTGCGGCGGTGCTTCAAAATTATGCCAGCATTGCGCATTAATGGGCGAAAGGCTAACGCCACCCGATGCTCCACACGCAGCGTTTCGTCCTGCCTCGCCATAAGCCAAACAGACACAATGATGCCCAACAACAGATAGACAAAGAAAATTGTGCGCCACCCTGAAGTTATCATGATGAGCTGCCCAGCAGCAGGCGCCAACATCGGCACCAAGACAAACACCATGTAGATGTAGGACATGATGCGCGCCATCGCATCGCCACTGAATTTGTCTCGGATCAGTGCCCGTGAGCCTATTTTGGGCCCTGATACGCCAAAACCCTGAATGATGCGCCCAACCAGCATTTGCTCCATGCTTTGGGCCGTCATTGCCAAAATTGTTCCCGCGCAAAAAATTGCCAGGCCAGCCAGAATGGTCTTTCGGCGACCAATGGCATCTGACAAAGGTCCAAAAAGCAATTCGCCAAATACCATTCCCAAAACAAACAGCGAAATAATGAGTTGTGTTGTGGTGTGATCAGGCGCGCCAAGCTCGATCCCCATGATACCAAGCGCTGGCAACATTCCGTCAATACTGGCAGCTGTAAGCGACGTGATAAGCGAAAACAACGCAATGAATTCAACCGTGCTAAGCGGTTTATCTGGCGCAGTTACAGGTGTTTGTACGCTCACTTAAAAACCTTAATCGTGACGTTTAGGCGCAAATCGTTGTACCGCATGAGCAAACTCGTGCCCATCGGCGCGGGTGCGGTGGGCCCAAATGCGAAAGCCCTTTGTTTTTCCAAACGGACCGTGCTGGTTCTTATAAATTTTTGACCAAGGATAAACACCGGACTTCTTTTCGGCTGCTTCACTCAGCCATACACCCAGTGTCGGGATGTTGCTGGTATCCTGCATTCTATAGTTGATCATCTCGTCCCAGCGGATCATATGACGAGAGACCCTACGGTCATGAATTCCATCGGAAGTCACAGTCAGCACAGGTCTCTTATCAAACACATGCATTGCAATAACGGCTGAAATACCGGCAAACGCTGCAAACAAAACCCAGTCAATAAAGCTGCCAACACCAACAATCAGTGCCCCTGCTTCCAATGCTGTCGATGCAAGGGTAGCCGCAAGCCATGCGCCCATTACAGCTCGGTTGAGCTGTGCACTAAAGACCTCCTCATCAGCCGGTGGAGTGGTCATGCTCAATATCCTTTAAAACGCGCGAAACCTTGCTCGTCTTTTCGCGGTTTGCCATCGCACAATCAAGAAAAACCGTCAAAACTATTTCAGGTTAGACTTTGCGTTGGCTTCAACGCGCGCCAAAAGTTCGAATAGAAGCGTAGATTCGTCATCGCTCAAACCATCCAGCAACTTATTGTTCACATCCTGAAAAAATGTCGAAAGGTGGCTCAACTCTTGTCCCTTTTCAGTAATATTCACCAGAACCGCTCTTCTGTCGCTGGCAGATGGTTTTCGATCAACAAAACCCCGTTCTTCCATACGATCGATGATCCTGGAAGCTGCAGGCGTGTTGGTCCCAACATAATCCGCAATTTCAGTAACAAGCATACCATCGCGGCGCCAAAGTGCCGATAAAATCACCCATTGCTGCAGCGTCAGGCCGTATGGCTCCAACAATTCCTGACACATGAGCGTGCTGGCTCCCGCTGTGAAATTCAACACGCGGCCAAGCGCTTTGGGGCGCTTCAAAGGATTTTTACTTGCCATGTAAATAGTTTCCATGTAATTTAAATGTAGTCAATGAGCGCCAATGCCAAATCCTTTGTTGAGGCGCTTGAATGTTAGGAGAGTTGCATGAGCTACCAAAAGATTAAAACAAGCATTTCAGTTTCACTTATTGCCTGCGCCCTATTTGCGGCTCCTTCAATGGCAAATCAAACAAAAACTGAAGGCCGTCAAACAGCTGAACTTACTTTTGCAGCGATTGATCGAAATGAAAATGGGTTCATCCATCAAGGTGACTTGGAAGCGTTTCGTTCCGACGTATTCGCATCTATGGACACGAACGAAAATGGCGAGCTCAGCTATGAGGAATTCAGCGCATGGGATCCTGGATTTTCAGCAATTGCCGCGAAAGAGAATAAAACTGACGCATACATCACCGCTACCAAAATAATTTTTAGTGTCTGGGATCGCAATGCCAATGACAATATCTCAGAGCCCGAAATGCGGTTTGCAATGGGAGCCGATTTTCGCCGGGCAGACATAGATGATGATGCACTTCTCTCTGAGGACGAGTTTTTGCATAATTTCACAATCATTGTGGCCATGCGTGCCGCACTTAGACCGGATCTTTAGATCAATCGCCCTTGATACCTGAAGAAACGAGAAAATCATGTCTGCAAAAAGCTCGTCCACAGCCTACGGAACGTTTGCTGTTCTCATACACTGGCTAAGTGTATGTCTCATCCTGGTATTGCTTGGATCTGGATTCCGGGCCGGCCAAACTGAAGATTTGGCAACCAAGGCTTTGCTTTTAAAATTCCATGCGCCGCTTGGTATCACCATACTGCTGCTAACCTTGGCCCGTCTTGTCTGGTGGTGGCGTTTTGACACGAAGCCAGCTCCACTTGGCGGAGATCCCGCTTGGCAGGAACGCATCGCAAAGTTGGTGCACTTTGCGCTTTACGTTGTCATCTTGGGGATGGCGGTTAGCGGGATAAGCATGTTTGTATTGTCTGGTGCTGGAGAAATTCTCTTTGGCGGTGGAACCGGATCATTGCCCGATTTTTCACAATTCCTGCCAAGAGTGCCCCACGGCATTGGTGCCAGAATTTTTATCGGATTGTTGGTCTTGCATGCCGGCGCGGCGCTGTTTCATCACTTCATTCGTCGCGATACGACACTACGCAGAATGTGGTTTCAGTAACTCTGCCACAATCAACAACTGACAACTCAAATGCTATGGTTTTAGCAAAACATTGGATGCGACAACTTCGGCAGAAGATATAGCCGCATCCAAGAAGAATCTGATCGCCGTTTACGCGTTAAAATCCAAATACTCCCTGTCACTACAACTGATGCGCGAGCGCCACGCATCAACAACAATCATGACAACTTCACAAATCATCATTTGAAACCGCCAGAACTCCACGATAAGGACAACTTCCGTTCATTTCAGGTCCTAAAACACGGGCACCGCCCAAGTCTAAGACCCAGGAGCCATCGTGACCACTACCGTTCAAACATGGCGAACCCATCTCAGACAGACAGTCCTACTGTCTCTCCCTCTTGTGGGTATACAGCTGTCGCAGGCCATTATTGGCATCACTGATACAGTGATGGTGGGATGGCTTGGCGCGCCAGAACTGGCTGCGTTGGTTTTGGCAACATCGTTCTATTTCACGTTGCTGATTGTCGGAATTGGCTTTTCAGCGGCGGTCTTGCCGTTAGCTGCAACCGCACGGGGAGCTGACGATGACATTATGTTGCGGCGAGCCATTCGAATGGGATTTTGGGCCTGCACAGGCTATTCGGTTCTTGCGCTGATTATCTTGTTCAATACAGAAAAGGTTTTGTTGTTTGTCGGCCAAGACCCACAAACTGCGGCTAACGCTGCACTCTACATGAGCATCGCGAAATGGGCCTTTTGGCCTGCATTGATGACCATGAACCTGCGTGCATTTTATACCGTTCTGGATCGCGCAAATACGATGCTTCTGATCATCGTTTTGGGCGTAATACTAAACGCCATTTTCAACTATGCCTTTATTTTCGGAAAGTTTGGCTTCCCTGCTATGGGAATTGAGGGCGCTGCTGTGGCGACGTTTACTGCAAATCTGCTTGCGTTCGCAGCTATGGTTGTTGTGTCCGTGCGCAGTAAAAAATTGAAAGTATTCGAAATCTATACACGGTTCTGGCGTGCAGACTGGGAAATTCTCGGCCGAGTTGTCAGCCTGGGTCTGCCAATCAGTATGGCGTTGTTTGCAGAAGTTGGTCTGTTTACAGCGGCAGCAATAATGCTCGGCTGGATTGGCACTCTAGAGCTGGCGGCACATGGCATTGTTATGCAACTAGCCACTATCACCTTCATGATACCTCTTGGCCTTTCGAATGTTGCAACAACACGCGTCGGTTTGGCATTCGGGCGAAAAAACGCTGAGGACCTGCGACGGGCTGCTTATACAACGCTCGCGCTGGCAATATCCTTCATGACGGCAGCGGCGCTTGTGTTTTGGGCCATACCGCAAACACTGATTGCCCTCTTTCTGGATGATACGGGCCCTGACACCGCAGCTGTTATTGCCCTGGCAATTCCGTATTTGCTGCTCGCGGCCCTCTTCCAGCTATTTGATGGAGCCCAAGCTGTGGCAGCTGGAGTATTGCGTGGCATGCAAGACACGCGAATTCCTATGGTGATGGCTGTATTCAGCTACTGGGTCTTGGGGCTGGGCGCGAGCTACTTGCTTGCGTTTAAGTTTGAGTTTGGTGGTGTCGGTATTTGGGCAGGCTTGGCATTAGGTCTAGCGGCAGCTTCCGTTTTGTTACTTGCACGCTTCATGATGCGTGATCGGTTAAAAATTGGCTTGTCCGTAATGGGTCAAAACTAGATATTTCGCTTCCATCGCGTTCCACCCGTCTCAGCTGCGACAGATCCTGTCAGCATCAATTAAACCACAGTATCCAATTCAGCTCCGACAGTTACAATCCATAAAGGAAACAAACGATTCTGTTTGGGCACCTGTGAGATTCTGTTTTGATGCCACTTAAAATCAACAACCGAGATGCGCGCTGGCTTTGGCTATCGCATCAAGGACTTGCCAATGCACCCACTGGCAAGCTGGATGTGATGTCCATAATCCGGCAGTTAGGGTTCGTGCAACTGGATACGATCCAGGTTGTCTCGCGCGCCCATCATCACATTTTATGGAACCGCAATCAAAACTATCGCGAGCCCATGCTGGACAAGCTTCTGGCAAAAGACAGAGCATTGTTTGAACATTTCACCCACGATGCATCCGTTTTGCCGATCGAGTTTTATCCCATGTGGCAACGCCAGTTTCGCCGCATGAAAGAACAGATAGATAAGGCCAACTGGTATTCCTCAATGCTGGATGAAGCTGGCCGCGAAGCGATAAAACAACGCATTGCAGAAGAAGGACCGCTTTCAACACATGCCTTTGATACCAAAGCAAAAGACGCAAAGGGCATGTGGGTGCGACCGCCGCACAAGTTGGCGCTAGACTATATGTGGAATTGCGGAGAGCTTGCGACATCACACCGAGAGAACTTCAAGAAATTTTATGATCTGGCAGAGCGCGTCATTCCCTCAGAATTGCATCAAATGAAGCACCACGATGACGAGCAGATACATTGGCTCTGCACCCAGGCATTGGACCGACTTGGCTTTGCAACGGCCGGAGAAATTCAGCGGTTTTGGGGTGCAATGGATGCCAAGGAACTCAAATCCTGGCTAAGTACCACAAGCGACAACCTTGTACCGGTCGAAATTGAGGCAGCCGATAAAACCTGGAGCCAGGCCTTTGCCCCTGCTGATATCCAAGATCGACTAGCTAGCTTATCAGCCCCAACGTCCCGCCTACGTATTATGAATCCGTTTGATCCTATTATCCGCGACCGAGCGCGGCTCAAACGCCTTTTCGGATTTGACTACAGGATTGAAATCTTTGTCCCTGCAGAAAAACGCATTTGGGGTTACTACGTATTTCCATTGCTTGAAGGTGATCGGCTTGTTGGCCGTATTGAAGCCAAAGGGGATCGTCAGAAAGGTAATTTAAACGTGCTAAATTTATGGGTCGAGCCGAAGGTCAAATGGACCAACGCCCGCGCCACAAAACTGGCAGCAGAATTAGATCGTTTTGCCCGGTTCGTAGGCCTCGATAATATCCATTGGCATTGCACCAGTGAACCACAGATGCACCGAAAACCTGAACCTGTTTGAATTCCCGATTATCCATCGCTAAGACAGTTACGTGTATAATTTCATTTGAAACGCGAGACTGTGTACAGCTTTACTCTACTCATCAGCGTCTTAACGGTTCTGGCAACAGGTGTTATGGCGGCATCTGCTGCCATTCAGGGTGCCCGCCAGGAGTTTGATCCCTTCGGGGCAACAGTCCTTGCCGTTGTCACGGCAGTGGGCGGTGGCACTTTGCGTGACCTTTTAATCGGTGCGACGCCGGTGTTCTGGATACAGGACATCACCTATTTGGCAACGGCCGTTCCCGTCGGAATGGTAACATTCTTTTTCGCTGGCAAGCTTCGGCAGGGCAACGAGCGACGGCTGCGGCTCTTGATGTACTTAGATGCCATTGGCTTAGCACTGTTTACGCTTGTGGGTATTCAGGTTGCTCTGGCAAATGGAATATCCGTTATGATTGCTGTTGTTCTTGGCTGTATCACGGGTGTTGCCGGTGGCATGTTCCGCGATGTTTTATGCGGTCTCACGCCTTCGATCCTAAAGCAGGATCTTTATGCTACAATCTCGCTTGGCGGCGGCATTTTCTACGTTCTTGCGCGCACACAATTACCAAATGAAATTTGCCTCGCTATCGCCTTCGTTTTAATGACCGTAACGCGTTCCATCGTGGTTTATCGAAGTAACCCTGAGAACGCTTGAAGAAAGCAGCCAGCTATCAAATGACGGAAGACAAATCGATTGTCATGATTGGGGCGACAGGTGCTGTTGGCTCCCAAGTGGTCAAAGCCCTACTTCGTTTGGAGGGAATTTCCAAATTTACATTGTTGGGACGCAGACCACTTTCAGATGTAGTCAGCGAGAAAGTCACTCAACACGTAGTCAATGTTCTAGATCCAGATACCTATATCGAATTTCTTGCCGGCCATACCACGGCCATCAGCACACTCGGCGTTGGCCAACCTTCTAAAATGTCCAAAAAGCAATTCATAGCAATAGACCGAGACGCGAATTTACATTTTGGACGAGCCTGTAAAACTGCCGGAATCCAGCATTTCCAATTGCTCAGTTCCGTTGGTGTCGATCCCAAATCCTCTTCCTTCTTTTTACGCTGCAAAGGGGAGCTGGAGGCGGGATTGAAGGAATTAGAGTTCAATCGCCTGAGCCTGTTTCATCCATCAATGATCCTGACGCCGGAAAACCGCTACGGCATGTCTCAAGGCCTGACACTTCTGCTTTGGCCGCTGCTCACGCCTATCCTCTTTGGACCATTGAGAAAATTT
>JBGCFS010000141.1:0-3400 GCA_045107035.1 Hyphomicrobiales bacterium
CAGCATGAACGCGTCCAATTGGCGTTTCACCATCAACATGTTTTCCAACACCAGCCAAGGAGGAATAACCCACAGAATAGTCCAGCTTGTCTTCAGGCGTTGTCCGTCCACCGCCCAGTGCAATAACAGCCAATCCAACATGACGTGTTTTGATATCGGTTATTGTACCGGTGTCCTTTGAAAAAACATCGCGCACCACATTTGCCTTCGGCAGTATTGTTCCCGCATTGTCAACAAAACCAATTGGCCCCCCAAGTGCTGCAACCATCTTGTCAAAGGCTTCCGCAGCTTTGCCGCTTTCCCAGACCGCACGTAGCTTTTGTTCAGCTTCCATAAGGGTGCTTGCCAAATTTCCAAGGACCAGCATTTCGGCTGACAAAGCCAACACAACTTGTTCCAAGCGCGGCATCGAACGGCTTCGTGTGAGAAAATCAACTGCATTTTGCATTTCAACTGCATTTCCTGCGGCGTCTGCAAGCGGTTCATTCATATCTGTTACAAGCGCGAGGGTCGGCATACCTGCACCATTCGCCACAGACCCAAGCGAACGAGCCAAACCAAGGGCTTCTGTTTCCGTTGCCATGAATGCACCATTTCCGCATTTCACGTCGAGCACCAAAGCAGAAAGACCTGCTGCGAGTTTCTTGGATAAAATAGAAGCCGTAATCATAGCTTCTGATTCCACCGTGGCGGTGACATCCCGAATGCCATAAATCATCTTGTCCGCAGGTGCGAGATTGGATGTTTGCCCTATAATCGCGCACCCCACATCGCGTACTGTTTTGCGAAACAGAGCATTGTCAGGGCTGGTTTTATAACCCGGAATCGCATCAAATTTATCCAGCGTTCCGCCTGTGTGTCCAAGACCACGACCAGATATCATTGGAACATAGCCACCGCATGCTGCAACCAATGGTGCAAGCATCAGCGAAACATTGTCTCCCACACCGCCAGAAGAGTGCTTGTCCAGTGCTGGGCCGGGAAGATCAGACCAGTCCAATACATTCCCGCTGTCGCGCATGGCTTCTGTAAGCGCAACACGCTCCGTCATCGTCATATCGTTGAAGAACACAGCCATAGCAAATGCTGAAATCTGCTCAGCTTTTACGCTTCCGTCTTTCAAACCGTGAATGAAAAATTTGATCTCATCAGGTTCCAACGATTGCGCATCGCGTTTTTTGCGGATTAGCTCGGATGGGAGGTAGTTCAATAGTTTAGCTCCTGTGGTATAATTCGGGCTTCAGATTTTGGCGAGCATTTCATCCAGCACATCATTTCCACCTAAACGGAAATGATTGGCATCTAGCGCTTTTTCACCATAGACACCTTTTGCACTTTCATACCGGCATTGAGCTTGTACAATTGATGTAAGGTGGCCCCCAAATTTAATCCCAAGAGCCTTGTTTTGTTTTGCGACAACTGAAAGCATATTTTCCAATTGAGCTGTGTTTAAGTTGGCATCAGCAGTATCGCTGGCTGAAACCAAGATGTCCGCACCCGCTGCCAATGCTACATCGGTGGCTTCGCGTATTATGTCGTCGCTATCTAGACTACCAACTTCAAGAATAACCTTCAGTGGTTTTTGACCGCAGACGCGTTTAATTCTTACGATTTGTGTTTCTGCAAAGCCTGGTCTTCCCTCTGAAAGCGCCTTGTGGGCCATTAGAAAGTCAATCTCATCCGCTCCATTTGCAATTGCTTTTGCAGTTTCTTGTTCAAGCGCCAGCGTATCTTCGCTGCATTGAGGGAAGTTGATTACAGCAGCCACCTTAACGCTAGAGTCTGCCAATTGTTTTTTCGCCTGAGCAACAAATCGCGGCTTGACACAAACGGCGGCAACATTGCCGTGAGGCGTGTGCGCTTTGGAACACATTGCGTCGACTGTAACGGTATCATCTGCGTCGATCGCACTGAGGTCGAGGCAACCAATGAGTTTTTTAAAGAGTTCTGAATCGTTCACTTAATTGCCATTTCTGACAGCACGCCGCTGATAAGAGATTTCAGTTTCTCGGCTGCCTTGGGTGCATTTTCTTTGGTTTCATCGTGAGAGAGTTCTTGGCCCGTCATCCCAGCGGCTAGGTTTGTAACTGCGGATAAAGCGACCACTCGCATTTCAAAAAAACGTGCGAGAATTGCTTCCGGAACAGTGGACATCCCGACAGCATCAGCTCCGACAAGACGCGCCATTTTGATTTCGGCGGGCGTCTCAAATGATGGCCCCGAAAACCACATATATACTCCGTGATGTAATACAATGTTTTGTGCGTTGGCAACGCCATCAAAAATATCACGAATTTCTTTGTCATAAGCTTCAGTGAGACCGACAAAACGACGATCGGTCGGTTCCCGAAACAGTGGGTTTGAGCCCGAAAAATTGATGTGGTCCGTGATTAGCATTGCGGACCCTGGACCCATTTCAGGATGCAAGGATCCTGCTGAGTTTGTAAGTAATAATGTGGAGCAACCAAGCGCTTTTAAAAGTGCAATTGGTGTCCGCATTACTGATGCATCTTCGTGCTCGTAAAAATGGGAACGGCCGGAATACAAAACGACGGGTAACCCGGCAAGGTCGCCCGCAACCAAGGTTCCTGCATGGCCGGAAACACCGGATGCAGGGAAGCCTGGGAGGTCTGAAAACGGGATTTCAATCCGATTTTCAACAAGGCCGGCTAACTCACCAAGTCCAGATCCAAGTACAAGGCCCATTTCGTATGAACGGTCTGTACGAGTCTGAACAACTTTCAGCGCCTCTGCGGATTCTCTAGCTGCCAGCTTTGCAATTTCACTCATGGTCAGCCCAATACAAAACCAGCAGGCAGTAGGTCGCCCAACTTAAAGGTCTCAACAACTCCTCCATCTTTGGCGATATGTACTGGCACATCTGCTTTGCCAAACTCTGCTAGGCGTTGTCGGCAGCCTCCACACGGAGTGCAAAAGACGTTGCCTGTTCCAATTACACATACTTCTGCAATGCTTTGCTCGCCATCCATCACCATGTGAGAGATTGCTGAGGTTTCCGCGCACCAACCTTCGGGGTAAGCGGCATTTTCAATGTTACAACCGGCGTAAATCTTTCCATTGTCACCACGAATAGCAGCGCCAACCGAGAATTTCGATCCCGGGGCATACGCCTTACCTCGCGCTGCAAGCGCGGCTTCAAACAGGTCTTGAGACATACTAACGCTCCTTGACGTATGGCACGCCGCCAGCCTTTGGAGGGATTGCCTTACCAATGAAACCTGCCAATAAAACAACAGTCAGTACATATGGCAGCGCCTGCATAACCTGCCCTGGTACGATGCCAATTCCTGGCAAAGAAATTTGCGGATACTGAATGGGAATTGCTTGCAATAATCCAAAGAGTAAGCATGCCATCATTACTGGAACTGGCTTCCATTTA
>JBGCFS010000142.1:0-26176 GCA_045107035.1 Hyphomicrobiales bacterium
AAAGTGCCGTAGTGCTTGTTCATATTTCGAATGACCAAACGTTTGGCATCAATCGCAGGAACATTTTTCACTTCAGTACTCATCCTTTAACGGCTCCCAGCAAGACGCCTTTTGAAATATATCGTTGCAACACCATCGCCAAGAAGACGACGGGTATAATCATGACAACAATGACCACAGACATGGACCACCATAAAATGCCTCGCTCGCCTGCGTTCATAGCAGCAACGAGGATTGGCATGGTTTGTGCTTTGGCAGTTGAGAGGAACAATGCGAGCAAATATTCATTCCAGCACAAGATCATGACCAAAAGCGTTGTTGCGGCCAACCCTGCCCGTGACAGCGGCAATACAACTTCGCGGAATGTCATGATCATCGTCGCGCCATCTAACTGAGCGCTTTCCTCAAGATCCTTTGGGATCGAGCTGAAGAAATCATACATCAACCAGATCACAATCGGCAGGTTGACCACTGTATATGTGAGGATAATTGCAATGTGTGTATCCAGCAATCGTACTGCTTGAAACATCATGTAGATCGGAACTACGACAACGATTGGAGCCAAGATACGCTGTGAAATCATCCAGAAGAGGATGTCTCCATTGTGCAGTCGTATTTGATATCGAGATGAAATCGCTTTCATTAAGAAGAAGAACACCGCCACGCCAACAGCTGTTACCAACCACCAGTCGACGCCATAAGACCCGATCACATAAAGCACACCGATCATGGTCAAAATAAACAAAAGGATAGTGACCAGGTTTGGCTGGTATTTGACGCGCGCAAGTGCATACGCAGCCATTGATCCTATCAGCACCGCCAGCCCAGTTGCTGCCAATGAAATCACGATAGAGTTGAAATAGGCCCGCAACGTATCTTCGTAATCAATGATAAAGAGCTCGTGCCACGCATGCATGCTCGGCATGAAGTCGATGAAGGGCAGATAAAACGGGCCACCATTTACATCCGCTGCGGTTTTGAACGACGTGATAAACAGCCAGTAGATCGGAAACAGCACAAAGGCAGACCAGATCAACAGTAAACTGTAGACAACAACTTTTGTTCCAACAGCCATTTTCCCAATCGTGGGCGGCTCAAAAAGACGTTGAAAAAATGTCGGACGAAAGTCTCTTGGAATGTTCGTCATGATTGCCTCATCCGGTTAACCACCACGAGATTGAAGAATGAAACGCATATAACAACGGTTACGAACAACAGCAGGTAGGCGATGGCCGCAGATTGGCCTAGGTCCAACGACCGCCATGCGAATAGAGAATGCAAAGACATGGACTCCGTCGCAATACCTGGTCCGCCTGATGTCATGATGTTCGGTAGATCAACGATCTTAAAGCCTTCGATCACCCGGATCAGCATCACGGTTACAGCAACTGGCATTACCTGAGGCCAACTGATTTCTTTGAAAATCTGCCAACTACTGGCGCCATCGACTTCACCTGCCTCAACATAGTCGCGTGGAATGTTTTCGAAGGCGGCCAACAGAATGATGAAAATGAAGGGGATCCACTGCCAGCTATCGCCGATAATAATGAATACGCGCGCGGCCCAAGGGTCTGTCGCCCACGTAAAGTTACCTAGACCAACCCATTGCCAGACTGGGGCGAATGGACCTTTTGTCGTGTCTGCTAGCATGCGGAAAATGTAGCCCACACCAATTGGCGTAATCATCATAGGAATGAAGAACAGCACTCGGAACGTATTGCGGCCACGAATGGGTTGCGAACACAGAAATGCAAGCCCAAGACCAATAAGGAATTGAAGGCCACACCCGACGAACACATAGAACAGTGTAACGCCCAATGTGCCGAATTGATTGCCGCTGAAAAACGTTGCCGCAAACATCCAGGCCAAACCAAGACCCACAAATGCTGTAATTAGTCGACCGATGAAGCCGACGATCGAAAATTGCTGGCGCACATAGCGATACATCCACCAGGCAATACCGAAACTTGCAGACAGACCAACAACCCACCCCAACAAACTGATGGTGGTAAAGGTGCCTAAAAAGTGAAATTGCTCGGAGCCAAAAATCTGCTTGGAGAAATTCTGAAATCCAACAAACCGAACCTGATATCCACCCGCCTTCAACCTGATCCGCGAAAACGCTATGATGAGGGAGGCGACCAGAGGGAAAATCGAAAAAATTAAGATCATGATCACGGCAGGCATGATGAACAGCTGACGGGCGTGGCCGTCTATCCATTCATTCATTTTGGCGCTGCGTGAGGGAGGGTGATTGTGACCAGCCAGGTTTGCACCCGGCTGGTCATTCTCAACCCGACGTGTCGTCGAGGTCATACGTCAAACACCTTTGTTGGTATCTTAGTTGGTAATACCAAGGGAGAGTTTGTACATTTGGGCTTGAGTGTCACGACCAAAGTCATCCGTGATTTCTTCCCAACCCGCTTCAATGTTAGCCAACGCCTGCTCGGCTGTGATTTCATCAGCAAGGAACCTTGCCAATTCACGATCGAGAACTACGCCAGTGTACTGCTGAGCACCTGGAATACGAACATCTGAAGCCATGTTTGGATGGTTCAGGCTGTTCTTGATGGCGCCGAGATAGTTATCAGCGAACTCTTGTGAGAAGCCTGCTTCGACCCATTTCGTTGTGTCGTTAAGCTGTGAGTTACGATACGGGTTGTAACCGGTCCAACCCATAGTCACATCGACATTGGATTGCTCAGCTTGGTTGACATAAGAAAGAAATGCGTAAGCAGCAGCCTTAACTTTGTCATCAGACTTTTTGTTGATTGCACCAGCCCAGCCACCGAAAGCTGCAAATGGAGCATGGTTCACACCGTCAGTTGCATGTGGGCAAAGTGCATCTGTACACATTTCCAACTCGCCGCTTGCAGGGTTAAGAACCTTGCGAGAACCCGGCATGATTACCGCACCAATTTTGTCCTTGATGGCAGCACCTGATTCATCGATGGACAGTGGGCCGATATCACCCCAATCGATGACCATGCCACAACGTCCAGCTTGTACAAGACTACGAGTATCACCAATGTCGTGGTTCAACTCTTCAGGTGGACCAAACTTGCCAGTTGCTTTGTAGACACGGAAAGCTTCTGCCCAAGCTGCATTGTTGATTTTTGGTTTCATTGTTTCTGGGTCAAACCAGAGACCTTCACCTGTACCCTTAGTCTGGGAGAAACCAGCAGCCATAGAACCGATCGCAAAGTAAGATTGCGCATTACGCTTCTTGAAGATGCAAGAACCGTAGTCAGCTTCGCCATCGCCATTCAAATCCATGCCGTGCATGGCTTCAGCGACCTTAAGATACTCAGGCCAGTCACGTGGCGGCGTCAGGCCAAGCTTGTCCAGAATGTCACGACGATAATACATCATCTGGAAGTCACCATCGACGGTGATCAGATAGGTGCTGCCACCAATTTTCTGATTGTACTCCCGGAAGTAAGGCGCGATGTCGTCAATGTCGATCTTGTCATCTTTTGCAATGTAAGGATCGAGGTTCTCAACAAGATCACCATCAACCAACTCAACAGCCCAACCAGAGGCAAACACGCCTACATCAATAGAGTTGGTTCCTGTTGCCCAGTCGGTCAGCAGCTTTTGGAAAATTTCAGCGAATGGCACTTCGTTTACACGAATTTCAGCGCCAGTCATTTCTGTAAATACTTTTCCGTGATCTACCAAAGGTTTGGCAATCACAGGACCAGGGCGGGTGAGAATATTCACCGTTACGCCATCAAACTCGCCTGCGAAACTTTGACCTGCTGTGCCAAGTACGGCAGCAGCGGCCACGCCCGCGAGGAGCGATTTAAAACCTAATTTCATTATGTCCTCCCATTGGAACTAACAACTTTTTCGTTGCTTGCCAGTGTAGCCTGCTACAATCTCAGGCGACTCGTCAACACTTTTGCGTAGTTCAGTCAACAAATGTCAAAAAACATTGTGTTAAGTCAATTATTGAGTATGCTTGGCTCAATACGCACCCAACGAGGTGTTACAAATTGGTATCTTTAGCCACCAAAACAACAAGAGATATGGCGGCTTATAGACCACTCTACCAATGATCGGGGAGGTCCTTGGACAAAAAGAATCCACATCGCCGAAAGCTGTTCGACAGCTCGGA
This sequence comes from Hyphomicrobiales bacterium, assembly GCA_045107035.1. Taxonomy (GTDB): domain Bacteria; phylum Pseudomonadota; class Alphaproteobacteria; order Rhizobiales. The sequence continues at coordinate 4,121 of JBGCFS010000142.1, forward strand.
CTCGCTGCGATTACGCGCGACTTGGATGTATTATTCCCATGGGAGAACACAGCGAGAAATCGCAGAAAAGCTCGGTATTAGCCGAACGTCCGTCATTCGTTTGCTGGAAGATGCAAGACAACGGCGAGAAGTCAGGTTTTGGATTGAAGAAGCTGAAGAACGCTGCGTTCAACTTGGCATTCAGCTTGAACAGCATCTAGGTCTTAAAGAGGCGATCGTCATTCCCAGCGGCGACAACCACGATGAAACGTCAGACGCAGTAGGACTTGCTCTGGGGAAGTATCTATCAAACGCGATTAGCGATAATATGACAATTGGCGTGGGTTGGGGACGCACACTCACGGCTTCGCTGGTTAGTTTTAAACCGTCTATAAGGCAAGGCGTGAAAGTGCTGCCGCTGTTGGGTGGAGCTGTGGAGCCCCTACCGCCAAATCCGGTGGAATATTGCTGGCGTCTTGGCCATGCAATTGGGGCTGATTGTTACTTATTTCCATCTCCACTTATCGTAGATTCTGCGCAAACAAAGCAAAGTCTTATCGAACGTTGTGGCCTTGAAACAATTTTTCGAATGTCAAAAAACTTGGACATCGCTGTGATCAGCGTTGGCGACATCGGTCCTGACTGCACCTCTTCTGCGCAACCTTTGATTTCAAATGAAGATTTGCAGGAACTCATTGATGCGGGTTGCGTTGCCGATGTTCTGTGTAATTTCATTGGCAAGGACGGCAAGGATATCCCTCACCCCATTAAAGACCGAGTGATGTCTGTTGGATTGCAAGATATCGAGCAATCTAAACTTAAGATTCTTGCAAGCGGAGGCGTACATCGCAGCGATGCCATTATCGCGGCGATCAAGCGTATCGGATTTGATGTTCTCGTGACTGATGAAGGCGCTGCCGAAGCAATTTTGGCACAAGAAGATGGCCTGTAAGCAAATGGATATCGTGGATTCACATCACCATTTTTGGAAAATTGGCCGCGGAATCTATAATTGGATTTCGGACGATATTTCAGGGATTCGCCGCGACTACGAACCAAAACACCTCTCGCACTACCTTTCGCATTTGGGCGTGTCTAAAACCGTCTTGGTACAGGCCGCTGAAAACTTGATTGAAAATGATGCGATGCTGGAAATTGCTGCAAACAATGACTTCGTTGCAGGTGTTGTGGCGTGGGTAAATCTAGATAGCCCAATCGCAGCAGAAAAGCTTAACTCGTTAGCTAAAAATCCAAAGGTGAAAAGCGTTCGTCCTGTACTGCAAGGCATTGAAGATACAAATTGGGTGCTACGCCAACAAGTACAAGACAATATCGCGCTCTTGCCTGAACTGGGCTTGTGCTTTGATGCACTCATTCAACCAAGACATCTGGTTGCAATTGATACTCTGTCGGACAATCTTCCGGGCTTGAAAATCGTTATTGATCATGCCGCTAAACCAATAATTGCCAATGGCCAGTCCGCTGGGCCCGACTGGGAAAATGGCATGTCCAAGCTTGCCGAAAAATCAAACATTTACTGCAAACTTTCTGGTATTGCGACGGAGCAAGGCCCAGGCTGGCAAGCAAAAACACTTAAGCCAGTTGCCGATCATCTGTTGCAAGCGTTTGGACCAAGCCGCCTGATGTGGGGCAGCGATTGGCCCGTACTAGAGCTAAGCGGCTCCTATGTACAGTGGTTCAATGCCGCACAAGAGTTGATTTCTGATTTGTCCGAAGAAGACAAACAGCAAGTGATGGGACAAACCGCTTCTGAATTTTATAGCCTTTAGCCCGACCTAGTTATCTATCAACAACTACCGCCCAGCAATCTTGTTAATAGCTTGCTCCATTGTGCTGGTGCCCGCTTCGTCAAGGGCTCCCATGCGCATTGATATGTGCCAACTGTCTTTTGCGGGCAGCGCAACGTAGAGGCCTTTTTCTTTTTCAGCGTGATACCCTTCGACCCCGCTTGTAGCGGGAAAGGCAATGCCGAGCCCTTGTTGATCACCTGTTCGGCACAACCAACGCCCTGCAACCGGCGCTTTTTCAGGTTGATAAGAAATCCAATCTGAAACGCCACTTGGATGCTTTTGAATAGCGTGTGTCCAGCCGTCATCTCCCGCAATCATATCAACAGCAAATACGACTTCTGGATCAAACGAGATCGCGGGATCGAATTTGTGGTGTCCTGCTGGATCTCTTGCTAGCGCATCGATCAACTCTACATACCCTTCAGGTGGCGATATATGCGATGGAATTGACGTTCTGACACGCACATTTTCTGCCGTATAATGGGCGGCATATATAAGCTCACCATGATCAACGGGCCTGAAATTCGCATGCCCCAGATACATCAAGTCCATTGACGCACTGCGCTTGTTTTCGACAGTTAAATCTACTGTTAGAAAGCTGTCATCTGTCCCCAAAACCACTTTTGAAGTCGCCAAATAATTGCAAGAAAACGCGACAGTATGTTGATACGTCCCACATACTGCTAAGGATCCAGTATCTTCATCAATTTCCAGCCAGGCGTTTTGAAACGGAGCATTCGGTAATTCACCGTGTAGCGGATGCGTATCCTTTGGTCCGGGTGCACCCAAACCAGTTAGACCACAATGGATGAAAAATGCCCCATAGGTTTGAAGGTATACTTGCGTATCTACCGGCTCTGAAAACATGGACCCCATGGTGAGATCACGCCCGCCAAATTCTGCGCGCCAAATTTGCTGCCCTTTAAAGGGCAGCACTATAATATCAGCTTTGGGCGTTTTCAGCCGCAGGGCCTCAACACCAGAGCTGTATCTAAAAGCACTGACTTGAAACTCGTTGTTGGAAACAAGTTCAATTTCTTGGCCAGAAAATTGAGCTTTGCTCAACTCAATACGAATACTCATCTGCTAAACTTCCTGCATTTAAGAACGCGATTAGGCTGGTGTTGGTGCATCTTCTCTAAGCAAGCCATCTTTCTTGAGAGCTGCCCATAATTCAGTTGGAATCTTGGCTTGGGATGCCGCGAGATTTGAACGAACCTCGTCCGCCCTTTGCGCGCCGGGAATCACCGACATGACATTTGGATGCCCAAGCGGGAACTGGAATGCCGCGTTCACCAGTGCAACACCGTGGGCCCTACAGATAGCTTCAATTTTACCGACGCGATCCAAAATTTCCGGTGATGCATCTGAATAATTGTACTTAGCACCGGCGATTGCACCTGTTGCCAGAATGCCAGAATTGTAAGGCCCGCCAAGGATAATACCCATGCCACGTTCTTCGCACATTGGCAGGAAGCTATTGAGCGCTTCCTGTTCCAAAAGCGTATAACGTCCAGCCAAAAGGAAAATATCAAAATCACCGCGTTCAGACAGATATTGGCATGACTCCCATTCATTAACACCCGCACCAAAACCAGCAATAACACCTTGTTCGCGCAACGATAACAAAGCTCTGTAGCCACCGCTCAAGAACTGTTCCATCCAAGGATCAAGCGCTTCCTGACTACCATGCGAAAATACATCAAGATCATGAGCCATAAGCACATCAATGCGGTCGGCCCCCAAACGCTCCATTGAAAACTCCACAGAACGCATTACGCCATCATAGCTGTAATCGAATTGCTCTTTACGGTTTGGCACGTCGAAAAACTTGCCAATTGCGTCACGTGTTTCAGGAGTGGCTGGTTTCAACAAACGACCAATCTTGGTTGAGAGCACATAGCTGTCACGATCTTTATCGCGCAGAAATCTGTTGAGCCTCGTTTCGGCCAAGCCAAAGCCATATAGTGGCGCTACATCATAGTAGCGAATGCCTGCGTCCCATGCGGCCTGCAACGTTGCATCACTGTCTTCGTCACTAACAGCACGATAAAGATTTCCGATGCCGCCGGCACCAAAACCAAGTTCAGTAAATTTGACTTCCGGCGATGTGCCACGTTGCCAAGTACGGGATTTCAGGGTCATGCAGGATCCTCCAATGCAACTTCTGTTGAGCTTTTGTGTTCAACCTAAATGCTGTCAGGAGAATTATCCACTATCGGATTGCGTTAACGTGAGATTCAGTCGGAAATTATATGCCGACGTGTGTCACGCACTCGAAATGACGCCAGATAGAAGATCAGAAAGCCGTCAACTTTGGCCTCCTGATCAACACACTCCAAGCCCACATTTTTTAATAGGAACTTTTCGCTCAGTTGCAAACCTCGTGCACTCCAGGCACAGGTTGGTAGCGGCCACAAATAATGCCGCCCCATTGGTATCCAATTTTGTTGCCGCGGTATCTAATCTGGTACCAATTATATCCATTCATATGAACGCCAGAATCTTGCAATAATTCAATTGCTTCGCCCTCTTGGAGACTGTCAACACGATTGGTCTCCATTCCCGGACCAGACCGTACGACGCCACCCCATGATGCGACTTCGCCAGAACCAACAGCACCTCCGGAATCGTTACGGGCGCCGCCACCTTGTTGATTTTCGATCATTGACCGCGTCTGTCTGATAGAATCGACTTGATTTAGATAATTCTGGTAGGCGGCTGGGTCGAGATTCCAAAGTTGACCCAGATATTGGCAAATCTGAATTTGAGGCGCGCCAGCAGCAAATCTGGCTTTCCTGCATGTATCTAACGTTATGCCAATCTCGTAGAGCATAGGAGGTTGAGGTAGTCTTGTTTGTTGCTGCGTTTGAAGCCGAGGAATACCCGCCCCGCGCTGCTGCGGTTGAGCAGGCTGCAATGGCAGCGCAGTTTGGGGCTGTCTCGGTGGATTGTTTGGGTTAAACTTACCGGGTTCAAACGTTTGCGGCCTACTGGGCTGTTGTGGTTGTTGCTGAGTTTGTTGTCCACCCCGAGATTGGAACGGCTGCCGCGTCTGAGGAGCTTGCTGGCCAGGTTGCGCCTGCTGCCCCCCTCTTGGAACCGGAGGAACAACCCCGCCATTTCGTGACGGCGGTTGAAAGTCCCCTGTCGGCTGCACTCCGGGACCTTGGGCGACACCTGGCTGGAACGCCCCTCCTGGTTGCTGTTGCTGTCCCTGCTGTCCCTGCTGTCCCTGCTGTCCCTGCTGTCCCTGCTGTCCCTGCTGTCCCTGAGGGGATATTATAACTTGCTGAAGCGGTGCAATCTGTGTGTCATAGGCCTGAATTTGGCTTTGGTTTTGTCCAAATACCCATCGCATGCCGGGAGTGCCTTGCACAATAATCGATTGGCCGGGCCCAATGGTGTCCAAGAACTGAGGTTGATTGGTAACCGGGTTGACCATGTAATAGTCAACTGGCTGCGGGTATCTATTTTCGAATTTTAACTGCACCGATTGTTGTTGGATATTGTGAAAGAGACCTCGAGCACCCGCTTCGCGATGTTTCTCACCTGCGATCATGTTCCAATTTTTGTGCGCTGAACCTTTTGCGAATGTAACACTGCCACCCGCCACAGATGCTGCAATCGTGGCAATCAAATACACTCCAGATTTCTTCAACAACATTTCTCGCAACCTAACTTTCAATCTTATGAACTAGCAATTTTAGCAAGTATTAGATGTCAGTTCTCAAATGAACGCAATATGAACGAGTGGTTCCGGCAACATTCAAGCTCCTATGATTAATACCTAACCTCAGTGAAACAATTGAACTGGTCGGTGGGACCAGACAGACACATGAGGGACTACCGACATGAATGACTCTAAGGGGCACTCCTTATCTCAGATTAAATCGACACTCCTGCAAATCGCATGCCTTGCAGGTACAATGGGTGCAGCCTTTGCTGGACCTTTGGAAGGTGACTGGCAGCAAGCCAGCTCCAATGCCGGACACTGTGGAAATTGCACAATTAGCGTAGCTGCATTGGACGATTTCACCGACACATTGTCTGTCAGCTCCAACAATGGGTGGAGCGCAAAGGTTACCAAAGCACTCGACGGTGACGAATTTGCTGACGGCTATGGCCGATGGAATGACAATGTTGGTGGGGCCTATGCTGGCAAACCATTTAAAATCACACTCCTGGAAAAGCAGGATACGATGCGCATGGTTATGGAAATGCTGGACCGAGCCATGCCGGGCGAAGTCATTGCGTCTTTTGATCGCTCATTTCTGGATAACTACAATTCCTACACAGGCCTTGGCGCAAGCATACCTTACTCCGCCCAATCTTGGGGCGGCATTGTGAGAACGGGCCCCGGCATGCACCACGAAAAGATGGGCAGCCTGTACGAAGGCCAGCAAGTTACGATCTTAGGTCGGACCAATGAAATAATGAATGGCTACCCTTGGATGATGATTGAATACGGTGACTACCGGCAACGTGGTTATCAATGGGGCGGCATAATTTGCGCGACAGACTATCCCCGACAGGATTTACACCAGCTTTGCGCAACTCCTCAATCTCAACCCTCAGCGCCTCTGACTATCTACCAGGACAACACGCTGCCGACGTACCCAGTACGCCCGACATACATGGATCAATTTGAGTATTACTGCCAAGACGGCTCGCAACTAGGATACCAACTCGACAACCGAGCATCCGAGGCGTTAGCTATTGTGGACTATGATGGAAAACGACATTTCCTTGTGCAGGTAATCTCCGGATCTGGTTCACGGTATTCCAATGGAGAATTGGAAATCCATTCAAAGGGCCGCGATGTTCTGGTAACCAGAGACCACAGAAGCATCAGCTGTACCGAATATTGATCGCCAGGCACCCAAAAAAATACAGCAATCGATCTCATCGGCGAGGTCGGTTGCTGTTCATTTTGTAACCCAGATATTGAAGTAGGCAAAATCTCTTTCACAAGCAGCCGAAGCCATACTCCTCAATGGTCTACAAGCACAGGTGTTACTACAAATTTCTGGCAAAAATACAATGACTCAAAAGACTTGGAAGTATGAGACTTACGTGCAACCTTCATCGTTCCAAGCAGCTCCGCCTGCACACATAAGTTACTAATATTATTTATTCATTTTGAATTTCAAGTATGGCACCACGCAAACTCGTCGGAAAATATAGGGCACCTGTCGCCTCAGAAAAAAGGTGATTGCAACCCTGTTACTAGCCTCGCTGAGCTCAACCACTTTTTTGGCCAAAACATACAACGTGGCCAATTGCCGAGTTTGCGCTGTCACCTTTGTCGGCCCTTGGGCCAAAACAACTTTTCAAGTCGAGAAAGTTGGTGCCAACTTTTATTATGATTGCCATGATGGAAAACTGGTTGATGAGCGAAAAGTAGAAGTGCATGTTTGCGTAATGCCATGGAAGAACACAGAAGCATGACTTTTTCAAATCAGCCCAAAGGCAGAGAACAATCGATTATAGACTTATTCATGGTCACCTTCACCGACTCGGAGGGTGCGGAAGAAGGCAGGCTTATTGGTAATCTTGTGAACAACCTGCTCGATGACACGGCGCAGGAGGACATTCATGTATTCACTGCAGAAGACAATGAGGAGCTGATTGGTGCTGCGATATTCACGCGGCTGACATATGTAAATGATCCGCGCAAGGTTTTCATTCTTTCTCCAATGGCCGTAGCGACCGAACACCAAGGACAAGGAACCGGGCAAGCGCTACTAGTAAATTCTCAGGCAAAGCTGCGAGAGTTTGGAGTCGATGTGTCCATAACATATGGCGACCCAGCTTTTTATGGCAAGGTGGGATATATGCCATTGTCCGAAACTATGGCTCCCCCGCCACTTCCTCTCAGCCAACCTCAGGGCTGGATCGGACGATCGCTCACCGATGCGATATTGATGCCGATTCAAGGTCCCAGCAACTGCGTCGAGGCTCTTAACGATCCAGCTTTGTGGTAGAGAGCGCACTGAAGCCAAACAGTTTAACTTTGCTCAATGATTATCCGCACTGATAGGAAAAACAGCAAATTGATCGAGCGCAAGATCACCGAATTGGAAAAGAACAGGTATTTAGAAGGGTAGCAACTGCAGAATTAGGACAAGCAAAAGCACACCTTCGGCGCAATGTTTGAACTATCGATGATATTTCTCTCAAATCCTTGGAATTTATGGGTAAAATGTGATCTCACCTTAAAGGAATTGGTGCTCAGATTGGCCTTTTCGGAGCGTATTCCTTATGACCGCAAAACAGGTGGTTTGAATTCAATAAAGTCCATACCATTCAAGGTTTTAGAGGGTAATTGCATTTCGGAAAAATTAATGGTGCCGCAGGGGAGGATTGAACTCCCGACCTCGTCATTACCAATGACGCGCTCTACCACTGAGCTACTGCGGCGCTGCCTAAAAGGCATCTGAATTGTGACCGCGATCATCTGACATATACTTAGCCACCGTGCAAGATAGTTTGCTGCGAAAACTACATATTATTGCCTTGTGGGACAACAACCCCTATCTGAGGCCTTGATGAACCGACAACAAAGAGCACCAAGCCTTATGACTGAGGGCAAATCAAAGCAGGAGCAAAAACAGGAACGCCTGTCTACGATGTTGCGAAAAAACCTGCAAAAACGGAAAGCTCAAATGCGAGCGCGCCGCAACAATGCAGAAAAAGTACGCGACGACATCCCTGAGGACATTTCCGAACAACACGGCCCAAACATCACTTCTGAGTGACGATCTGCGCCCTTTCTTGAATCTTTATGCACTCACAGACCTTGAAGCGGCCTTAAATCTCGGTAAAAAGAGCGCCAATAGAAAATAGTGAAAGTACAACATGGATAAGATCCGCATTCGGGGTGGTAACGAGCTAAACGGTACCATCCAGATTTCCGGCGCAAAAAACGCTGCCCTGCCCCTAATGATCGCAAGTTTGCTGACAGACGAGACTCTGCGTCTGCTCAATGTTCCAAGATTGGCTGATGTTGCTTTGCTTCAACGTATTTTGGGTAATCACGGTGTAGATTGCACTATTAAAGGCAAACGTCCCGGCCAAAAGGATATGGCAGGACAAACACTTGACTTGACCGCTGAGGAGATTGTCGACACAACGTCTCCTTACGAGCTGGTTTCCAAGATGCGTGCAAGCTTTTGGGTTATTGGTCCATTGTTGGCGCGCATGCACGAAGCACGTGTTTCCCTTCCAGGCGGCTGTGCTATTGGCACACGTCCAGTTGACTTCTTCCTCGATGGACTTCGCGCGCTAGGCGCAGAAATTGAGTTAGATGGTGGATATGTCGTTGCCAACGCACCAAACGGCCTCGTCGGCGGCGTTGTTGATTTCCCGAAAGTCTCTGTTGGAGCCACTCATGTTGTTATGATGGCAGCTACACTGGCTAAAGGCACAACGCACATAAACAACGCTGCTCGGGAGCCTGAGGTCACCGATCTTGCAGACTGCCTGAATGCCATGGGCGCAAAAATTACTGGCGCAGGCACCGAAACCATTACGATTGAGGGTGTTGAAAAACTACACGGCGCGACTCACACGGTCCTTCCTGACCGTATTGAAACCGGAACCTACGCGATGGCGGTTGCCATGACGGGTGGCGATGTGTTGCTGGATGGTGCGCGTGCAGATCTCTTGGAAGCCGCAATTGACGCGCTCCGTAAGTCTGGAACAACCGTTGAGCCAACAGATAATGGTATCCGAATTACACGCAATGGCGGCGGCATAAAAGCTGTCAATGTCACGACAGAGCCATACCCCGGCTTCCCGACAGATCTGCAGGCGCAATTTATGGCGCTGATGACCAAAGCCGAAGGGAACTCAGATATTGTTGAAACAATATTTGAAAACCGCTTTATGCATGTTCAGGAACTTGCCCGTCTCGGAGCGCAGATTAACCTCGATGGGCAAAAAGCAATGATTGAAGGCGTCTCGCAACTTACAGGCGCTCAAGTAATGGCAACTGATCTTCGAGCTTCTGTGTCTTTGGTGATTGGTGGTCTGGTTGCCGAGGGCGAAACTTTCGTCAATCGCGTCTATCATCTCGACCGCGGCTTTGAGCGTTTGGAAGAGAAACTACGGAATTGCGGCGCGGAAATCGAACGCATTTCGACTTAGCGCTTTAGGGGCAACAAATATGTCTGCACTCAAAATGATGGCAATGGATGAGGAAGACCTAACGGTCTTGTCTGCTCATTGTCAGGATGCTGTTTTCAAGTCGAACGATATTACGTGGCTTGCGACAGAAAAACGCTTCTTGCTTTCAATCAATCGGTTTGTTTGGGAAAAGGCAAAAAAAAATAGCATTCTTGGCTTGTTCGGCAAGAAAACATATGAGCGACATCGCGCGGTTATACATTTTGAACATGTCGAAAGTGTTCAGACACTTGGGGTAAATCCGAAAGATACAAACACCGTTTATTCTCTGCTTTCTATAGAGTTTTTTCCAGCTGATGACGGTGTTTCTGGACAGATCGAACTGATGTTGGCAGATGAACACACCATACGCCTCAATGTTGATTGCGTTGAAGCCCGTCTTGCTGATTTTGACTCTGCGTGGGAAACTAAAAGCCGTCCCAAGCACCCTCTCAGCTAGTTTTTCAACGCAAAAGACTACCCTCATGCCGTCTTAAAGGAATACCTCCATTGGTTTACCGGCTTACTCAATCTGATCAGGGATTCAAGGGCGCTTTTCAGGAACTTTTGGCCGCAAAGCGTGAAGTTTCTGAAGATGTAGATGCGGTTGTGCGGTCCATCATAAAAGAAATTCGTGCACGTGGTGATGAGGCTCTTCTAGAATTTACAGGAAGATTTGATTGCGTTTCTCTAACGCCCAAAACGCTCCGTGTTTCGCAAGAAGCGATTGCAGAAGCCGTTGAAAATGCGGATCCAGAAACGCTTGCTGCGTTAACGCTTGCGCATGACCGCATAACCTCTCATCACCAAAAGCAGCTTCCTGAAGATCAGCGCTATACAGACGCACTTGGTGTTGAGTTAGGTTACCGTTGGTCTGCTGTTTCGGCCGTTGGTTTGTATGTACCAGGCGGAACAGCAAACTACCCAAGTTCCGTGTTGATGAATGCAGTTCCTGCGCGCGTTGCCGGCGTTGAACGCATTGCCATGGTCGTGCCAACGCCAAACGGCGTTTTAAACCCGTTGGTATTGGTTGCAGCACATCTGGCTGGAGTTTCTGAAATCTACCAAATCGGTGGAGCACAAGCAGTGGCGGCGCTTGCCTATGGCACAGATACAATAGCACCGGTCGCAAAAGTTGTAGGCCCGGGTAACGCCTATGTCGCCGCTGCAAAACGACAAGTATTTGGTACCGTCGGGATTGATATGATCGCCGGACCTTCCGAAGTTTTGGTCGTTGCAGATGAAACAGCAAATCCGGCGTGGGTCGCAGCTGATTTACTGGCTCAAGCTGAACACGATACGGCAGCACAGTCTATCGTTCTAACAGACAATGCTGACATGGCTATTGCGGTTGAAGCGGCGGTGGAATCTCAACTTAGTACATTGCCGAGGGCAAAAATCGCAAGCGTGAGTTGGCAGGATTTTGGTGCCATTATCCAAGTAGAAAGTGTCATGGAGGCAGCGCCGATCATCGATGCTATTGCCCCAGAACATTTGGAATTGTGCGTTGCAGATGCAGATGCGTTGCTCGACAAAATCACCCACGCTGGCGCGGTGTTCATGGGCCACCATACACCTGAAGCAATTGGGGATTATGTGGGTGGATCAAACCATGTTTTGCCAACGGCTCGGTCAGCACGGTTTTCTTCGGGACTTTCGGTGTTGGATTTTATGAAGCGTACGTCTATCCTACGCTGTACGCCGGAAAATTTGCGCACCCTTGGACCTGCAGCAATTCAACTGGCCGATGTTGAGGGTCTCGATGCACATGGCCGATCTGTTGCCATTCGACTTAATTTCTAGATACCTGGGAGCACAGTAGTGGCTGACCAGGCCACGAAATATGGCGCCAATGAGCGCTTGATTGCCGTTGTCTTGGACGAAGGTTCCATTGGACGTGCGTCCAACGAAGTGGAGCATGAACGCGCCATCGCGATCTATGATTTAGTTGAGGAAAATTGCTTCCAGCCATTGTCAGAAACGGCAGTTATAAGTGGGCCATACCGGCTAAATTTATCACTACAAGATGCCCGCCTCGTATTTGAGGTCACCTTTGAGGACGGCGGACAAGTTGCGACACACATTCTGTCTCTGACACCATTTCGCAAGATCATCAAAGACTACTACATGATCTGCGACAGCTACTATGCCGCCATTAAAACTGCCACACCAAGTCAAATTGAAGCAATAGATATGGGCCGGCGCGGCTTACACAATGAAGGTTCGCAATTGCTTCTGGATAGATTATCCAGCAAGATTACCATGGATTTCGACACGGCCCGGCGGCTCTTTACGCTGGTCTGCGTGTTGCATTGGAAAGGGTAGGTTTTGACGGGGAAGCAAGAGCGACAAAATATGCTTCTCGATCCCAACTCGCCTATGATTGCGCGACCAAGCGCCTTGCTTTTTGCCTGTCGAATGAACGTAATCCGCTCACCTATAGCCGCTGCAATAACAAGACATTTATTTCCCAATCAGATTTATACAAGGTCCGCCGGCGTGTTACCTGGTGCCCTTGATCCGTTTGTTCAATCCGTGATGGAAGAAATCGGTATCGATATTACCAACCATGTGCCTCATTCGTTTGAAGACCTTGAAGACACCAATTTCGATTTGATCGTTACGCTTGCACCAGAAGCACACCACAAAGCGCTTGAACTAACCCGCACAAATGCGATTGAAGTTGAATACTGGCCGACCATGGACCCTTCCCTTGCAACTGGATCGCGTTCGCAAATTCTAGATGCCTATCGCAGCCTGCGAGACGAACTTATGCTCCGCATCAAAAAACGTTTTGATTGGAAACCAAGGGTGAGCGATTAGGCGCTTTGGCGGCGCCGGCAAGCTTACTCGCTTTAATTTTACCCGCATTCTTGCCGCGACAATTTTACTCCCCTTTAAACAGAGAACTAAATGCATATGTACTCGGAACAAGAGCTTTCTTTAGCAAACTGAGTTCAATAATCGGGCAAGGATGTAAAACGAAAACAACACGCGATCTCTATTGATTGCAACTCAAAACCTTCTGCTCACATATTCTCATGAACAGCATATTTGAATTGCGGCAGCCAGCCTCATTCCATACGGAGTTTTTATGCCCGAAACACCTGAATACACGCCGCCTAAAGTTTGGACTTGGGAGTCTGAAAATGGAGGTGCGTTTGCAAAGACTAACCGTCCAATTGCCGGACCGACCCATGACAAAGAACTACCGGTCGGCAAGCACCCGCTCCAGTTGTACTCGCTGGCCACGCCGAATGGTGTGAAGGTTACGATAATGCTGGAAGAGCTACTTGCTCTTGGCATTAATGAGGCTGAGTATGATGCGCATCTGATTAAAATTGGTGATGGAGATCAGTTTGGCAGTGGATTTGTCGATATAAATCCGAATTCGAAAATTCCCGCTCTGATGGACCACAGCACGGAGAATCCAACGCGTTTATTCGAGTCTGGCTCTATACTGCTGTACCTAGCAGAAAAATTTGACGTGTTGCTCCCCAAAGATCCAACAAAGCGCACAGAAGCCCTATCGTGGCTCTTCTGGCAGATGGGCAGCGCGCCCTACCTCGGTGGTGGCTTTGGACACTTCTACAAGTATGCACCGACGAAAATTGAATACTGCATCGACCGTTTTACTATGGAAGTTAAACGTCAATTGGATGTGCTGGATCGCCATCTGGCTGACAATCGTTATATGGCTGGCGATGAATACTCTATCGCTGATGTTGCCATTTGGCCCTGGTATGGTGCGCTAGTGCTAGACATCGTTTATGAAGCGGCCGAATTCCTGGACGCTGGTTCGTACAAACACGTGAACCGTTGGGCGCATGAAATTGCCGACCGTCCCGCAGTCAAACGCGGGCGCATGGTAAACAAAACCAGTGGACCACTGGAAAGTCAGCTTCGTGAACGCCACGATGCGAAAGATTTTGAGACCAAAACCCAAGATAAAATTGAAGCGGCAGGCTAGATATATCTGAATGAGCAGACGCCTAACTTATGAGGCGTCTGCCATTTTGAATAACGTGTCTCTTGTTTGATCATCTGCAGGAAACATCAGCTCAATTTTCAGCTCTGCCAAAGCAATATCCTCAGCACTGCCGAATTGAGCGAGTGTTGAGAAAAATGTCAGAACGGTCCCGCTGGCGTAATATCTGGCTGGAACGACTGCCGGAAGCTCCTTGGTTTGATGAAAACCATCGATTTCCAGTGCCTTTGTCAAGCCTGCTGCCGCTTTTTCCAAGACTTCGTCACCGCCGAGATACTCACTTTCCGTGCGTAAACGGGTCGCCATATGCTGCGCAACTTCTTGCCAATTTTCCAGAGTTTCAGTCATAATCGCCGGATCAGCCATTGCCGTCAGTAGACTGTCTCCCTCGGATAACCCGGCGCCTACAAGCAGCATCTGCGCTGCGCGATTTGCCTTAACAATCACCCAATGGCGATCAAGAGCCATAGCTGGAAATGGATCGTGACGCGAAAGTGTCCAATCCACTGCGGCGCGAACGTGCGCCATATCTTTTTCATCAAGGGTTCGACTTTTGTAAACTGGTGCAAATCCAGCTGCATTTAGAAACGAATTGCGTGCACCGCGCGGTACACTCAGTGTTTCGCACAAATGCAAAACCATCGGCCGACTGGGTTTCGCGCGTCCAGTTTCGAGAAACGAAATGTGCCGCGCTGACACATTTGCTTCCAAGCCTAAATCAAGTTGGCTCATGCGGCGCTGGCCACGCCATTCCTTTAAAACCGATCCAAATGCCATTTCCAAAACAAACTCTCCGTGCAATTTCCCCCACCAAATTACACTGATTTCAGCTTCAAACACCTACCTTGCAGGTAATTGTTTTACCGCACATTCAAGGACATGTTCCCTCAACACAAAAGGAGAGAATTAAATGTCTATGGAACGCACAATCACTTATTTGAAAATTGCATCGGGAATTATAGTTGGTTTTGGATTACTTGGATTTTTGGGCGTATGGCCCGCATTTGCAATGCCAATTGAAATTTTACTGGATCTCATTTTTTGGCCTATCGACAAACAACAAACGCTCGCAACGCCGGAAAGCCGGCTTCTCCTTGCTATCGCGAGCGGAGTTCTCGTTGGATGGGGCGCTATGATGTGGCTCATTGCAACCCAGCTTTACGAAGCCAACCCCAAACTGGCCCGGACTATGATCCTCACCAGCATGGCTTCATGGTTCGTTATAGATTCTACCGGCTCGATCATATCTGGCGCGCCGATTAATGCTTTGTTTAACCTGGGTTTTGTAGCTTTATTCTACTTGCCTCTTCGGCAAATAGAACCAACATTAGCCAGCCAGTCCTAGCCAAGCGGAATGTGGAAGCCAGCAACCAAGCTCATGCTGACTTCTTGATGAAGGTTCCGGCATTCAGCTCATCCACCGCTTGCATCAATTCTTGGCGCGTATTCATAACAATCGGACCGTGCCAAGCAACTGGCTCTTGAATAGGTGTGCCTGACACCAATAGAAAACGAATTCCGTGCTCACCTGCTTGAACGGTGATTTCATCACCAGTTCCAAACAATACCAGTGAACGGTTTCCAGTCTGATCCCGGATCAGCAGCTCTTCGCCATTTGCTTCTTTCTCGGTCAGAACTCCAAATGGTTTTGAAGCATCGCGAAATGAACCTGACCCTTCAAATATATACGCAAACGCCTTTTGATAGGTGCTAACGGGCAATGTCCGGCGCACGCCAGGGGGGACGAATATATCCAAGTAGCGTGGTTCTGCAGCAATTCCATCTACAGGTCCTTTGCGATCCCAGAACTCACCACAAATTACCTTTACCCGCGTTCCATCATCTTCCCACAACTCTGGAATTTCACTTGAATTGACATCCTGATAGCGCGGGTCTGTCATCTTCAGGTTTCTGGGCAAATTCGCCCAAAGTTGAAAGCCATGCATTTGCCCCTTTGCGTTACCATCCGGCATCTCTTGGTGCAAAATACCGCTACCCGCGGTCATCCACTGCACATCCCCAGCTTCAAGCGCGCCTTTGTTCCCCAAGCTATCCGCGTGCTCAACGGTGCCAGATAGCACGTAAGTAATGGTTTCTATGCCGCGGTGGGGGTGCCAAGGGAAACCACGCACGTAATCCTGTGGTTTATCATTGCGGAAGTCGTCAAACAAAAGAAATGGGTCTGCCAATTCGGGATCACCGAAGCCAAATGCGCGATGCAGCTTTACGCCCGCGCCTTCCATAGTTGGTTGCGCTTCTAAAATTTGATCAACCGGACGAATGGACATGTCAATGCTCCTATATTGTTCACAGAACATATATTGGCATGTTTCACCGCTCACGTGTTGTGAACAGTGTGTTCTGCCCCACTAATCGACTTCTCAGCAACGAGACAGAAACGCCCTACACAACGCAATCTATTTGCATAAAAATTGAATTAAATTTTATTTGTTAGTATTAATTATTTATTATTAAAATAATAATCGATTGATTACTTTTAAACAAATTGAAATAAACTCCTCAACAAAGGTTATTTTAATATTACGTATTTCCTATTGTCCAAATTTCTAATCTGTACAGCCGACATACAGACAAATTTGAAGTTCGGATGGCACTGAATTCGCAACAGCAATGCGAGCAGCGCAGCAATAGTCGCTTTCGAACTCAATTGTTTTCCAGAAGTTGATTTACATTCAAAGGTTGCCACCAACTCGCCCTTGGTGGCGCATGTTGGGCAAGTCCTCGGAATTCGATGAAAGTTGCAATCGCTCGCCCCGAAAGCCGCTTACATTTTTGAGGCTTGCCCAACTCACCGCTCTTGCGAACAGGCCAGCACCCCCACCACGCGCCAATAACATCCACAAATATATTATGGTTAATCACAAATTAAATTAACTAAAAATATTATCTTTAATCATTTATTATTAATACAAAATACTTAAAAAGTTATTAAATTTCTGTGGATTAAATACATATTTCTGTTTTTATAAATATTGCGAGATGCATTTTTTAAAATCACTCATCAATACAAAAAAAATTGAACGTAATGCATCCGATTAAAAGTAATGCGTAAATCGGAGTAAAAATTATGAAACGTTTTATTTGGGGTATATCCTCAGGTATTGCAGCAGGAATCGCCATGATGGTGACTGTGTTGGCAACGCCTACTCAGGCCGCATCTGGTCCAAGTGAAGAAGTTTGCAATCAACTTCCGCAGCACATCAGAAGCGAATATAATTGCGCTGGTTCTTCATCAAACGTAATTGTAAATGCCCTGGAAAAGGCCACAACAGCAGTAGCAGTTGTTGAAAGCCCATCTGAGAAGATGAAAAAGCATCGCAGGCATAAGCATAAGATGCATGGCCATCGCGGACATAAGCATAAGATGAAGGGTCATAAACGGGGCGGGAAACACGCCAAAAACCGTGACGGCAGAAGAGACAGCCAGAGCACCCGAAAATCCCGAGGTAAAAAAGACGGTCAAAGCAGCCAAAGCCGTCGTGGTAAAAAAGACGGTCAGAGCACCCAAAACCGTCGCGGTAAAAAAGACTCTCAAGCCTCCAAACGCTCTAGTGGCAGAAAAGACTCTAAGGCCTCAAAGCGCTCAGGTGGTTCCAAAAAATCTCAGGGTGCACAAAGCTCAGGTGGTTCCAAAAAATCCCAGGGCGCACAAAGCTCAGGCGGTTCTAAAAAACCCCAAGACGCACAAAGCTCAGGCGGTTCTAAAAAGTCCCAGGGTGCACAAAGCTCCGGCGGCTCTAAAAAGTCCGAAGGTGGAAAAAATAACAACCCAAGCTAGCGATTGGATTGAGCTCAAACGTATTGTGTAGAAGCTCAAGCCAATGTCAGAAGAGGGGGTCAATATCCCCTCTTCAATTTCTAAATTGAAATTAAATTCTGGTTTCAGATAAGAGCCAAATTGCACACTGTTTTGACCGCGCGAGAATGGCACCCCGCATCGAACTATTTCCAATTAAATATTTGCTCACAATTTCTGGCATGCAATTGGCTGGCGGATATTCATCGACTTCACTGCCGTCGTCTTTTCGCTATAATATTCCGGGGCGTTGCCCACTAACCAAGCGGAATACTCTGAGCATGGCGGAAGATATTTTTGGGATCGTACTTGCTTTTTATGGCAACCAGGCGCGGTAAATTCTCCCCCCAATAAGCATTAGCCCAACCCGGTAACTCTCTATCACGATAATTTACGTAAGCGCCGCCTGATGAATGCTTGTCGAGCAGCCTGGAGACTGCCTTCAAACCATTCAAATGCACTGGTTGTTCGTCGATATTTTTTGGCTGAACTGATGATTGAACCAGGAATTTCGCATGTCGATGCGGATAAGCTGTTTCGGCATTGCCAACTTCAGAAACAGCGCCTCCCAAAGTTTCAAAAGTTACAAATACAGATCCATATGGGTGCTGATTGAATTCCTCAACCAGTTCGCCACACGCTTCAGCAGACATAATGTCGTTTAAAAAATGCGACTTTGCATGCAGCGGAAGAGAGCCTTTCATGGAGCGTAAAACTTGCCCCTCCAAAACACTCAACAATGCCCCTGACACAAACTCATTGCTTTTGATTTGCTTTTTCTCGCCAAGCAATTCATGCAAGTAAGCGCTTAACTTTGCATGATTGCCCACCGCTTGCCCGGCAAATATCAAAATAATCTGATTGTTTGGATACCCATAGAAGCTGCAATGACTTGTGATACTGCGATCAACTTCGGTTGATAATGTTTGCCACCGCGCGAATACTTTAGCTCCCTCATCAGAGGAATAGCGGCGAACCAAACTGAAGCTGGATGTCTGCAGTAATTCATCCAACGAGATAACAACTTCGCTTAACACACCCAAACTGCCGCCGCCGCCGCGCGAAGCCCATAGCAGATCTTCGTTTTCGTCTTTGTTGGCATGGACGATCTGTCCTTGTGCATCGACCATCGTCATCTCTTGCATACGATCGCATAAAAGCCCGCCAAAGCGAGATGTAAAACCAATGCCGCTTCCTAATACCTGCCCACTTAACCCAACATCTGAACACCAGCCTGCAGATAGCAAAAGTCCCTCTTGCGCAGCTGCTCTGTGTGCTTGACCCAAAGTAGCACCCGCCCCAGCAGTTATAGTGCCCTGCTTCTTATCAACACGAATGCTATTCATGTTTCGCACGTCTATGGCCACGCTGTTGCTTTGAGACAGACCAGCAAAACAATGACCGCCAGAGCGAACCGAAAAGGGTAAGTTTTCAGAACGAACATAGTTGAGTGCCGCCTCCACATGTTGCGGCGTTTGGCACATAATCCTGGCATCAGGAATGGCTTCAAAACGCCCATTGTAGCCGGCGGATAACAACCGGGCATCTGGGTGCCCTCTCACTAAAACTGCCGGAGACTTTTGAACGGGCACTGTATTAATCTCATCTGAGTGAGCTGCGCCTGACAAATAGACAGGCGTGGCCAATGCCATACTTGTAGCACCTGCTTTGCAAAGCCCCCTGAGAACCTGTCGGCGTGAATGGTTATCGGGCATAAATATCGCCTGTTTGAAATTCATTTTTTTTCACAATCTTGCGAACACGCCTATAGCATTGGAACAACGAACAAAAATTGACAAAACAACCTAAACCCGTTTAATGACAGTCAATTACTGTTTTATATAATTATTTTTTTGACCAATTAGTTTTACAAAGGCGTATGGCGTTTATTATGGGCCAGACTTTTAAAAATTCCCGATTTTTACCAATATCGCTTAAATCAGTTGCCAAATTTAGCACATGCCTGCCGGTTGTTGCGGGATTAGTATCTTCGGCGTTTGTTATTCAGGCATAGCCTGCATTTGCAGGCGGGGTTATGGGAGGTACTTGCGCGAGCTTTCCTTTAACAGATTCCAGCTTCACTAATTTTAGTTTCGTGGAAGGGGACGTGATTACTGCAGTTTCTGCTCCAAACAGCGGTGCAAATCGTGTTTCCATTGGACTCACTGGAAGCAGCTATCAGCTTCTTGGAGTGCCGTTGGTGATTGGAAATTCCACTGGCTTCCCACCTGGGACAAACTATTCTTTGGAAGGCAGAAGTACGTTCAACAACGCTTTCCATAATATAACAATCACATGTCAACCCGCAGGCACTGGTGGCGAAAGCGTTCAAGCTGCTGGTACACTTGTCGCACAACGCCATACATCCGAAATAGTCACGAGTGCTGTTAGCTCTGAAGTGACAGGCGCTCTGTTGGGTTCTGGTAGTTCAGGTAGTGCAGGCCTTGCATTCACTCAAAACAGCGCAACCATCAGCCTTGAGCAGCTAATGGCGATGAACGCGAACCGTAAAAGAGCAAGTTCCAATGCAGTTCTTGCTTACGGTGAAGATGGCCAACGCTACGATCCAACTGTTCCCACTAAGCCGATGGCTTATAATGTTTGGGGCCGTGTGAATTATGGCGACTATAATGGCGACGACGCCACGCTTGATGGATCTGTTACCAACTTCCTCGTTGGCTTTGACCGTCGTTTCAATGGCCAGGCATTGCTCGGTATTATAGCGGGTTATGAAATTTCCGATTTCGACTTTGGTTCTGTTGATGGCAAGCTTGAAGGCCAAGGCCCGACGCTTGGTGTTTACGCCGGTATAAAGCTATCGCCACAATTGGTTGCTGATGTGTCTGTGACACATAGCTGGGTCACCTATGACAGTGCTGTTGGCGCTGTAACAGCGGACTATGATGCCAGCCGTTGGACAATTGGCGGTAGCCTTACCGGATCGTTCGATTGGAACGGCCTCACCATCCAACCAACTGCAAAGGCATTCGTTTCAATCGAGGCACAGGATGCTTATGTGGATAGCAGTTCAACAGCCGTTGCGAGCCGTGATGTAACGATTGGTCGGGTTTCGTTTGGTCCGAAAGTGCTTTACCCGCACATGTTCGAATCTGGCCACCAGGCAACATTTTGGGCCTTGGCAAAAGCAGAATACGACTTCTCTTCAGAAGACACCACATCGTCTTCCTTGCTAACAAGCGACGATGTGTTTTCTGCAAGAATTGGCGTAGGCGTGGACACACAAATTTCAGATAACGCGTCCTTGGGCCTAGCTGTTGAGGGCCACGGTCTTGGTGGCGGCGAATACACAGCAGTCGATGTAACAGGGCGCGCAAAAGTACAGTTCTAACAAAGCAAACCAAAAGGGTGGCTGCTTTCAGCCACCCTTTTTTTATGGGAATCCCGTGGGCAGAATTCACACGCATTGATGGTGAATTCTGCTCTCAAATCCGGCGTTCATTCAACTGAAAATCAATGGAACCTAAAAACACTGGCGCTCTCATAGTTTGTCAGGGCACGAGGCAATCCGGTTTAAACGCAACAATTACCTTATATTTTGATATCAATGGCTATTTTGCCCCGGTAAATGGTGACGTACGCAAAGCAATCTGTTAACAGACCTCGCAATGGACTGATATTTGTCACTTGTTTGACGATATTCGAATGTCCGCATGTATGAATTAGGACCGCTTTGCAGTCCGATTTTAAGTCAAAGCTTTAGATAAGGAATCCTATGGCTAAGGAAGAAGTCCTTGAATTTCCCGGTGTTGTTACCGAGTTACTGCCGAACGCAATGTTTCGCGTGAAGCTGGAAAATGATCACGAAATAATCGCTCACACCGCAGGTCGTATGCGTAAGAACCGCATCCGTGTCTTGGCTGGTGATAAAATCCTGGTGGAAATGACACCCTACGATCTTACCAAAGGGCGCATTACCTACCGCTTCAAATAGTAAAATTACAGCAGCGAAATACACGTTCCATGGCCGCAAAAACGTCTCCAAGACTGGTTCTCGCCTCAGCATCACCGCGCCGATTGGCGCTGTTGCAGCAAGTTGGCTTGCAGCCAGATCGGCTCCAACCGGTTGATTTGGACGAAACGCCAAAACGACGGGAGAGCCCCCGCGCCCTTGCCGCTCGATTGGCCGGCGCCAAAGCACAAACAGCGCGAGATACATTGGTTGCGTTGGCAAAAGCTCTTAAAAAGGCTGAAAAAAAAGACGAAGCTGGCACAGCACCAAAAATGGAACGCTATGACGATGCGTTTGTTTTGGGAGCCGATACAGTTGTGGC
>JBGCFS010000143.1:0-3522 GCA_045107035.1 Hyphomicrobiales bacterium
CCGGAGCGGCAGCGCAACGACCCATGCAGGGTGCGCGTGCTATGCGGATCTGGGTTTTGTCCGCACTGTCTTCCAACCGTGATATCAGGGTCTCAGCGCCAGCCATCATGCAAGACAGCGAATCGCACACGCGAATGGTCAGCGGCGCGGGCGCTGCTTCGCCTTCACGCACAATGTCAAAATGATCATAGAACGAGGCCACCTCATAGATTTCGGCCTGACTCAGTTTCAACTCCTCGGCCAGCGCGCGCAAATGCGCGGCGGACAAACAGCCATGGCGATCCTGAATGAGGTGCAGATATTCGATCAGAAGATCCCGCCTGCGTGGCGCATCGCCTAACAGTTCCCGCACGTCCAAAAACGCTGCCTCATTCAGTTGACGTCCTTTTGGTTTTGCGTTGTTTCGCCGCCTGGCCTGTTTGGTATCAACTTTGTTCAGCACGTCGAACTCCCAGTCAATTTTGCCTGTCAGGAATATTTTTTTCCTGTAGTATCTTGATGGATCACATCCTGCAAGCACTAATTGATGTCTGGAAACAGCTTGTTAGATAAGAATTCGACAATTTGGGGAATGCCTTAGCCAAGGCTGGCCGCTCAGCAGGTCATCACCAAACCAACAGGGTAGCAAATTATTGATGGGGTGGCCGATTGGAACAGAATTTCCGACGGGTTTTAAAAGGTAAACCATTGATTAGCGATGTTTGATGTTTAGGGTTATTGCTGGAGCTGGGCCAATAAACCAAGTTAAATTAATAAAATCAGTCGCTTGTAAAGGAAAATGGCGGAGAGACAGGGATTCGAACCCTGGAGACAGTTACCTGCCTACACGCTTTCCAAGCGTGCGCCTTCGACCACTCGGCCACCTCTCCGTGCTTAAACATTCTGTTATAGCCAGACTGCTATTGAGCGCGAGAGATGTATACTGAACGCGCGGCTTGGCGCAAGGTGGCGAAGCAATCTTTTCGCTCCAAAATGCTTTTTTTCTCGCGCAAGCGTGAAGAGGCTTGATTTGCAAGTAAAAGCGCGGCCCTTTATGTGCCAGAAAACGAATTAGGACACGACATGATACGCTTTATATTTCGCATTCTTGGATTTTGGCTTTTTGCCGGTGCATTTGTTGCACTTGTATTGGACGGTGCGCGCTCCATCACCAGCGGTGATTTGATCATTACGCCCATGGGCAGTACCTGGTTTTCGCTGCACTCCGGTTCACTAAATTTGGCGCAGGCTGTTATTCAGCGCAATGTACACCCATATGCATGGGACCCAGTCATGATTTCCATTCTGGAAGCACCCACCTGGTTGGTGGTTGGTGTCATAGCTTTGCTATTCATTGCGATTGGCAAAAAACGACGCGGATTGGTCGAAGGTTAAGGCCTGCGTTTCAAAGAGGAGAACCAAATGTTCTTGTTTAATAAGCTTCAAAACAAATTGAGCGTTCCGACAAAAGAGAGTGCGTTACCTGGACGCGCTGAAATTATGCCGGTTCCAAGCCCTCACTTTGTCAATGGAAACCCGATAAAGGGACCGTTTCCCGATCATCTGGAAACAGCTTATTTCGCGTTGGGTTGTTTTTGGGGGGCAGAGCGCATTTTCTGGAAATTGGACGGTGTTTATTCCACAGCTGTTGGCTACATGGCGGGGCACACCCTTAATCCTACCTATCAAGAAGTATGTAGCGGGCAAACGGGCCATACTGAAGCAGTGTTGGTGGTATTTGACCCTTCGGTAGTCTCTTTTGAAACGCTGATGAGAGTCTTTTGGGAAGGTCATGATCCGACCCAAGGTATGCGCCAAGGAAATGATACCGGCACGCAGTACCGCTCTGGTGTGTATCTCACCACACAGGCACAGCTTGAGACAGCTAGTGCCAGCAAAGCGGTCTACCAAACGGCACTGAGAGAAGCTGGTAAGTCGGACATCACCAGTGATTTGATGGAAGCTCCGGAGTTTTTCTACGCTGAAGACTATCACCAGCAGTATCTGGCCAAAAATCCAAATGGCTATTGCGGGATTGGTGGAACCGGTATCAGCTGTCCCATTCCAACGCCGATCAATTCATAAGATCGTTTTATGACACTAGAAGAGTACAACGCATTTTGTGGCAATCTCACTGCAACCACTTCGGTGGTGCAGTGGGGTGGTTCTCATGTTTGGAAAGTGGGTGGCAAAATATTTGCGATCTCAGATCTGGGAACGGGTTCTGAAAAGTCTGCTGCGGGAAACCATATAGCGTTGGCTATCAAATGCGCCGACATGTCCTACCGCATGCTAACTGAGCTGCCCGGTATTGTTCCTGCGCCCTATCTGGCCCGTGCAAAATGGGTGCGTATAGAGGCAGATGCCGACTTCACTGATGATGACCGCAAAGCGTATATCGCTGAAGCACACCGCATTATCAGCGCCAAGCTAACCAAAAAACTGCAAAAAGAGTTGGGACTTCTCTAGCTCTCGCCGACAAATACGGTTTTGCCATTCACCAGTGTTTGTGCAATTCGGCCACTAAAGCGTGCGTCTTCAAAGGCAGTGTTTTTGGAACGGGAACGGAATTGATCTTCGCTGGCAATCCATGGCGCATCTAGATCAGCAATCGCGATATCTGCATCGGTACCAACTTCTAGCGAGCCAGCCGCAAGGCCAAGAAGGTTTGCCGGAACATCACTTGCCACGCGCACAAAATCCAACAAACTCAATCGTTCATCATGCACCAAACGCATGGCAGCTGAGAAAAGGGTTTCAAGTCCAATTGCTCCGCTTTCGGCCTCTGCGAAGGTGTGGCGCTTTGCCTCCACATTCTGCGGATCGTGATTGGAGATCACGACATCGATGGTGCCATCAGCCACGCCGTCAATCAATGCTTGGCGGTCATCTTCCAACCGCAGGGGCGGAGATAGTTTGAAGAATGTGCGATAACCGCCAATATCAATTTCATTAAGAGACAAATGATTGATGGAAACGCCCGCTGTAATCGGGACACCAGAAGCTTTCGCCGCTCGAATAGCATCGACTCCAGCTGCTGTAGATATCTGCGCAATATGGCAGCGGCTCTGCGTGAGCGCCGCCATGCGAATATCACGATCAACCATGATCAATTCAGCTTCATGTGGGATGCCCGGCAAACCAAGGCGCGAGGCATTTTCGCCCTCATTCATGACGCCATCACCTGCCAGAAACGGGTCTTCGGCGTGGTGTATAATGAGGCTGTCGAAATCCCGTGCATAGGTAAGGGCGCGGCGCAAGATAAGGCTGTTCTCAAGAGCTCTGTGGCCACTCGAAAATGCCACGGCGCCAGCTTCCTTCAAAAGCCCAAACTCGGTCATTTCCTTGCCGGCTTGGCCCTTGGTAAGCGCAGCACTAGGGTGAACTTTGACGATGGCTGTGTCGCGTGCACGGCGCAGCATGAAATCCACAAGCGCCGGATCATCAATCACTGGGTCAGTATCAGGTGTTGTTATAATAGTTGTGATACCACCCGCAGCTGCCGCGGCGCTGGCGGTTGCCAATGTTTCCTTGTGTTCCTCG
>JBGCFS010000144.1:0-46361 GCA_045107035.1 Hyphomicrobiales bacterium
CAGAAACTGGGTTTGCGATGGTGCGTCCACCCATCAAATTGTTTGATCACCTAAGTTTTGCACTCACCGTTCTGGTTGGTTGACCGGCAAATACCAGGCCAGCGAGCGACCCAGTGGAGCAACTCGTTTAGGCGAAGATCCCGAACGTGGAGATGGCTATGATTTCCGCAATACAGAGCGGACCTATGCGATACTGGGAGCACTTCAAACCATTGCAAATCACAATAACCGGCCCGTATCGCATGTTGCCCTGGCATGGGTAGCCTCCAGACCCGGCGTTGCGTCTGTTCTATTGGGTGCGCGCACAATTGAGCAATTGAAGGACAACTTTGCTGCCGCGGATTTCCAACCCTTGCAAGCGGAATTGGATGAGCTGACAAGGATCAGCTCAATCACCTCTTTGCCAGATCCCTCCAACTTCTTGGAAGAACGCTGCGACATGGATGTTTGGCGAACTCTGGGGACATAGCGCTCTAAAACCGCGCCCTGATACCCGCGTTCAGGCTGCCGCCCACCTCATCCGCGTTATGGCCTGCGAATGTCATTTCGCCATCCAGAGTGAAGGCGATGGTGTCCGATTGAGCGATGGCGAGGTTTAGGCCCAGGAAGCCGCCGAGCTGCGTGTCGTCCGGGCCTGCATCTGCACTTAGCGCCGTGCTGAGCATGGTGAATTCCACGTCCTGGCTGATATCTTTTTGCAGATCAACGCCCCCGCGAAACGCTGCGGTCCAACCCATGCCAGATGCTGTGCTGCGGCTCATTTGTGTGGCCAGCTGCAGGCGGGCTGTTAAAATGGAGGCCATATAATCTTCAACGCTCATGGCGCCATCAACGGATGCATCTTCGGTATAGCCCTTGCGCCATTGGGTCGCGTAGCCAAAGGTGGCGGATGGAATGAACACTGCGCTGGAAGTGCCCACAGGCACATGCGCGCCAAATGTCACGCTGGAAGCTGCATAAAAGCCAGATGCATCGCCGCCGGTAATCTCTTCAATGCCGCCTGTGGCCAGATTGTTGGCTTGCAGGCGCTTGTCTGCATCGCCATCGGCATAGCCAACGCTTAGTGTGCCATCGGCAAACAGGCCGTGGGCAGATGCAATGCGGCCATAAATTCCGCCAAACAGCGTGTTGGTATCAATGTCAGTGGCGCTAGTATCGTTGAGCGATGCATCGGCGAAAGACAGTTTAGATACTGCAAAGCCGCCAAAGGCACCGAATAACGCGCCATTGGTTGGCGCTGTGTCGGCGCCCACTACAACACCACCAAAGGCATGGCGTGTGTCGGGGGATAATCCGCCAGCACCAGATTGTGAGCCGCGATCCTGAAAGCCACCAAAGGCTTTGGCCCAGGCATTCCAGCCAAGAGAGCTTCCGTCTTCATCGGTCATTTCTGCGCCGGTGCTGAGACCTGTATCAGAAAGCGCCCATGCCTCGGCAATACGGCTGGTCACTGCGCCTGTTACGGCGCCGATCAAATCTGCCAGCACTGCGCCTGCATTGGCTTCGCGAGATTGGTCGGCGACCGTAACGGTGATGCCATTGCCGCCGTTACTGAGGCCAGCATCTTCCACCACGTAAGGAGCGCCAATAACGGACAGCACATCGGATGAGGCATCTTTAAAGTGCTCAAAGGTCCAGCGCCAGGAAATGTCGTTGCCACCATGGTCCAGCGTTATCGTGTCATCGCCATTGTTCATACCAATTAGGCCCTTAATACGGCTGCCTGCAGACAAGGTGAGGATGTCATTGCCGCTGTTCAGCTCAATCGCACTGCTGGCAGTAGAGGCAGCAAACACCAGACCAGAATTGATAAGATTTATGGCAGTGTCGGACCTGATGCCGATGGAGTTGCTATGGTCAACCCGAATAGACCCGCTGTTGCGAATGGTGTTGCCTGTGGAAGCTTCGTTGTAAATCCCATGGGCGGAATTGCCCATAGTACTGATTGATCCGCTGTTGCTGATGGTGGTGTTAGCGGAACTTTGGTTTAAGATTCCAAAAGCGTCGAAGTGTTCAGTACTGATTGCTCCGCTGTTACTGATCGTGCTGCCTGCGGAAGATAGGTTAAAAATTCCGGCGGCCCTGCCGTTTGTCGTACTTATTGATCCGCTATTGCTGATCATGCTACCTGCGGAAGTTAAGTTAACAATCCCGTGGGCGGTTTCACGTATAGTGCTGATTGATCCGCTATTGCTGATTGTGCTGTTTGCGGAAGTGTCGTTAAAAATCCCATAGGAAGCACTTGGCAGCAGGGCGAAACTTCCCGCTGTGCTGATTGATCCGCTATTGCTAATAGTGCTGCGTGCGGAGTTTGTGTTATGAATCCCGAAGGCATCCTGATGTGTTGTCAGGATTGCTCCTCTGTTGCTGATTGTGCTGTCTGCGGAATCATCGTTGTAAATCCCATGTGCACCTACGGATGTTGTCAGGATTGATCCGCTGTTGCTAATTGTGCTGTTTGCAGAAGTTTGGTTCCAAATCCCAAACGCCGATGCGCCTATTGTGTCTATTGAACCTAGGTTCGAAATCGTACTTTGCCCAGCATTGTTGAAATGTATACCTTCAGCATTACTAGCCGTTATGCTGGACCCATTGGTGAGGGTCAGCGTGTCGCCAACACCCGTAATCGGATCGGGATTACCATTTCCATTGGTCGCTGTATTGAGGCCGGTAACCACATAATCCACGGCATATGTTGGCTGCGGTCCTATAAGGCTGGCGATCAGTATAAAGCTTGCGAATACAAACCGGGCTGCGAATATGGATCGGTACGTCGTAAAACTAACGTGTGCCGCAGAAGCTGAAAATCCAGATGCGCACAAATGGGCGCCGCGTCTTAAAAATCGGGACATGAAATGGTCCAAGGTCAAAATAAATAAATAAATAAAATAATAATTTGACCTATAGCAGCTATTCAAAATGTTGCAATTTGTTAACATCTTAGGACGACAACACAGGGCCCCAGGGCAGGCCCAAAGACGATTGCGTAGGACGCGCAAGCTGCGGAATTTGTGTTTCAACAACTGGCCATTCCAAGCGATCACGGTAGTGTGTCGATCCGCCCCTTGAAATCCGCCAAAAATTACGGCAAAAGGCTGTTAACTGTATTTGTGTAACAAACACCCAATTGATTTTACGAATCTAGGAGCCTTTCGTGACCCGTAAACAGATGACAACAGCCAGTGTAATTGGCGTTTTGACACTGACCCTTGCTTTGGGTGCCTGTGGCCGCCGTGGCGCGTTGGAAAATGATACACAGTATGAAGGTGCGCCTTATCGTGGTGGCGGTAGCGGCTCTTTGGAAGATGCGGTTATCGGCTATGATGCGGAAAAACCAACCCGCAAGTTTATTCTTGACGGTATAATTTAAGCTCTCAACTATCAAATGCCCGGAAGGTTTAAGCCCTAGGGTCTAGCGCCTTATTCACCGGGTTTCAGGAGCGCCTGATTTGCATCATTTTGCTTACAAGGATGGCGTTCTTCACGCTGAAGACGTGTCGGTGGCAGATATTGCCGCCGCAGTTGGTACGCCATTTTACATTTATTCTACAGCGACTTTAACGCGGCACCTGAAGGTGTTCGCTGACGCTTTTGGCGATTTGAAGCCCTTGGTGTGTTACGCCATGAAGGCCAATTCCAATCAGGCTGTACTGGCAACTTTGGCCAAGGCGGGTTCTGGCGCAGATGTTGTGTCGGAGGGCGAGTTGCGCCGTGCATTGGCTGCAGGCATCCCCGCACGTAAAATCATGTTTTCCGGTGTTGGAAAGACAGCTGCTGAAATGCGTTTTGCGCTGGATGCGGGCATCTTGTGTTTCAATGTTGAAAGCGAACCAGAACTGGAGCGTCTCAACGAGGTTGCGCTAGCCATGGGCAAAGTGGCACCGGTATCGCTGCGCATCAACCCGGATGTGGATGCAAAAACTCACGCAAAAATTTCAACCGGCAAAGCAGAAAATAAATTTGGCATCGACTGGCAGCGCGCGCGCGCCGTTTATGCAAGGGCAGGGGCTTTGCCCGGCATCAAGCCTACCGGCATCGATATGCATATCGGTTCGCAGATTACGGAACTTGCGCCCTTCGACGATGCGTTTGCGCGCCTTTCAGAATTGATCACGGATTTGCGCTCAGATGGTCATGCTATCGACCATGTAGATTTGGGTGGCGGTCTTGGTATTCCTTATCGCAACGACAACAACCCACCGCCCTTGCCGGATGCCTATGCCGAAGTGGTAAAAAAGCATGTGAGCGGGCTAAATTGCCAAGTGATGTTTGAGCCGGGCCGTTTGATTGCCGGCAATGCGGGCATTCTGGTGACTGAAGTCATTTACGTAAAAGAAGGGCCCGATGATAAACCCGGTGCCAAAAATTTCGTAATTGCTGATGCTGCCATGAACGACCTCATTCGCCCGACATTGTATGAAGCCTATCACGAGATTTGGCCTGTTGCTGAAGCCATTGATGGGACGCCGGAGTTTGTGGCAGATGTTGTTGGCCCGGTTTGTGAGACCGGCGATTATCTGGGTCTTGATCGTAAAATGCCAAAACCAGCTTCCGGTGATTTGCTGGCAGTATTGTCTGCTGGCGCTTATGGGGCCGTGCAGGCGGGCACATACAATTCGCGTTTGCTGATACCTGAGGTGCTGGTCAATGGCGATCAGTTCCATATCATTCGCCCGCGTCTCAGCTACGATGATTTGATCGCGCTCGACAGTATGCCTGACTGGGTCTGAATCTACTGATCGCCGATTGCCCCTCGAATTCCTTTCCAATTTGTCACATAGCGTGACGCTGGTAACACTGGTCAAATGTGTTGGCTGTGTTAATCTTTTGGTATGGGTTCACTAATATGCGCGATTGTAGGGTGAAGTGAGCCGGTTTGGTAACTTCACTGTGAATTACCAATCTCTGCGAATTGGGCGGGTTGAAAGGTCTAAAATGGCATGACAGCTGACCATAAAAACACAGAAAGCAACGGCCTTACACAACGCATTGCAAGGCTGGTTCAACGCGCCAGATTGGTGCTGTTTTGGGAGCAGCTTTGGCCTGCTCTTTTGCCGCTTCTCGGCGTTATCTCAGCCTTCCTTATTGCCTCCTGGTTTGGCCTTTGGCTCGGCCTGCCTCCGGTGTGGCGCTATGTTGGGTTGGCACTGTTATTGCTAGCCGGTCTTGCTGCCATTTGGCCTTTGCGAAAAGTGCGATTTGCTAATAAAGATGAAGCACTTAAGCGTATTGAAAACGTCTCTGGAACGCGCCATAGACCTTTATCCAGTTATGAAGATTCACCTGCAGAAATTGCGTCAGATGGAGCCCTTGGGAGCACCCTTTGGCGCGCCCATCAGGCGCGGCTTCTAACCGCGATCAAAGGGCTGCGGACAGGGGCGCCAAAGCCAACTGCCAACCGGGTCGATCCGTTTCAGTTTCGGGCGTTGGCCGTTTTGCTGCTGGTCGTTTCATTTGCATATGCGGGTACAGACCGCACACGCCGGCTTGCGGCCCTGACCGACCCCGCAATTGAGGTCACCCCAGCCCTTGCACGATTGGATGCATGGGTCACTCCTCCAGCCTACACAAGACGTGCACCGATTTTCTTGACGCGAAGCGTGGAACCCCAATTAAATCAGAAAGTTAAAGTCC
This sequence comes from Hyphomicrobiales bacterium, assembly GCA_045107035.1. Taxonomy (GTDB): domain Bacteria; phylum Pseudomonadota; class Alphaproteobacteria; order Rhizobiales. Next base: position 5,635 of record JBGCFS010000144.1, read on the forward strand.
CAACAGGTAGCGTGTTTTCATTGCAAAGCGATGCGCTTGAAGCGTTAAATGTTACCGTAAAATCAGGGGGGAGCGAAGAATTATTGTCCTCTGCAATTGATGAATCGCTTGCTGAAGCCGGCGAAGATTCAGAGGTCTTGAATCAGTTCGAGTTATCCCTTGACGCAGATACCGAAATCGTTGTGGGCAGCGGTTTTGGTGAACCGAGAACTTGGAATTTCTTGGTTATTCCAGACAATGCTCCAGAAATTTCGTTCGATGGATTGCCGGAAGTCGCACGCAGCGGTGCCTTGGAATTGCGCTATAAATTGAAGGATGACTACGGAATTGTTAGCGCTCGCGTAGAGTTTAAGCCAATCCGGCCACAAAGCCCCAATGCCCGCCCACTTTATGAAGCGCCAGAAATGGACCTATCCTTGCCGAAATCTCGGGTGAAGGAAGGCAGTGGGAGAACGATCAAAAACCTGACTGAGCACCCGTGGGCTGGATTGAATGTTGTTCTAGCACTAACGGCGACGGATGAGGCTGACCAAGAGGGCGCATCGCCGCCCGCGGAATTTACCCTTCCCATTCGATCCTTCAGAAAACCATTGGCACGAGCTTTGGTTGAACAACGGCAAAACCTTGCTTTGGATGCAAACACAGTTCCTAAAGTGGGGTCGGCATTAGACGCGCTCTTGTTTGCACCGGAAAAATTTATTGACGCTGCGTCAATCTATTTGGCGATGACCACTGCAAAACGGCGATTATATTCTGCGACTGACGACGATAAACTTCGTGATGTTGCTGATTTAATTTGGGAAATTGCGCTCTCAATTGAAGATGGCGATTTGTCGGACGTCGAAAGAGATTTGCGTGCTGCGCAAGAAGCACTTCGTGACGCATTGGAAAATGATGCCTCGGAAGAAGAGATAGCCAAGCTGACTGAAGAATTGCGCCAGGCGATGAATGACTATCTTCAAGCGCTTGCAAGGCAGCAGCAGCAAAATCTATCTGCTCAGCAGCAAATGCCTTTTGATCCAAACATGCAAACGGTCACGCCGCAGGACCTTGATCAAATGTTGGATCAAATTGAAAACCTCGCGCGTAATGGCTCAAAAGACGCTGCACGTGAGATGCTTTCTGAAATGCAGCAAATGTTGGAAAATTTGCAAAACGGTCAACCGCAAATGTCGCAGCAACAGCAGGAAATGCAGCAGATGATGCGTGACCTAGGCGACTTGATTGAGCGTCAACAAAGTTTGATGGATCAAACCTTTGAGCAGCAACAACAGCAACTTCGACGCCAACAGTTGGAGGGCCAGCAACAAGATGGGAATCAGCAGCAGCAACGTCAGCAAGGCGAGCTTTCAGAATCAGAACGTCAAAGAGCAATGAATGAACTCCAGCAACGCCAGGCAGATGTGCAAGAAGGATTGCAACAACTGATGGAGCAAATGCAGCAAAATGGTCTGGAACCCGGTGGTCAAATGGGTGAGGCTGAAGGTGAGATGGGCGACGCGACAGATTCCCTTGGTGGGGGGCAACCTGGCGAGGCGCTTGGATCACAGTCTCGAGCGTTGCAGGCACTGCGTGACGGCGCTCAGCAAATGATGCAGCAATTTGCACAGCAAGGACAACAGGGACAACCAGGCGGCCAACAACAAGGGCAGGGCTTTGAGAGCGGCCAAGGTCAGCAACAAGGCAGACCAGGGGGCATGCAGACTGGAATAGACCCTCTTGGAAGGCCACAACGTAACCGTGGCACGGATGATGGCGACAGCGTTAAGGTACCGGGTGAAATTGATATTCAACGCGCGAGAGAAATTCTCGACGCAATCCGTCGCCGGCTAGGCGATATCGAGCGTCCAGAAATCGAACTTGATTACTTGGAAAGATTGCTGCCGCAATAGTGCTTCCCTCACTCTTTAGGCCGCTATCTTGTCTGTTAGTGCGCAATTAACAGCCGTACGGATATCTGCAAGAGAAAAGGGCTTTGTAACTACATCTCTGATGATTTGTTCGAGACCTTTGGCCCGTTCGCGCTGATCTGCATAGCCGGTCATGATTAGGATTGGGAGTTTAGGCCAACTTTTTGACGCGTGATGCGTCAACGCAATGCCATCCATGATCGGCATTTTTACATCTGTCAGCAAAAGGTCAAAGCAACCGTCGTCTTCTTTCAGGACATTGAGGGCTTCTTCACCATCTTCAGCCATCACGATATCATGACCGTCTAGCTGAAGCGCTCTACTCACGAAAGTTCTTACTGCTACATCATCTTCGGTTAGTAAAATTTTGGCCATTGGTGTTTCCCCAAACGCAATACATAAGAAACTGGGATTTTTGAGCTAACTGCAGCTCTTTATTCGTCAACAACTACTCCGACGAATGGCAATTCTCGGAACGCATGAGCAACATCCATTCCATATCCCACAACAAAGTAGTCGGGGCATTCGAAGCCCACATAATCAGCTACAATATCTGTGGCTCGTTTTCCGGTTTTATCAAGTAGAACAGCGACCTGTGCGCTCTTAGCGCCGCGCCCGAGCATCAACTCTTTCGCAAATGAAATCGTGCGACCGGACTCCAAAATATCATCGATCAAAAGGACATTGCGATCTTTGACTTCAGATTCAATATCGCGAACAACGCGTACCGTCCCACTTGAAGTTGTTCCGTCACCATAACTGGACAGAGTTATGAATTCGATTTCAGGAGAAAGGCCAGCCTTGTAAAGAGATCTAACAAGATCTGCTGCAAAGATAAAACTGCCTTTTAAGACCGCAATCACCAGAAGATCTTCGACTCCGCTGCGTGCAATTTCTTCCGCCAATGCATCATTTCTAGCCGCAAGAGTGTCGGCATCGAACAACGTATCAATTTTTCGATTTCTGATAAGTTCCAAGTTTCTATTCTTTCAATGTGTAAATGCTAAAGTCTGTTCAAATGTGCATTTTTACTAAAAAACCTCACATGCAGGCGATCGGCCACATCCGGCGGTGAAGCCAACACTGTCCGAAATTCTACACGCTCGCCACTTGGCAATTGTTCATCGTTGGCCTTGTCTTGCCAAGAGTATACTTCTCTGTTTCGTCCACTGAGAATGAAATGAAGCTGAGGTATTTTTTGGGTTTCTTCTGTAATGTTTCGAATAGCACCTTCGACAACAAGTACTGCAACGCCGTTTTCCGGTCGTCGTATCGTGCGGATGTCTTCAAATGCAAGGCCTTGAAGATTGACACCAATTCCAACGGATTCATACAAGCTTGCAAGGTCAGGAAACTGATGAACCAACCGCTCACGTGATGTATAAACGCCGCCAACAAGTACCAGTGGCATTAATAATCCGATTGCTACAGCGATTTGTTCTTTTAAGTTCAGCCCTTTTAGCCAAAGAAGCGCGGCCCATACAGCGTTCACACTATCCTTGACAAATGCTACAGCTTTTTTCGCGATGTATCGCGGACTGCGCTTTTCTTTCGCTTCACCTGAAGTCTCGTAGTGAGAAACGGGTTGCATCTTTGTGTTCTTAGCTGCTGCCGCCTCAGCGTCTTCATTGATTTCAGAAGCCAGATCCTTGTCCCATTCCGCTTCGTCCAAGCTTTCTGAAACTTGATCTGTGTTTGGAACCTGTTCAAAATCTTCAGATTCTGCGGACGCCATTTCAGGGATAATTTCTTTTGGAGGCAAGGCAAGCCAAATGTGTTCGCACTTCGCACATTTCATTTTCCGACCAGAAGTGCCCAAAGCTTGTTCTTTGAGGGTATACTTCGTGCTACAATTTGGGCATGCAATCTTCATTGGAAATCCGACTTAACGGGTTTTGATTAATTTGCGATTTATTGGACCAACAATATTAATGACGTGACAATACCGAGTTAACATTGCGCAGGAGATCACTAGATTTTGTCCTGACAGACAAATAGCGTTAATGAAGTGACAAGAGGCGGCAGGATATCAAGATTTCACTTTTGTTAGATGTGAGGAATTCAATTGATCCGGTTTGAAAATGTCGGCTTGCGCTATGGCATGGGTCCGGAGGTCCTCCGAGACATTAGTTTCCAAATTGCACCGCGATCGTTTCAGTTTTTAACCGGTCCATCTGGCGCTGGAAAAACTTCTTTGCTTCGGTTGCTGTTTCTTTCGATGCGGCCTTCTCGCGGGCTTATCTCTATTTTTGACAAGGATGCGGCGCAGGTTAGTAACGACGAGTTACCTGAAATACGCCGACGGATTGGCATCGTCTTTCAAGATTTTCGCCTATTGGACCATATGACGACCTACGAGAATGTGGCCCTACCGCTGCGCGTGCAAGGTATGGATGAGGCGCGCTATCGAACGGACGTTGTAGAATTACTCGATTGGGTTGGGTTGGGGGAACGCATGCATGTGTTGCCGCCAGTACTATCCGGTGGTGAAAAACAACGCGCTGCTATTGCGCGGGCGCTTATCAGCCGTCCAGATATTCTGCTGGCCGATGAACCTACCGGGAATGTGGACCCCCCGCTCGCTAGACGTCTGCTGCGCCTATTTATTGAGCTAAACAAATTAGGAACAACAGTTGTCATTGCAACGCACGACCTGAACTTGATTGACCAGTTTGATACCAGAAGATTTGTACTCAAGGATGGACGGCTTCAGATTTATGACTAGTACCGATCCTAATGGCGCTGATCGCCGATCAATTAAATCACAAAATACTCTATCTATTATTGTGCGATCGTTTCTTGCCTTTGTCCGTTTTTTTGCCCGATGGCTTGGCGGTAATCGCCTTCCACGACCGAGTCCTATTGTACCGCCACAATCGGTCGCGGGAACGGCGCTAATGGCCGTAATTGCAATTATGAGTTTCCTTGCATGTCTAACTCTTGCTGCTGTCACGATGGTTTTTGAACAGGCCCAGCTTTGGGAAAGCGATGTTAGTAGTGAACTCACAGTGCAAATTCGGCCGTCAGAAGGCGTTGATATTGAACTCGAAATCGAACGTGCGATTCGAATTGCTGAAAACTCGCCCGGCGTCGGGCGCGTTGAGGCAATAACCGAAGAGCAAAGCGCTGAATTGCTGGAGCCCTGGTTGGGCGCTGGGCTTGATCTATCAGAACTGCCAGTTCCACGTCTTCTCGTTGTTGAGATTGATAACCCTGTTGTGCTCGATATCACTAAATTGCGAAACTCGTTGAATGAGGCGGTTACCGGAGTAAGTCTAGATGATCACGGAATTTGGATTAAACAGCTAAAACGCATTGCAAACGTAACAATTGCCACGGGAATCGGCATTTTTCTTCTTGTATTAACGGCAACTTGTCTAAGCGTAATTTTTGCAACGCGTGGCGCTATGGCGGGGAACCAGGTGGTGATATCGGTGCTTCACTTTGTAGGCGCATTGAATCGGTATATTGCCAGAGAATTTCAGGGCCGGTTCCTATTGATTGGCTTGCAAGGTGGTCTTGTGGGTTGTTTGGCCGCAACTGTTTTCTTTGTGGTTGGAGGCATGCTACTTGGTTTTCTGGAAGGGCCCTCTGGGGGCAGCCCTTTTCAGGCATTGTTTGGTGGGTTTGCACTGACACCGCTTGTATTCACTGGGTTTGTCTTTGTTCTTGTTCTTGTAAGCGCGCTGACCGCCATGACGACACGTATGACTGTAGAACGCTATCTCGCTACCGTTCAGTAGTCTGGAAAGGACCATTTGTGGTTTACCTGCGTTCCTTTGTTTTTAATATAGCTTTCTATAGCTTCCTGATTTTACTTATGATCTTTGCCTTGCCTATTTTTTTAATGCCTTGGAAATGGGTTTGGTGGGTTCCAAAAACATGGGCGAAAACATCCTTGTGGCTTTTGCGTGTTGTAGCGGGTGTGCGCTTTGAACTCAGAGGACTTGAAAATAAGCCACATGATGGTGTTTTGATTGCATCCAAGCACCAATCCCTGTGGGAAACGTTTGTGCTTTTAGAAGTGGCAGAACGGCCGGCATATTTGGCCAAACGTCAGTTATTCTTTGTGCCTTTCTTTGGCTGGTATCTTACGCGCTTACGACAAATTTCAGTGGATAGAGCGAAGGGCTCAAGCGCTTTGAAGGCGTTGATCCCTCAGGCCCGGTCTGCTGTCAAAGACAAACGTGATGTCGTCATATTTCCTGAAGGGACAAGGCGGCCACCCGGTGCGCCACCATCGTATAAGTTCGGTGTTACGGCCCTTTATAGAATTCTGAAGGTACCTGTTGTGCCTGTGGCTTTGAACGCTGGCGTTTTCTGGCCGCGCCGCACGTTTCTGCGTTATCCAGGTACAATTGTAATGGAGTTTTTGCCCCCAATTGAACCTGGGCTGCCGGATGATGAATTTAAAGCCTTGCTAATCGAACGTATAGAAACGGCCTCAGACAGGCTTCTAATTGAGGCGCAAGAGGCTTCTGGAAAAGAGTAATTTAAGTAAAACTGTTGACAAATGAGAATTTTGTTCTATTTTTGTTCTTATGTTTACTCGCTTTGATATGCCAAAATTTGCAAAGAGTCGCGATCAAAAAATTGGATCGCGATATGCTAGATTGTATGGAAAATCTGGTGCGGTCTATTTCGTTACCGAGGTTCCCAGGCAGTCTTTATTTGCGTTTCGAAATTGTGTTCTGATTGCTGAAAGCAAAGGTGTCGTGGTCGGCACTTGGCATAGCGATAAGGATACAGCGTTCGTAAACGGTTCAGGTCTATTGGACGATATCGAAAACCATTCCGGAACCGGCGTTAGATGGTTTGTGTATTTCTTGGGTAATTTTAGTGCGCGCGTGACGTCAGATTTGGTGTGCGATCCAGTTCCGCAACAAGTACAACGTTCATATGAGTTTTACTCACCGATAAAAATCGCTGCTTAGGTTTTCAGTCTGGTGCAAAGCCATTCCAGTGCTTTATCTGGAGTGCCGCTGCTTACTAGGTGTTCTTGTGTGTTGAGGACGTATTCTTTATTGGGTCCTGATTGTCCATGTCCATTTGTGACTATCTGAAGCTGTTGCTCCAGTGGCAAACGACCAGCATATTGGGTATGGTTACGATCGACCAAATAGCTCAATGCATCAACTGTTTCACCGCTTGCAAGGCGCACCTTTCTGTTCGCTTCTTTGTAAACCATAGTTGCTTGCTCGCGTTCCCGTAGATAGGTCAGTGTCTCATCCCAGTGTTCCTGCGCAACCGCAAAAGCCATTCCTCTGCAAGTGCCACCTTGGTCCAATCCCAACACAAGGCCGGGCTTTTCCGGTGTTCCTCGATGAATATGTGAATAGACGCAAAGACTTCTGTGTGCCCCGTAAAGAACGGCTGATTCACATTTCGTATATAAAAAGCCGGGACGCCACATTAATGACCCATAGCCAAACACCCAAAAATGGCGCATATGCTCTCCGCGATTGTAACGTTGAAGGTATTGTAACCAGTATTCGGTAGCTAAGAATACCTGTGACGGAAAACTTTGAATTTTACCAGATGCTGGTGCATCAAAAACGGATAAACGAATGGCTAAGAAGGTTAAGTGGTTGCTGGTGGCTCTTATTGGGGTGTGCCTAATCTGGTCAGCGCTTTGGTACACTGCAAGCTTTGCAACCGGCGCAGGCTTGGCAAAAATTGTTCAGCGTAGCGCAGCTTCTGGAAACCCCGTTAGCTGTAGTGATCAACAGATATCTGGCTATCCATTTCATATGCAAGTGAGCTGTAAGAAAGCAGCAATCGCAGCAAATGGTGCTGGGCTGACGGCAGTCATTGATTCTGTAAAGAGCATCGCTCTTCTCTATAAGCCGGGCCATGTCATTGCGGAAGCAGCAGGTCCTGTGAGCATTCAACTTCCCCAGGAACGATTGTTGGGTGCCAAGATTTTGGGCAGTTGGAAGAGCGCTCAAGCCAGTGTTTCAGCTGGATTGGGCGGATTGAAACGGGCGTCTGTTGTTGGCCAAAATTTTGACTTTGCATTTGAGAAAGACCAACCGCAAAACCCTTTGGATGGCGTCAAACTTGAAGACATTCAATTGCATGTTCGCCCGAGCGAAGATGCAGCATCTAATTTCGATATTGCATTCGATGCCAAGAATATCATCGTTAGCCGTGCAAACCGAGCACTCCCATCAGTTCGCCTATCATTATTGGCCAGCGCTTTGGATGTCGGTGAGGCAATAGATTTTGATGTGGAGTCGCTTTTGTATGCTTGGATTGAAAGTGGCGGAGCCATGGAAATTCAATCAGCACAATTCGAAAGCCTTGGATTTACAGCAAAGGCATCAGGTCCAATAAACATTTCTGTGGACGGATTGCTTTCCGGCAAGGTGCGTGTGGAATTTTTAAATTTAGACAAACTACCAGATTTGGTGACAGAAGTTTCCCCGCGCTTCCGCTCCAATGCCGAACAACTTGCCGCGACGCTTAAAGGCTTTACGTCTGGAAACCCTGATGACCCAGTCGTGGTTACACTGCTGATTAACAACGGCGTCGTCAGTGCTGGTATACTGCCAATCGGAAGAATTCCGGCATTGTTTTAAGGATTATTTTTTTGACTGTCCTGGTGTTTGGCCGACATTTTGCCGGCCGAAATCTGCAGCGTCGACTTCCTGACCGGCATCAATAATTGCGCGGCGTATGCCGCGCGTATGTGTGAATAAATCAAACAATTCATCGCCCTTGCTCCAGCGAATAGCGCGTTGAAGTGCTGATAAATCTTCTGAGAACCTAGACAACATCTCCAACAAAGCATCTTTGTTGTAGAGGCATACATCGCGCCACATCGTTGGATCTGACGCCGCCAATCGTGTGAAATCACGAAAGCCGCCTGCTGAATATTTCAGAACTTCCGAATTTGTTACTGTTTCCAGATCATTGGCAGTGCCGACAATATTATAAGCGATGAGGTGGGGAAGGTGACTGGTAATGGCCAGTACCAAATCATGATGTTCTGGCTCCATCTGTTGCATATTTGATCCGCAAGCCTGCCAGAATTTGGTCAGTGTGTTCAATGCAGCAGGATCGGTATTTTTAAGCGGCGTCAAAATGCACCACCGATTATCAAACAATGTGTCGAAGCCTGCGTCGGGGCCAGATTTTTCTGTGCCTGCAACTGGGTGTGCGGGAATAAAGTGCACAAACTCTGGCAGGTGAGGAAGCATTTGATCAATGACGGCCTTCTTTACCGAACCGACATCGCTTACAATAGCGCCAGATTTTAGAGCAGGTGCGATGCTCCGTGCAACGGCCTCACTTGCCCCTACAGGAACGCAAACAATCACGCAATCTGCTTCGTATACAGCATCTGCCGCACTGGCAAAATAACTGTCACCTAGTTTAAGTTCTTCGGCGCGTGCTAATGTATTTGCACTCCTTGAAGAAATGGAAATGTGGTTTGCTAGGTTCTTATTCCGCGCTACTCGCGCAATTGACGACCCTATAAGGCCAATACCAATCAATGTGAGTTTTTCGAAAATCGGTTTTGTATCTGACTGTGCCATGAAACTTGCTTGACCTACTTGTTCAAAAATTCTTTTAGCGCATTCAGAACTGCAATATTTGCTTCTTCTGTGCCGATACTAATTCTTAGAGCGTTAGGGAAACCATAGGCACCGACACGTCGAACGACACAACCTTTGCTCTGCAAAAACTGATCTGCGGCTTCTGCATTGCTTTCGGTTTTTTCGGGAAAATGAACCAAAATGAAATTCCCAACGCTCGGTGTCACGTCAAGCCCCAATGCTGTGCATCCCTGTGACATTGTCCTCAGGAATGTATTGTTGTGTGCAATCGAACGAGCAATGTGTTCATTGTCTTTAACAGCAACTTGGCCTGCAGCAATTGCTGCGCCGTTTACATTAAACGGACCGCGAATTCGGTTTATTGCGTCAACAATATGTTTTGACGCAAAACACCATCCAAGACGCAGATTTGCTAAGCCGTGAATCTTCGAAAAGGTTCTTGTCATCACAACGTTTTCGCTGCGTTTCACAAGTTCAATTCCAGCTTCATAGTCATCTTGATCGACATATTCGGCATAGGCGGCGTCCAGGACCAATAAGATGTCCGACCGCAAGCCCTTGTGAAGCCGATTGACTTCAGACGCTGGAAGATACGTACCTGTTGGATTGTTCGGATTTGCCAAATATATGACTTTTGTTTTTAGTGTAACTGCAGCAAGGATATTGTCAACATGAGCTGTTTCATCGACCTCTGATGCGACAATTGGTTTTGCCCCTGCCGCAAGAATTACAATGCGATAGACCAAGAAACCATGTTCAGTGTAAATAGCTTCGTCGCCCGGATTTAGATACGCGTAACCGAGCAGCGAGAGCAGCTCATCGGAGCCGGAGCTACAAACGATTTGATCTGAATTCAAATTGAATTGATCAGCGATTGCTTCTCGTAACAGGCGTGCGCCACCATCAGGGTAGTCTTCCAAATGGTTCATAGTAGCCACGGCGGTAGTTGCTTTGGAGCTTGAACCAAGTGGGTTTTCGTTCGACGATAGCTTGAAGACTTTGCCGCTCTTGGGATCAACCCCGGTTGCACTGTTCTTGCCGGGCACATATGGCGCGATTCTCATAACCCCGGAGCGTGGGACAGGGCGGTCGGTGACTTGGTTATTCATAGCGGAATTTCTCATTGTTATAATAGAGCAATGTATTAGCTTTACTTGTTTTGGTCAGCCAGACACAAAAGCCAGTTGAGTGGCAACATGCTTCCAGTTCTATATCGCGGGTAAATCATCAACCTGCGTAGCAACTTCGCCCAGAAGAGGCGCAGAGATGATATTTCACTTAAGTCCTGATCATGTTGCCTTTCTTAGTCCATGCATTCCCCAAAAATCAAAGAAAACATTGACACTTAAATAGGGCTGCCCGTAGCTAACCGGTGAATTCAAAAAAAATGAGTGCTAAGCCAACGCATATGTCGCAGTCCAGTCAAACAGATGAAGTCGTTTCTGCAGCTTTGAAAGAAGCTCGCCATCCAAGCAGCCTTGTGGCTCAATTTGCTGCGGATGATGGGCTGAGTATGGCTGGAGGAGCAACCTTGGCTCCGCTGCAGATCGCCTATGAAACATACGGAGCACTCAATGCAGACAAATCCAATGCTGTACTCATTTGTCACGCTCTTACCGGCGATCAGTATGTAGCTTCAGGCAATCCAGTCACTGGAAAGTCTGGTTGGTGGGAAACAATGGTTGGGCCAGGATGCCCGATTGATACCGACCGTTTCTTTGTCATTTGCAGCAATGTAATTGGTGGCTGCATGGGCTCAAGTGGCCCTGCAAACAAGAATAGCGACGGTGATCCTTATGGGTTGAAATTCCCGGTGGTGACAATCAAGGATATGGTGAATGCTCAAGCCAAGCTTGTAGATCATCTTGGAATTGATGTTTTGTTTGCTGTCGTTGGCGGCTCTATGGGCGGAATGCAGGCATTGCAATGGGCGGTGGCATTTCCGGAGCGGGTTTTTGCTGCTGTGCCTATTGCAACCGCGGCGCGCCATACTTCTCAGAATATTGCCTTCCATGAAGTTGGGCGCCAAGCAGTTATGGCTGATCCAGATTGGCACAATGGGGATTATCACGGCTTTGATATTCGTCCAACCAAAGGCCTAGCAGTGGCCCGCATGGCAGCACATATTACATATCTGTCTGAAGGTGCATTGCACCGAAAATTTGGCCGGAACCTTCAAGAACGCGAAGATATCTCGTTTGGATTTGATGCTGACTTTCAAATTGAATCATATCTGCGGCACCAAGGGATGAGTTTCGTCGACCGGTTTGATGCTAACAGCTACCTGTATATGACGCGGGCGATGGATTATTTTGATCTCGCATCTGAATTTGATGGCAAGCTGGCGAATGCGTTTATGAAAACCAAAACACGTTTTTGCTGCGTATCATTCTCTAGCGATTGGCTGTTTCCTACTTCAGAGAATAGAGCAATTGTCCACGCGTTGAACGCTGCTGGCGCGAACGTATCGTTTGTCGAAGTAGAGACAGACAAGGGACACGATGCTTTCCTCTTGGAAACGCCTGAGCTGTTTGACACCGTCCGCGGGTTCATAAACGCGGCGGCCGAAGAATTAGGATTGGTATCTAAGCCATGAGTGACTTTTACTCGCGCGCTAAAATTGATCGTACGATGGCGGCTGATCCCAATCGTGTTGACTATCGCATCATTTCCGATCTTATTCCTTCTGGTTCCAAGGTGTTGGATGTTGGAAGCGGCGATGGTGGGCTTATGGCATTGCTGAAGAAAAACAAAGATGTGGATGCGCGCGGAATTGAGATCAGTCAAAAGGGCGTAAGTTTGTCTGTTTCTCAAGGTGCCTCTGTGATCCAGGGAGATGCAGACACCGATTTGTTTCATTACCCAGATAACGGCTTTGATTTCGCGATTTTGTCGCAAACGATTCAAGCGACAAGAGTGCCCAAGACAGTGTTGGAAGAACTCCTTCGGATAGGGAATCAGGCCATCGTTTCATTTCCGAACTTCGGCTATTGGAGGATGCGTTCTCACTTGCTTTTAAAAGGTAGAATGCCAGTAACCGAAGACCTGCCATATACGTGGTATGATAGCCCGAACATACATTTCTGCACTATTCGCGATTTCTTTTTTCTTTGTGATGAAGTCGGAGCCAGAGTTGATCGCTACATTGCGCTTGGGGGCAATCGTCAGCCTTTGAATCAATCCTATCCACTTGCAATAAAGAATTTTTTGGGAGAACAGGCGGTGTTTCTTCTTTCAAAGGCAGATCGTTGATTAAGGTTGTTGGTTGGTCGTGGCTGGAATCAAAACAGGCCTGGCACGACGTACGCTCTTTGACTTAGCCGTAACAGGCAAACCTTGATAAATTCGTTTTGTGGCTTCGGCTAAAATGACTCCAGAAAAGGCCGGCCATAATCTTTGCCCAGCGCTCTCCAATGCACGCGAAGATCTGAGTGCGATCCGGGATGTTGAGGGCGGCATATACAATGCGCCGTCCCACCTTTCGGGAGAAAACAGAGCGCGGCGCAAGAGCTTCTGTAATTGGCCCTTGCTGAAAGGTCTGCCAAAGCCAAATGGTGAGGTGTCGAACCTTGCCCACATACCGCGCCGTGAAGGCACCACAATCATAATTCGGCCGCCCGGTGCTAAGACACGCCATGCTTCCTGAAGCGCAGCGAGTGGGTCATTTACCATTTCTAGCGAGTGCACCATCAAAAGGCGATCGATTGATGAATCGGGCAGGGGTAGGTTTGTTTCATCAACCAGTACTGCAGAGCGCTCTCCGTCCTTGGGCCAGGCGAAAATTCCTTGGCCTGCGGGCATAAATGCGAAAACTCGTTCGCTCTTTGGCTGAAATGACTTCAAAAATGGGGTTGGAAATCCAAGCCCTAATACTCGATCTTGTTTTGTCTCCGGCCATAGACTAGCCAGTTTTTCAGATATGCTTACGGCCGCAAATTTTCCTAGCGGTGTGCGGTAAAATTCAAGAAGATCGACAACATCCAACTGCATAGCTTACATATAACTCTATCGGCGCAATTTGCGATAACAATGAGGTAAAAATGTCTGAACTCATAATTGAACAATTTATGTGCCGGAGCGATAATTTTGGCGTTTTGGTCCACGACCCTGAGACCGGACTGACCGCAGCAATTGATGCGCCAGAAGCTGAGCCTATTCTTGAAGTGCTTGCCAAACGAAATTGGACCTTGAGCCATGTTTTCTTGACGCATCACCATGCCGATCATACTGCAGGTCTGCCATTGCTCGCAGAACGGTTTAATCCCAAGCTTATTGGTCCAAAGAAATCCATGGATAAAGTTGATGGAATTGTCTTGCCGGTGGCTGAAGGCAATGTGATCGAGTGGTCCGGGCATGATGTAAAAGTCTTGGAAACACCCGGCCATACATTGGATCATGTTTCGTACTGGTTTAGCGATGATGCTCTTGTGTTTGCTGGCGACACACTATTCGCGCTGGGTTGCGGTCGCATCTTTGAAGGTGATGCGGCAATGATGTGGGAATCGCTGGAGAAACTGAGCGCGTTGCCCGATGCTACCCTGTTGTATTGCGGGCACGAATACACTCTTTCTAATGCCCGGTTTGCGCTTTCTGTCGATCCCGACAATGCTGCATTGAAATTGCGCGCAGAAGAAGTGGCTCGTCTGCGCCGCGATGAGTTACCAACGTTACCGAGCAGCATTGGTGTTGAACGTCGGACAAACCCTTTTTTGCGCGCATCATCCCAAGAGCTAAAAGACACTTTGGGTATGTCTGACGCAAGCGATGAAGCTGTATTTACTCATTTGCGTCTCGCAAAGGACAACGCTTAAGTTTCTACCCACTGCTTTAGGCAATACAAATGTCTTATGATGCGTCTGAAATTATTGAAACGTTGAAGCTTGAGCCTCATCCAGAAGGTGGGTTTTATCGGCAGACCCATAAAGGTCCTGAGGATGAAGTTGGCCGTGCTGCCGCAACCGCAATCTACTACTTGCTAGAAGCGGGCGACAGTTCTGCGTGGCATCGTGTAATAGATGCTGAGGAGATTTGGCATTTTTATGCGGGCAGCCCGCTTACTCTTTTGCAAAGCCATAATGGTGATGAAGTTGAGAGCGCTATTCTTGGGCCAGACATTTTTGCCGGACAGCGACCCCAAATAGTGGTGCCTGTAAATTATTGGCAAAGTGCCAAATCGCTGGGCGCTTGGACGTTGGTTGGATGTACAGTCGTTCCAGGGTTTGTTTTTTCGTCATTTGAAATGGCGGCTGGAGATTGGCAACCTACATCACACTCTTCCAAATGATGAATAGTCAGGCTTATGTACCTAGTTTGCTATTTAGAAAAGCCAGTTGCTACTAGAATCGCAACATCGGAAAAAATTAACGCTGGGAACTTTTGTACCCAGCGTAATAATTTGAAATAATTTGTGCAAACTAATGAAGTGTGTTCGCCGTTCGGAGTCGTTCAATTTCTTGTTTTAGGACGAGTTTTCGGCGTTTCATCTCGGAAAGTTCAAGCGAATCAATCGAGGGGTGCTGTGCTGCAGCAGAAATTTGTTGCTCAAGCGAAGCATGACGTTCTTGTAGTTTTGATAAACGCGCGTCCAAACTCATAACTAAATCTCCTTAGTTTTTCCAGTTTACGTTGCAACTGTTGCACACGCATTTTGGTCTGTCGAATGGTGGAATGGTTGCAGTGCAATAGATTTGGTAACCTATCGGTACTTTTCGCCTCGCAATTCCGGCTGATGCTGGCATATAATAGAGAAATTCTGTTTGTGTTAGGTACCTCTATGCCAAGTGAAGACAATCACGATCCCGAAGAAATTCCACAGCTTGAACTGCGGACCGAACTTGCATTGCTCAGGCAAGAACATAGGGATTTGGACGCAGCAATTGAGGCACTAAGGCTCAGCGGGCACAGTGACCCTTTGCAACTTCAACGGTTTAAGAAAAAGAAACTTGCGATAAAAGATCGGGTTTCGAATTTGGAAGATACACTTTTGCCGGATATAATTGCGTAACGCGACACCAAAGACTTAGGTCTTAGATATCGTACCTTTTCAGAAAGCTTGCATTTTGTAGGGCAGACGCGTAGGCAACCTGCTTCCCGGATGCCTTCCAGATAGGACGATTTATTTGTCATGGTAGCTTACAAAGACGAAACTAAATTCTCTTCTCCAGTTGCCATAATTATGGGCAGCCAGTCTGACTGGCCAACAATGAAATGTGCCGCCGACATTTTGTCAAAACTGGGAATTCAGTTTGACGCGCTGATAATTTCTGCTCATCGTACGCCTGACCGTCTCGTAGAGTTTTCAAAATCTGCGCGCGAGAAGGGCTACAAAGTGGTTATCGCGGGAGCTGGTGGTGCCGCTCATCTTCCTGGCATGTGCGCTTCCATGACGCCTTTACCGGTTCTCGGTGTACCTGTGAAATCGAGCATATTATCTGGTGAAGACAGCTTGCTATCAATTGTACAAATGCCTGCAGGTATTCCAGTTGGAACCCTAGCCATTGGAGATGCCGGCGCGAAAAATGCCGCGCTGTTGGCGGCCAGCATATTGGCGCTTTCAAATGCCGATGTTGCGAAAGCTCTTGACGATTGGCGTGCTGCGCAAACAGATGCTGTGGCGCTTGAGCCGAAAGATATCAATTAAATGACTACACATTTATCTCCAGGCGCACGGATTGGCATATTGGGCGGGGGACAATTGGGCGCAATGTTGGCAGGCGCGGCAAGTGAAATGGGCTTTCAACCCCATATTTATGCTCCTGAGCCAAACAGCCCGGCATTCCAGAGAGCAGGTCTCAAGACCTGTGAGACTTATGAAAATACTGAGCAATTATTGAAATTTGCTCGCTCTGTGGATGTCGTGACCTATGAATTTGAAAATGTCCCAATTGCGCCGCTTTCCAGCATAGAAAGCATTGTTGCAATTCGCCCAGGAATTCAGGCACTCAGAACCGCTCAAGATCGGCTGGCAGAAAAGGAATTTTTAGCTGCAGCAAATGTGCCGCTGGCTTCCTTTAAGTCGGTAGAAAGCCAGGAAGAGTTGGCACAAGCGGTAGAGTTGATCGGTTATCCTTGTGTTTTGAAGACTAGGCGGTTTGGCTATGACGGGAAAGGCCAATTAATCCTCAGGAGTCAAGAACAACTCAATGGTGCCTTTGATCAACTGGGCGGGGGTGCCTGCGTCTTGGAAATGTTTGTTCCATTTTTTGCGGAGACCTCACTAATTGCGGCACGTGGACTGGATGGCACAGTCACGTCTTACGAAATGGCGCTCAATACGCATGAGAATCATATTCTGAAGACGACAGAGCTGCCGTCTGGGCTACCAAAGCAAATTCTTGCTGAAGCTGCTGTTCTGGCAAATTCGATTCTTAGCAAACTCAACTATGTCGGCGTCATGGGTATCGAGTTTTTTGTTGCTGGTACCGAAGAGAACCCCTTGTTGTTGGTCAACGAAATTGCGCCCAGGGTTCACAATTCTGGACATTGGACCCAAGATGGCGCTCTGATTGATCAATTTGAGCAACATATTCGCGCAATTGCTGGATGGCCGTTGGGGAATTGTGATCGGCATAGTGATGTAACCATGGTCAATTTGATTGGTAATGACGTTGAAAATTGGTCGGCTTGTGCCGCCAATCCAAACTTTCGAGTCCATCTTTATGGCAAAGACGAAGCGCGTCCTGGACGTAAGATGGGGCACGTGAATTGCGTGACGAAAACACTATAAAAATGCACCTTTTACGTTGTGAATCCTGTGTTTGTATGGTGGACAAGGATTGTTTCCTCTGCTATTGAGCCGGTTCATTCTGAACAGTTTCGGAATTTCTCAACCGCACCCTATTGGTTTCGCGACCTTTACTCGGTGGGTTGTTTGATTTCACCAGACTTTAGGTGGCCTGTGTTTTGGGCCAGTTACTAACAAGAAAGAGAGACGAGCTACGTGCTAGTATCCGTTCGTGACAATAATGTTGATCAAGCGCTGAAAGCGCTGAAAAAAAAGCTGCAGCGCGAAGGCGTTTTCCGTGAAATGAAATTGCGCGGTCACTTCGAGAAGCCTTCTGAGAAGCGCGCTCGTGAGAAAGCTGAGGCTGTACGTCGTTCACGTAAGTTGGCACGTAAACGTGCTCAGCGTGAAGGTCTACTGCCGAAAAAAGCACGCCGATAACCATTTATCGGCATGCAATGCGCATGCAAAACATTTGTGAATTTGGAGGCGGTCGGCGTTAGTCGGTTCCGCTTCTTTTGCGTTATGCAATCGTTTGCAATAATCTTTGAAAAGCCTGATTTGATCGATAATCAGAGCTAGACCAAATGAGTGAATTTGTGGAATTTCGGATGCCCTCTGTTTCAGTTCTAGCCTGTTTTTTGCGCAGTCTTCAAATACAGAAAACAATTTCTTTGACTGGATTGGCTTTGCTGGGTGGAGTGTTGGCTGGCTGCCAAAGTGCAAATCTCCAAAACCCGGAATTTCAAAACCAAAGGGCTCAAGCCGGTTCTTCGGCAAATTTGCAAAGCTTGACTGAAGTCGTCAACCGAACACCAAGTAATCCAAATGCCTATAATATCCGTGGTTCTGCATTGGGCAAGGCCGGGCGTTATGATGAGGCAATTGAGGATTTCAATCGTGCAATTCAGATAAACCCTCGCTTTGCGCAAGCTTATGCAAACCGTGGGTTGGTATTCCGGCTTATGGGGCAGGATGATAAAGCACTGAATGACTACAACCGTGCGGTCCAGGTTGATCCAAAGTACTCCTCTGCGTATGTGCGTCGCGGCAACGTATATCGCCGGCAGAACCAGCTTGCTCGGGCATTGGAAGACTACAACCGCGCTATTCAAATTCGTAGTACTGACCCGGAAGCGTTTCACAATCGTGGTTTGGTCTATCAGGCTCAAAAACTCCATAATTTTGCCCTTGAAGACTTCACTACGGCTATCGGATTATCACCGAGTGCGGCTGCGCCTTATAATGCTCGTGGACAAAGTTACATTGCAACCGGCGATGCTCGATCTGCTTTGGATGATTTTAACGCAGCGGTCAGTCGTGACCGAAACAATTCGGAAGCATGGTACAATCAAGGTGTCGCGTTACGCTCGCTCAATCGCAACAGCGAAGCTGCTTCAGCATTCCAGAAAGCTCTCAGTTTGAACCCTTCTTATCCACAAGCACGCGAAGCTTTGAATGAGGCCCGCAGAGTTAGCTAGTTAGTATTTCTAAGGTGTTCGCCAACGGTCTAAGGTTTTCTGGTCACTTTCTTTTGCATCTACCCATTCACCGGAATCACCAATTTTAGGGTGTTCCTTTTTCCAAAACGGCGCTTTGGATTTCAAGTAATCCATTATGAAATTTGCGCTATCAAAGGCCGCATGTCGGTGGCTGCTTGCTGTCGCCACAAGTACAATATGCTCTGAAACATTCAACTTTCCAACTCGGTGAACTACGACAACCCCTTGGAGTGGCCATTTGGAAAATGCTTCATCGGCTATTAGGCGAAGTTCGTTTTCTGCCATTCCCGGATAGTGTTCCAGTTCAAGAGCATCAAGCGAATTGTCTTCACGACAAATGCCGGTAAAAGTAACGACTGCGCCTACGTCAGTTTGGCCCTTTGTTAGGAATGCCATCTCTGCATTAATATCGAAAGGATGGTTCTGTATTGCTATGCGAAGACGTGGATCTGACATTACGCCTTGCTTATCCGCCTGTCATCGGTGGAAATATGGCGATTTCTCTGCTTCCAACAATCGATGCATCAGCTTCTGCATGAGTTTGATCTAATGCAACTCGCAGTGAATCTACGTCGCTAAGCGCGTTTGCATATTCTTCTCCACGACCAGCTAGCCAAGTTAGCAACTCTCGAACAGTTGTCACTGTTTCTGGGACTTCAAGTTCTTCACTGTGAGAACCGATGCGCTCTCGCACCCACGCAAAATACATAAATTTGGTCATGCTTCGCCTGTTGAACTAGTTGTCGCTGTCAATCAGGTGACGAATGCCAGCACGGAAGTAGTCGTAGCCTGTATATAGTGTCAGCAACGCTGCTATCCACAGCAACACAATGCCAATCTCTGTATTGTAAGGCAACACCTTGTCTCCGGCCGGTGCGGCCAAAAGAAATCCGAGTGCCACCATTTGAAATGTTGTCTTCCATTTCGCAAGGTTGGTAACAGGCACACTAACCCGTAACTCTGCCAAAAATTCACGCAATCCAGAGACCGAGATCTCACGCATCAAAATAATCGCGGCTGCCCATAAGGAATAGCCAGAAATCACTTGATTGGAGCAAAGAACAATCAGGCATGCTGAAATAAGTAATTTATCCGCAATAGGATCGAGCATACGACCTAGCGCAGATTGTTGGTGCCATGCACGGGCAAGATAACCATCGAAAAAATCAGTAATACTGGCGACAATGAAAATTCCAAGGCAAAGCCAACGACCAAAATCCCCCGGAACAAATGCTGTTGCAACAACAGCAGGTACCGCCAGAATGCGACCGTAGGTCAGGATATTGGGGAGACTCAAAACAGTGCTGCGAGAGTCTTTCACTAAGTTTTTTTGTGGTTCGTTCATGGGTGCAATGCAACACGGCGCAAGGAATGCGTCAATGCTAAAGAAGGCTTAGGTTAGATCAAAAAATAACTTTCTAGATTTGGCTAAGTGTCGGCAAAAATTGACGATCAAATTTCTCTGCATTTCTACAAACCTTGGCTATCGAACAACAGGCTTCAGCCGGCATCCTTGCCTGTATCATGGAAGAAATCGAAGATGATTTGTGCCATTTGCGCAGAAACGCCGGGCACTTTTTCTAAATCAGACAAGCCAGCTTTGCTCGCGGCCTTAGCAGTTCCGAAATGATGAAGAATTGCTCTTTTGCGAGTTGGACCTACGCCTGGAATTTCATCCAAAGGGTTTTTGGAAATATCTCGTGTCCGACGCGCGCGATGCGATCCTATGGCAAATCGATGTGCTTCATCCCGCATGCGTTGGATGAAATAGAGTACCGGGTCTCGTTCAGGAAGCATAAAGGCAGCTTTGCCCGGGACGATAAATTTCTCTCTACCTGCATCTCGTTCAGGGCCTTTAGCTATGCCTGCAATTGGCATGTCACTCAATCCCAATTCATCCAGAACTCCACGTACAGCATTTATTTGCCCAATGCCGCCATCGATCAGTAATAGATCTGGCCAGGTTGCCGCATCTACAATTTCATCTTCTTCTGCATGCGTGGGTCCGTCGGTCTCTTTTAAAAGACGTGAAAACCGTCTTGTGAGAACCTCTCGCATCATGCCGTAGTCATCGCCAGGAGTGATGTCTGTCGATTTGATGTTGAATTTGCGATACTGATTTTTCAGAAACCCTTCGACACCAGCAACTATCATGCCGCCAACTGCGTTGGTCCCCATGATGTGGCTGTTATCGTAAACTTCAATCCTGGTTGGCATTTCGCGCAAGCCAAAGACCTCTTGGAGCCCGCGGAGCAGTTTTTGTTGTGAACTGGTTTCCGCTTGCTTCCGTCCCAGAGCCTCGCGCGCATTTGTCATAGCGTGGGAAACAAGATCACGCTTTTCACCACGTTTGGGTTGTGAGACCAGAACCTTGTGGCCCATTCTCTCGGTTAAGGCGGCTGATAATAACTCATGTTCCTCGCCTAAATGAGAAATAAGAATTTGAGAAGGAGCAGGTTTATCGTCGTAGAATTGGGTCATGAACGATTCCAGTACTAGGCCGGGATCAAGTGTTTCATCCGCCTTCGGGAAGTAGGCACGGTTGCCCCAGTTTTGGCCGGTACGGAAGAAAAACACCTGGATACAGGTTTGACCTTCTTGCTTGTACAGAGCGAAGACATCGGCTTCGGAGATTGTTTGCGGGTTAATTCCCTGCTGAGATTGAATGTGAGAAAGGGCAGCTAAACGATCGCGATAAATGGCGGCAGTCTCAAAGTCCAAATTTTCCGAGGCGGATTCCATTTTCCCTGCTAATTCTTGCTGAACATTCTGACTCTTGCCAGACAGGAAGCCTTTGGCTTCGCTCACGAGCTCTCCATAGGCTTCTGATGAGATTTCCCCAGTGCAGGGTGCCGAACAGCGCTTTATCTGAAATTGCAAGCAAGGTCGGCTCCGGTTTTCATAGTAAGAATCGCTACAATTGCGCAGCAAGAAAGCTTTTTGTAACGCGGTGATTGTACGGTTGACTGAACCTGCAGAAGCAAATGGGCCAAAATAACTGCCCTTTTTCTTACGAGCGCCCCGGTGTTTCAACAGTTGCGGAGCATCATGATCTTCAGCGATATGGATGTATGGAAAGCTCTTATCGTCGCGCAGTAGAACATTGTACTTGGGCCTCAAACGCTTAATGAGATTGGCTTCCAGTAACAACGCTTCTGTCTCTGTGCGCGTGCTCACGAATTCCATGCCAGCGGTTTCGCTAATCATACGCGCGATGCGATTGGTCTGACCTATCAGGCGGGTATAGTTGGTAACCCGCTTCTTTAGGCTACGCGCTTTACCAACGTAGAGAACTTCCGCTTCCGCATTATACATTCTGTAAACGCCAGAGCTGTTTGGAAGTTTTTTTGCAAATGCAGATATAACGTCTGGCCCCGTCTTGGGTGGGGGTGCAGGTGTTATTTTTTCAGTCTGTTCAGTGTCTTGGTCGCTCATTCAAAGGAGCCTACCACGTCGGGTGTCTCCCAAGCCAGATGCTGACCACTATCCAAGGCGATCATTTGTCCTGTCATAGAATGGGCATTTCGAATGAAATCAATTGCTGCCGCGAATTCTTCAAGTTGAGGCTGCACCTTCAAAATGGTTCCATCAACTTGGTTTTGAAAGTCTTCACTTGATTGCCGCACATTCGAAAGAGTTGGCCCAGGACCAATTCCATTTACGCGAATATTGGGTGCAAGGGCCTGCGCAAGCGTTTGCGTTGCACTCCACAATGCCGCTTTAGATAAGGTATATGACAAAAAACGGGGAGTAAGGGCCCAAACGCGTTGGTCAATAAGGTTTATGATGAGACCCTTCTGATCAGCAGGGAGCCGCTTTGCCATTGCCTGAGACAACATAATAGGAGCTTGAAGATTGGGCTTCATATGAACGTCCCAACTTTCATCAGTGACAGTACCAATTTCATCATTTTCAAATGTAGAAGCGTTGTTGACCAACATGTTTATAGGGCCAAAGGCCGCTGCAGCATCACTTTCAAGCTGACGGACTTGGTCCATATTCGAAAGATCCGCCCTGATGGCAATTGCCTTGCCACCGTTTGCGTTTATTTCGTCAACAAGCTGCTGCGCGTCTCTTTCCGATGTATTGAAATGCACACTTACCGAAAAGCCTTGCGAGGCCAAATGCGATGCCAGGAAACGCCCAATGCGCTTGGCAGCGCCAGTGACGAGTGCATGATCGGTCATAATTGCTCGCAATTCCTTGCTTTACGCGCCGTGCGGGTGCAGGGCAGAAAATATGTAAACGACATAGAGCACAATCATAATAAGGCCAATTGGGCGCGTGATCGACTTGCGAAAAAATATAAAGGGTAAGAGGGCAGCGGATGTCAGTAACATGATCCACATATCAGGAATAAAGAGTTCTTTTGGTACAGGCAGCGGGAAAATAAGATTGGTTGTTCCCATGATAGCCAAAAGATTGAAGATGTTTGATCCAATAACATTGCCAATTGCAACAGCGCTTTGACGGTGCCAAGCCGCCATAATTGCCGCCATAAGCTCTGGCAATGAGGTGCCAATGGCAACAACCGTCAATCCAATTGCAGAATCTGAAATACCCCAATTCCGTGCAATTTCAGTTGCGCCATAGATCGTTAAATTTGCACCAATTGGCAGTCCAATCATCCCCGCTACAAGAAACCCTACCAAGAGCGTAGGTGGTTTTGTCCCTATATCGCCAAACTCATCTTCAAGAGCAGTCTGGGCTTGTTCGCGGTGTCTGCGGGCACTTCTATAGTTGTCGTAGAGAAAGACACCAAGCAATGAAATCATGACGATTGCGTCGAGCCGGCTAAGCAAACCGTCGCTTGCCAAAGCAATGAAACCAAGAGTTATTGCGACCATGAACAGCGCATTTCTGCGCGTTCCAGTTCCGTAACAAGCAGTTGCGAAAATTAGTGACGGCGCACCAAGAACCAGTAGTACATTGGCAATATTGGAACCAACCACATTACCTATTGCCAACCCACCAGCGTCTTCCGCTGCCGCTTTCATGGAAATCACCAATTCAGGAGCGGAAGTTCCAAAAGCAACGATGGTTAGGCCAATAATCAGAGCTGGGATTCCAAGTCTGTCTGCAAGGCCGACAGCACCACGCACCAACAAATCACCGGCAAAGACCAAAACTATGAGACCGGCAATTAGCGCCAGATATGTTAGCATTATAGAGTATGGTCCTTAATTGAGGCGCGCATGAAATCGTATGCAGAGCTCCGCCTTCTTAGCACAAGCCGGGCATCGTATATAAGCCAAAGTTTTTGGAATTGAAGCATTTGACGATTTTTGTTTTTGCTCGAGATACTTGAATGAGCGTTAAGCTTTACGGCCAGAAATGAGCACAATTCATCACACAATGAACTGATTTACTGCGATGTGGCGCCTCAATTGGAAGCGATGATGCATTTCGTTGCGCTCATCGTGCGTTCCCGCATGCAAAGAAAATCAAATGAGCGAACAGCTAGAACCAGTAAGGAGTAATCTTAGGATGTACGCACCAATGAAAAAATCTCGTAAAGAAGGCAAAGTGCAGCGCCAAACGGCTAATTTAGTTGGAGCGGCCATTGCTACCTTGCTTGCCTCCACATTTGTAAATGCCGCTGATCTGCCGGTGGAACCAGACGTATTTACACCAGCTGTCCCCTATGAAGACACAACATATAATTGGTCTGGCGCTTATCTTGGTGCAATGCTGGGCTACCAGTGGGGTGACTTTGATGTTCAAGGCCTAGGTGATGTTGAAGCCGACGGCTACGTGGCTGGCGGATATGCTGGCTACAATTTCCAATCCGGGGCTCTTGTGTTTGGTGTTGAAGGTGATTTAGCAGCAACTGATTTGAGCGAAACTAGTGCTGGCACTACCTTGGAAAGCGAGCTGACGGGCAGTATCCGTGGCCGTGTTGGCTATGCGTTTGATCGCATCCTTGCATATGGTACGGGTGGTGTTGCTTTTGCAGATGTAACTGCCAGCGATGGAACTGTAAGTGATGACAATTGGCACACAGGATATGTGGTTGGTGCTGGTATCGAAGCAGCCATGACTGAGAACATTCTTGCGCGTGTAGAGTATCTGTATACAGATTTTGGGGATGAGACTTACAATCTAACCACTGCTACGAACGCGGATCTATCATCACATACGGTGCGTGCAGGTATAGGCTATAAGTTTTAAACGCCTCAGATGACTGATATTTTGAAAGCCGGAGTAGATTACTGCTCCGGTTTTTCGTTGTTTTTCAAAATTATGGCGAAGAAAACGTCAACATATCAAAATTTTAACCATGTCTTTTAAGCGTTGATTGTGGTTTCCAAGAGATAAACAACGCAAGCCGGATTTTACCGGATTGTGTAACTTATCCTGGAGCAGAGACCATGGTTTTGCGTTCGTCTCTTCTGGCAACCGCCGCAGTTGGCGTGTTTGCAATGTCTATGAATATCGGTCATGCCGCTGATTTGTATGACAATAACGACAGTTCTAACAACTATCAGACAAACTATAGTTCACCTCCGCCAGCGGATTGGACAGGTTCCTATCTTGGCGCAATGCTAGGATATAATTGGGGTACCTTCGATCCAGATACCGGTGCAGATGTTGATGTGGATGGACTACTTTTTGGTGCATTCGCTGGTTACAACTTCCAGGCTGGTGCGTTGGTTTTCGGTGCTGAAGTCGATGTTGCGATAACCAGCATGGACGGCACCGCTGGCACCAGTAGTGCTGATGCTGATTGGGTTGGCTCTGTACGTGGTCGATTGGGTTATACCTTTGATCGCCATATGATTTATGGCACGGCCGGTGTTGGCTTTATGAGTGCCGATGTTGGGCTCGGTGGTATAAATGACGAAAAAACTCACACCGGCTTGGTTGGGGGTGTTGGCTTTGAAAGTATGTTAAACAGATCATTCAGTGCCCGCGCGGAGTACTTGTTCACCGCGTATGGCGAAAAGACATATTCTACCATTGATACCGATTCAAACAGCCACGCCGTTCGTGCTGGTCTAGGCTACCATTTCTAGATTTTTCTAACATTGAATTTGGAAAGCCCCGCGAGGCAATTGCGGGGCTTTTTTATGCGGAGACTTTTGTTTCCTCGAAACCGGGAACGAGCGCACTAAAACTGTCTAACCATGCCACGAGGTTTGGATGGGTGTTTCTCCAACCGCCATTGAAACGCAAATCCAAATAACCCAAGGCGCACGCCAATGCGATGTGTCCGATATGGATATCGTCGGCATCTGCAAAACGCGGTGGACTAGATTCGAGCGCATCCATTCCGCGTTTTACCTTCTCTGCCTGATAATCCATCCAATCCTGCGAACGTAGCTCCTCTGGGCGGAACCGGTTTTCATAAACCTGGATTAAGGCTGCATCTGCAATCCCGTTGGCAAGAGATTGCAATGTATATGCAGGGAATTTCGCGTCACCGGTAGGGACGATTTTCCCGCCACCAGCAATATGGTCCAGATACTCCACAATGACTCGACTGTCGTATATTGCAACACCATCACTGGTAATTAAGACTGGAATTTTTCCAAGCGGATTTTGCTCACGAAGTGAATCTTCCGGATTCGTTGTATCTGCTAATTCAATTGTCACCTTATCAATCAAACCCAAGTGTTTAGCGGCCAATTTCGCTTGCCGTCCAAAAGGTGAAGGTGGTGAGCTGCGTAGTATCATCATGGCAAATTCTCCTGCGATTTAATGCAACTTAGAGCGATTGAACAGGGTGTATCCAATTCAATCTTTCGATAAGTGCAACAATAAAAAGAGATAACAGAAGTTTTAGCTGCACTCAGCGACTTGCCGCGTTAGCTTTCAGGACAAAGGGGTACTCCGATTATGATGAGCCAAACACATGTTTTATTGAGTGCAGCTGCTTTTACTAGGCCTGATAAACCGGTCCGAAATGCCGCAGCCATTGTTGGCGCAATACTCCCGGATGCCTCTATTTATCTGATGTTTGGCTTAATGCGCTTTCAAGGTGTTGAATCGCGGCGCATCTGGGGAGACATTTATTGGCAGGAACCTTGGCAATTTTTCAGTGCCGTCTCAAATTCGTTTCCTTTGTTCTTGGCAGTATTTCTTCTTGGTCTGTTTTTACAGCGTCAGGCAGGAACCCGAGTGTTGGAAATCGTGGGAGTGTTTATGGCAGGGCTAGGCCTGTCCGCCTTGTTGCACTTGGCTTTTGATTTTCCAGTTCATGCCGACGATGCGCACCGCCATTTTTGGCCCGTGAGCGATTGGCGGTTTTTCTCACCGTTTTCATACTGGGATAGTAGCCATTTTGGTGATTATGTAAGATTGTTGGAAGGCGTGCTTGGAATCGCTGTTTCAGTTATTCTATTGCGTCGATTCAAGGATTGGTGGGTCCGTATCGCAGTTGGGTTGGCACTTTTGTCCTATTTGCTCGTGCCGGCGTTTTTCCTATGGTCTCTGGCAACCTGATTATTCAAGCAGACGTTTCACGCGGGGCCGAATTGCTTCTAGCAGCTCTAAATTGAAGTAATAGTACAGGTGAGAGCAGTACAATGCCGATTGCCATTGTAGTGAGGCCTGGCGCAATAAACAGGAATGAGACGATAGCAATCCACCATCGTTGTAGATTGCTAAGTGGCGCAACGAGATAACCAGAGAACGCGGCGCCGAGGCTTGCTATGCCTATCATCGCCCCAAGCAAAGTGACAGAGAATGCAGCCCATGTGAAACCATCTGCAACAAGCAGTAGTGCTGGTGAGTAGACGAAAACAAATGGGACCAATGCCTTAGCAATACCCAACCTAAAGGCCGTGTTTCCGGTTTTAAACGGATTGCTACCCGCAATTCCAGCTGCGGCGTAGGCTGCCAATGCCACTGGTGGCGTGATGTCTGCCAGCACGCCATAATAAAATACAAAAAAGTGCGCGACCAGCGGTTCGACTTGTAATTGGGCAAGTGCAGGAGCGGCAACAGCCACAAGAATGATATAGGTCGCCGTCGTTGGGATTCCTGCACCCATAATAATGCATGCGATAGCAATGAGTATAAGCGAAAAGAATAAAGCCCACTGGGTGACAGTAAACATTGACAGCGGCCAAATGGAGCCAACCGTTGTGCCAATATCTGTTGCAGTTTGCACAACGACATAACCAAGTCGGAAGCCAACACCTGTAAGGGTAACAACACCAACCACCACGCCAACGGTTGCGGCGGCTGCACCCACCGCAAGCGTGCTCTTGGCGCCAGCGGCTAACGCATTCCATAAGTCTTTCGGCGTAAGGCGGTTTACCGGATTGAGGAAGCCAACAACAACGCACGCGATTATTCCGTAAACTGCTGCGAAGTCGGGCGTGCGACCCGAAAGAATGAGATAAACCAAGATTGCCAAAGGAATGATGGAAAGCCAATGCTGTCGTAATACGATTGCAGCCTTTGGCAATTCCTCAGCTCGAAGCCCTCGCAGGCCGAGTTTTTTTGCCTCCAGATGAACCATAATAAATATACCGAAATAGTGCAGCAAAGCTGGGAAGAGGGCAGCAGCGAGAACATCCCTAAGTGGGATTTCCAGATATTCCACCATGATAAAGGCAGCTGCACCCAAGATCGGCGGTGTAATCTGTCCGCCAGTGGAGGCTGTCGCTTCTACAGCGCCAGCAAAGTGCGCCGGGTAACCGATACGTTTCATGGCAGGAATGGTAAGCGCGCCGGTTGTAACCGTGTTTGCGATAGATGACCCGGAAATAGTTCCCATGAAGGCTGATGAGAAAATTGCGACCTTTGCAGGACCGCCTGAATAACGCCCGGCGATGACCATAGCCAAATCAATGAACAATTGGCCAAGCCCGATGCGAGTTGCAAGAACACCAAATAGAATGAATAAAAACACATATTGCGCCATCACACCGATTGCGACACCGTAAATGCCTTGGTTGGTCATATACAGATGGTTGATGAGACCTAGCCAACTCGTACCGCCATGCTTTAAAGCGCCTGGCGCGTATGGTCCAAAAAGGGCAAACAGGATGAATAGCAACGCGATGATGGGCAGGGTAGGCCCAACCGATCGTCTTGCCGCTTCAAGCGTCAAGACCAGCAGAACTGTTCCCATAAATACATCGGTCTGAGATGGATTACCCACACGTTCAGATACGATTTCTGGCGGAAGTAGTGGCAGATAAAGTGCTGCACCTACTGCTAATATAGAAAAAATGATGTCTGGAATTGCGATGTTATTGAAGCGAAACCATGCCTTGGATGACAGATCTGTCGTATTTGTTTTACGGATGCCGAAGAGAAGAAAGACTAACCCCAAAACGAATGAAATGTGAATTCCGCGATGAAGTAATTCGCGGATTAGGCCGAAACCTGAAGCATAAAAATGATAGGCAGACATTGCCACCAACGCGATAGATACAATGACCGCAATGAGTGGACCGGTGGGGCGGAAGGCTGTTTCTGGATCAAACTTGCGCTCAATTTTCTCAAGCTCTTCAGCGCTCAACTGCTCAGCAGCCATTACTCATTCCCCGAATGCAATAAGATAAAAGAAAGCCCGGACGCCCAGCGTCCGGGCTTCGTTAGCTAAAGTCGGCTTATTTCATTACGACAAGACCGGCTTCTTTGTAGAAACGCTCTGCCCCAGGGTGCAATGGCACGCCAACGCCGGCGAGTGCAGTTCCTGTTGTAATCGTTTTGCCTTTTGCATGGCCTACGTCCAGAAGTTTGCGAGTTTCATCATTCCACAAAGCTTTGGTGATTGCGTAGATCAGGTCGTCGTCTTCTTTGGCTGAAGTGAACCATTGTGCACCAACGGCGACAGTGCTTGTTGCATCTACACCTTCATACGTGCCTGCAGGAATATCACTTTGCGAGAAGAATCCATATTTCTCGGCCAAAGCTTTTGCGCCATCGCCGTCAATTGGAACAAGTTTGATTTCAGCAGCCGAAGCCAACTCAACCAAAGAACCGGTTGGGTAACCAGCAACAACGAAGAACGCATCGATTTTACCGTTGCGAAGTGCTTCAGATGCAGCACCGCCTTTGAGTGCTTCAGCCGTTAGATCAGCAGCGCTAAGACCATTTGATTCCAGGATGAGGTTCGCATCGACATATGTGCCAGAACCAGGCTCATCAAGTGATACGCGTTTGCCTTTAAGATCAGCAACAGAATTGATGCCACTGTCTTTGAGAGCTACCAGATGGATGTGCTCTTCAAACAAGGCTGCAATTGTACGCAGGTCTTTGGCTGGCTCTTTGCCTTCCATAGTTCCTGTGCCGGTGTAAGCCCAGTAGGCAACATCAGATTGGGCAAAGCCAGAATTGCGCAGGCCCGAAATGATGGCGTTTACATTGTCCACGGACCCACGTGAAGATACTGCTGAAGCAATCAGGTTATCTACGCCGCAACTTCCACCTTTACCGCATTCGCGGGACCCAGGTGGCTTGGAAATTGCGTTCGCAATCACACCGCCAACTGGATAATAAGTATAGGCAGTACCGCCTGTACCAATGGTAAAAAATTTCAAATCCTGTGCAACCGATGGCGCTGCGAAGCCGCCTACGATAATCGCACCCACGGCAATTGCCTTGGTAAATTTACTTACAATACTCATTTAGAATCTTCTCCCTAGTAACCGTCGCCATGTTCAAAAACATGGCAGTCCTGTTTTTCGTTCAAAAACAATCTGATAGATGGTGACAGAGAGTTGCTTTTTTGACAAGACGATCAGTCGCAATTGAGGCTAATAGTATCAATGACACTTAATTTCAAATTTTGGACTTGTATTCAAATCTTGGTGTTCTTGCTATTCAAAAGCCTTATAAGTTAAGCGAAATCGCGTTGTTTACTTGTTAGACCTAGCCGTTTTGCTGTGTCGCCTTGTTCAATCCATGTATTGTAGCTCTCTAGCCAGGCTGCATCAATTTCTGCCAATTTTTCGGGCAGGACTTTGTCCATGTGAAGCCAGTAGTCTCCGCTTGGCACTACACATCCAACTTCTTGTTCCAGATTGAGGGCTCGTGCTTTTGAATGTGTATTGATATCAGCCGATAAGGCTTCAATTTGTGCATGCATGAATTCACTTGCAGGCTCGCCTAGATCATCAATCAACCCTCTAGGAAAAGTTAGTCTGCTTTCCGGCAAGTCAGACAAATTTGTACAAAGGCAGTTTTCTTGGAGAGCAAGCAACATAAGACGATTTGATTTTGCTTCTAGGCTCTGAAGCGTTGGATCTTTGCGCAATGGGTCTGCTTCACCTTTGCCATAAAAGTGGGACTTACCATCCGACTGACCATAGACCATGTCACAACCGCAAAAGGCTAATATGTCCGGCTTTAAAGCATGTAGTGCCCAATAAGCGGCCGAGAACGCCATTGTGCCACCCGCATATACAATTCCGCCGAAAGTATTGTTTGCCGGCACGTAGGATTCGTAAGAAATCAGCCCTTGGCCAGTTGAAGCCACTGGTTTTCGATAATCTGGAAAATCGTCTGCGTGGATCAAATGTGTCCAGTCTTCGCGAATTTGCCAAGCATTGTTGATGGTCACGATCGCATCGAATAAAGATCCATCAAAATCGCGTGCGTTCAATGCATCGGGAGCGCTGCCCAGAACGAGAACCGTTTTTGTCATTGCAATTGGCCTGTTCCGTACCGCGCTTGGGCTGCTGCCTGTTTGTGTATTCCGAACTTAGGAAATATGCCTGATCGAACGTCAGTCAAGCAAACAGGTCAAATTGACACAGGGCTATTTTTTAAGGCCGCGGATTGGTGGCATAATTAAGCGGCCGCGTTTACAGCCCTTCAGATCCACATTTGGACAATCCCGAAATTTCAAATCCTTGGTCAAACATAGTCGCATTTCTTGAACTCGATTGTCACCACAAGTGACGCTCATTTCCTCTAAATCCAAACCTTTATTGAACTTTGAGAATGCTGCTTCCAACGCAAGCGGTGCCACCGACACCTTGCGATCAAGCTTGCGCAACACGGGAGGAATTATGATTTTGTCTCGTGCTTTTCTCGCCAATGCAAAATATGCATCCTGGTCTAAACCAGAGCATACTCCGTGCTTGCGCCATTGGTGGCCGATAAGGCCAAAACTCGGCATCAAATCCAGGGTGTCGCGCGCAAGTTCATTTGGAACACGTTGTGGTTCATTGCTGCGGCAAAATGCTGGCCAATCGCCACCTTTATATTGAGGCCACAGTCCATGGACGACAAACGCAAAGGATTTTCCAACGCCGCATTGCTGGCGGTTTTCTGAAGCGGTGCGCTCGTCTTCGCAAAAACTCGGAGACCACGATAATGCTAGCACATAGAAATCAAAATCACCCGGCCGGGCACCACGAAT
This sequence comes from Hyphomicrobiales bacterium, assembly GCA_045107035.1. Lineage (GTDB taxonomy): Bacteria > Pseudomonadota > Alphaproteobacteria > Rhizobiales. The sequence goes on from JBGCFS010000144.1 coordinate 37,659, forward strand.
TTCTTTCGCATTGGCAGAAAATGCCATTAAAAGGGCGGCAATAATCGCAATGCCTGTAGCAAGAGGATTTAAGGTCATTCTATTTTAACGCAAAGAACGGCATTGCGCTCCATAGACACGCCATCGATCATGACCGGCAACACAGAATTCAACTTTCCAAGACAAGCTGGCAAAGCCCATTCGTTCTTGAATCATGTAAAACAGACGTGGGTTTTTCCCATTTGAAAGACCGGCACGAGCGTTGCAATGGCGATGGGTGATCATCGATTTGGTATGATCCAGTTTATAGCGTTGTTTAATATGCTGGATGCGCTCAATGCCGATTGTATGGCTCCGATGCGAAATATCGGACCAAGTGTTTTTATCTGCCCAGGAAAATTTGTTCTGAATCCGGTGCAAAACTCGAGGGTCATCGCATTTGGGAATTTCGCCGCGACCAAAAACACGATCTCGAGGGTCTGAACCCATTCTCAAATTGGTATCGTGTGCGAAAGCATAATTGGTTTGCAGCAGAGTCGCGCCCGCAAGAAAAGTCAGGCTCAACATCAATGCAAAAAACTTACGAAAACGTAAAAAACGGATCATTGGGCGCGATTCCTTGTCACAACGAAGCAGGTACAGTTTGCGGGAGCTCAACTTTATAGGCAAGTGATTTGATGTCTCAACAGTGAGTTTACAAAGTTTCCAAAATTGTTTTTTGAAAACGTTCAGTTTCGGGGGCTTGCTGGAGAAACCGTTGCAAAACGGGAAGTGTCTCATCCAGAGTATCATACAGAGTGTAGGGTGGGTTTATGATGAACAGGCCTGTGCCGTTTAGCTGATTGTCGTTATCTGGCGCACGGACATAGACTTCACTGCGAAGGATCGTTTCAATTCCCAGCTCTGGTTTTCGCTTCACGAGTAATTTTGCCCATTGATCCGCTAGAAAACGTGCTTTGATAGGATACCACAGGGCATAAATTCCAGTTGGGAAACGCTTTACGCCAATCGTTATTGCGTCCAAGGCACGTTCAAACTCATCCGGTTTTTCGTAAGGTGGATCCATCAAGATCATGCCGCGACGTGGGTCTAGGGGCAGTAGGCCCTTTATCAGGGACCAGCTATCTATATTGCGAGTCAGGACACGTTTATCTCGCTGAAACAGGCGTCGCAAAATTTCATATTCTGACTCTCGCAATTCGCAGGCCGTAATACTGTCGATGTTCCGGAGGCAATGCTTCGCTAAAAGCGGTGAGCCAGGATAATTCTCCAGCGTCGTGCCTGGGTTCATTTCCCGAATGACGTTCAGGTAGGGTGCAAGAATTTCGTCAAGAATTGGATTTATGGAAATCGGGTGTTGAGGATTACCGCCCTCAAATAAGCGAAAAATACCTGAGTCAGATTCCCCGGTCGCACGCGCTTCTCTTTCTGCAAGTCGATAACTCCCAGAACCCGCATGAGTATCCAGAATTCGAAACGGCGTGTCTTTGCGGCGTAAGTATTGGATGATGAATGTCATCGTCAGATGTTTTACTACATCGGCAAAGTTTCCGGCATGATAAGCGTGGAGATAATTCATGGCGGCTCTCTACGCGCTCCAATGGCTGCAAGCAAGGTTTGGCTGACTATCTGATCTGGGTTGTAGAAAAACTACGAAGATCACGTGTGCATTTTCCGCGAACTTGTGTTTTTAATCGCAATGCCAATTTCTTGTTGCTTTCCGAGCGTTTTTCGAAAGCGACCAAAAATCAGAGGTATTTATGAACGGTGCTGAATCTCTGGTCGAAACACTGCTGAATAATGGTGTCGACATTTGTTTTGCGAACCCTGGCACCTCGGAAATGCATTTCGTTGCTGCTCTCGATAAATACCCTGATATGCGTTGCATTCTTTGCTTGTTTGAAGGTGGTGTAACCGGCGCTGCAGACGGGTATTACCGCATGAAAGAAGATGTGGCCGCTACATTGCTGCACCTTGGTCCTGGACTCGCTAATGGCGTTGCCAATCTTCACAACGCTCGCAAGTCCAAGAGCGGAATCGTCAATATCGTTGGCGATCATGCTGATTATCATTTGAGATATGACAGCCCTCTGAAAAGCGATCTAAAGGGTATCAGTAATGCGATTTCGCATTGGTCGCATGCGACCAATGATGCTTTGTCCGTTGCCCATGATGGCGCCGCCGCTGTTCGAGCGGCTCGGTCTAAAGGGGGGCAGATTTCAACTCTAATTCTCCCTGCTAATACAGCTTGGGGCATGGCTGAGGGCCCTGCAGAGTTCAGCGCTCCGCCGGCTTTACAACGTCCCTCGAACGATGAGATCGTCTATGCGGCGAAATCTCTTGGCAAGCCTGGCGCATGTTTATTTGTTGGTCACAAGGCTCTTTACGGAAAACTTGCGCAGCTAGCGGGGAAAATTGCCGCAAAATCTGGGTGCGAGATCGTCGCCGATTTTCTTGTACCGCGTATTGAACGTGGAGAGGGTTCCATCAAACTGACACGTATGAATTATCCGATTGTCGAAAACCTGGAAATCCTGAAACATATCAAACACATGGTTTTATGCGGTTCCAATCGTCCTGTCGCTTTCTTTGCCTATCCGGGTCTACCAAGCACACCAGAGCCTCTCGGTTGCAACATCACGGAGCTTTGCCTGCCTGATATGGATTATGCTTGGACGCTGCAGGCTTTGGCAGATGAGCTAGGCGTTGGTTCAGAAACACGCCCCGCAACAGTGAATTTGGATCTGCCAGCGATTCCAACTGGCGGAATGAGCGTGGCCAAAGTAGGCGAAGCACTTGGCGCTTTGCTGCCCGGGAATGCAATTGTGGTAGACGAATCTATAACCAATGGCGGCCCCTTGGTTGAGGCTACGAAGACTGGCCGTAATCAAGATTGGATGCATGTAGTAGGTGGTGCTATTGGCCAAGGGCTACCAGTTGCGGTGGGCGCTGCAATTGCATGCCCCGATCGCAAAGTTGTCAGCCTAATGGGCGATGGTTCTGCCATGTATACGCTCCAGTCATTGTGGACGATGGCACGCGAAAGCCTGGATGTTGTGAATATTATTTTCGCCAATCGTGGCTACCAAATTTTGCATCTTGAGTTGGCAAATGTTGGGGTAGAGGAAGTCGGACGAAATGCTGCGCGTATGTTCGACGTTGAAAACCCAACCTTGGATTGGGTTGCTTTGGCAAAAGGACATGGCGTGTCGGGCGAACGCGTTACGAGCGCGGACGAGTTCGTGTCCGCGCTACGCAAAGGATTGGCTACAACAGAGCCGTATTTAATAGAGGTCGTGTGCTAGGGGCTAAATGCGAAAATCCGTTGATTGGTTCAAATAAGCTCGATCAGGCAACTGCATGGCGGATCGTTGGGTCAAAAAATTCAATTTGGACACCTTATGTTCAAAGTGGTCTAAGGCTTTGCATGTCCCATAAAGGAACATTTTAGTGAGAAATATTGTTTTTGACATCGGCAACGTATTGATTTCATGGGATGAGCGCGCCGCCTTCCGCAACGATTTTCAAGATGATGCCGCGATTGACCAGTTTTTGGCAAAAGTCGCCTTTTACGAATGGAACACAGAGTTGGATCGTGGGCGGTCGCGCTTGGAAGCGATTAAGGTGATCAGAGCGAAATGGCCCGAGCATGAGGCATTGCTGGACCAGTACTTTGATCGTTTTCCCGATACGATCCGGCAAAAAGTGTCAGGAAGCTGGGAAGTATTAGCTGATCTGAAAGCATCTGGACAAAGGTTGTTCGGGTTGACCAATTGGGGCGCAGAAACTTGGCCACTGGCAAAGGATGTGCATCCCGAATTGAACGATGCATTTGAGGACGTCGTGGTTTCAGGTGATGAAAAGCTGATAAAACCAGATTTGCGAATATATGAAGTGCTGACAGCACGCAATAATTTGCGGCCTGAAGAGTGCCTGTTCATAGATGACAGCCCGAAAAATGTTGAAGGCGCGCGCGCTGCTGGTTGGCAAGCTATTCATTTCGTTGATGCGGTTGGGTTACGCAAGCATCTAGAAGAGCTGAAAATACTGTGATCGACCGTATTTGAAGCCAGTTTTTACTGGCCCTTGCACCTCAAATTCCAACTCCGTCAAACTCCAATGAAGTTTTGAAATTTTCATTTTGCGAAGTGCTCTGCTCTCGTGTTTTATTTGCCAACAGAGGACGAATACTAAACCTATTGGCATGTGAAAACCAATATTTTGACTTGTGTAAGTTTACAGAAACAGGTCTGTCATTAGCTGCTTTTCTTTTGGGCTTCCCATAATCTTTTGATCTGTATGGCTTTTCCCGGTGTTTAGATTTTAAATAAATTCTAATAAAATTGGTTCAATTGAAACTAACCAGAAGCCTCCTTGTTAAGGTTAAAATAGCTTTAGGCTGTTCATCGCAAGTGAGACCAATTATCTATTTCCTAACAAAGCTTTAACTCTAGAGTCTGTGTTAGGCGCATGAGAAATGGTGGTATCTAATCCACACCGGAACGAGAAATTCGAAAACCTACAGGCGCTTCGCGCTTTTGCAGCTCTCAGTGTTGTCCTGCTGCATGGACTAGAGATAGCCGGTTCTTACGGACAACCATCAAACATTTTGGGATTCTTCGGAAAATGGGGCAACAGCGGTGTTGATTTGTTTTTCGTAATCTCTGGTTTCGTCATGGTTTACATCCAAACCATTAGGCCAAAATCCCCGTTGGGCTTTTTGGGTGCCCGCTTCTTGCGGATTGTGCCTATCTATTGGTTTATCACCATTTCTCTTGCAATCGCTTCAATTGTAATGCCATTTGCTTTCCGCAGTTTGGACATTGATGCAGCTCATCTCACATCCTCTTTATTCTTCTTTGCTGGCGCGACAGCCGATCTGGAACCGATTTTGGAAGCAGGTTGGACGCTTGAGTATGAAATGCTTTTTTACGCCCTGTTTGCTATGGCGCTCGTTTTTCGGAATGGTTTAGTGACGATACTGCTGCCAAGTGTGGTCTTAGGGGCTCTGGCTATCTCAGGTTTGGTGGATTGGATTGTCCTGGAATTTATTCTTGGAATGCTTTTGGCCAAGTTCTTTGTCAGCGGACGGAAAATCAAATATCCGCTCCTGATGGCTATCGTCGGTATGGCGCTCTTGTTCGCCAGTATTCCATTTAACGAAAACGCTGAGCAAGTGAGGGTTCTTGTTTGGGGAATTCCAAGTGCACTGATTGTTCTGTCAGCACTTTATTTGCCACAAATAAAAAACCGGTTTGTCATGCTGCTTGGCAACGCTTCTTACAGCATTTATCTCGTGCACTTCATCGCACTAACAGTATTCTACAAGGCCTTTGCTTTGCTTGGCTTGGAGGCTAGCATTAATGCTGATGTATTGCTTGTCGTCACCCTTTTGATGTCAACAATTGCCGGTATCATGTTCTATCAGATGGTTGAAAAACCTCTTGGTAAGGTCGTGATCAGCGCTACACACAGTGCCCCTCAATTCGTCAAAGGTTGATTCATCCTTAAGCCGTTGTTTCGGCCGAGGCGATACCGCCCAGGAACCCACCGGATTGGCGTTGCCACAAACTCGCATATAGGCCTTCGTCGGCAATTAACTGTTCATGCTTGCCGCTTTCAATAATACGCCCGCCATCCATGACAACCAGTCGGTCCATTGTTGCGATGGTGGAAAGGCGGTGAGCTATTGCAATCACGGTTTTACCCTGCATCAGATTGAAGAGCTGTTCCTGAATGGCGGCTTCAACTTCTGAGTCAAGTGCAGACGTTGCCTCATCCAGTATAAGGATTGGGGCATCTTTCAATAGAACCCGAGCAATCGCGATACGTTGGCGTTGACCACCAGAAAGTTTCACACCGCGCTCGCCGACATGGGCATCAAAACCCCGGCGCCCTTTGGGGTCTTGCAAATCTGCAATGAAATCCAGTGCCTCTGCTTGCTGGGCCGCAAGTATCATATCTTTTTCGCTGGCATCAGGGCGGCCGTAGAGAATGTTGTCGCGCACCGAGCGATGCAGAAGCGACGTATCTTGCGTCACCATTGAAATTTGACCGCGAAGAGAGTTTTGGGTGACGTCGGCAATGTTGTGCCCATCAATAGAAATGCCCCCACTTTCCACGTCGTATAAGCGCAATAACAGATTGACCAACGTTGATTTTCCAGCACCCGAGCGGCCCACAAGACCAATTTTTTCGCCGGGAGCAATGTTAAGTGTCACATCGTGCAAAACGCCTTTGGCTGGCACGCCTTCGTCACCAAGTTTTCCGTAATGAAAGCCGATGTGATCAAAAGCAACGGCACCTTTGACCTTTGGCAATGTTTGCGCATTTGGCGCGTTTAATAGGTCTGGCGTCTGGGACACTGTTTCCATTGAATCCTGTATAGTTCCAAGATCACGAAACAATCCTGATATCTGGAACATCATCCAGCCTGACATGGTGTTGAGCCTCATGACCAAACCAAGCGCGACCGCGATACCGCCAGCGGTAATGCTATCGACCTGCCACATGATCAAACACAGATATCCGGCAGAGGCCATGAATATGCCGTTCAGCAATGCAAGACAGAATCGCACCCGGGTAATGGCGCGTGTAAGGGCCCGAACGCTCTCAAGCATCCAGACGAGGCCTTCTTCTGCAAACTTGTCTTCCTGACCACGGGTATCGAATAGTTTGATTGTGTAAATGTTGGAGTAAGCATCAACAATTCGTCCATTGAAAACGGATCGCATATCTGTTGATTTTTTGGCGGCGTGGCGGATAGAGGGAACAAGCCATGCTGCCATTGCAAAATAGCAAGCAAACCATGTGAACACGAGAGTCGCGAGGCGCCAGTCCAGGCCTGAAAACACACCTATGGTTGAGATGCCAATGATGAGAAAGAACCAAATGCCCTGCATGATGTTAATGAGAAAATCACCAACGGCCTGGCCGGATTGAAGGACTTTTGTCGCAATTCGTCCGGCAAAATCATTTTGGAAATAGCTCAATGACTGCTTGATTACAGAACGATGAGCCTGCCAACGCACCAAGTTAAAGAAGCCGGGAACAATGACCTGTTGTTCTAAAATGGCGGCCAGCATCAATATTGCAAAACGACCGATAACAATAGTCGCAGCCATTATCAAAAAGGTGCCGCCATGGTCTGCAAAAAGATTGGAACGAGTTGCTTGGGTCGCTGGAGAGTTTAGAAGATCGATGATCTGTCCGATGAACTGAAACAGAACGACCTCAATGCCACCGACAAGAATGCCAGCGAGAAGGAACAAGAAAAATGGCCACTTTGCCTGCCTGGCAAAATACCAAATAAATGCCAAAACGCCGCTTTGCGGTAGGTCTTTCGAAGGGGAGGGAGCCAGTGGATCTATAATGCGTTCAAATGGGCGCAAGATGTGCTTTAACATGCGGCGTGACTCTCCGACATTTTCTCAAATGTTTTTCGCAATAAAAATAGGTGTCTTTTCTAAATGGCGCTATCGCTCGCACTTTACCAGCCCGACATTCCACAAAACACAGCGACATTGCTTCGAACAGGAGCATGTCTGAATGTTCCGGTGCATGTAATTTTGCCTGCGGGATTTGCATTGAGCGATAAAAACTTCCGCCGTGCCGGTATGGATTATCTGGATAAAGCAGCGCTTATACAGCATGCAGATTGGCAGGCTTTTTTGACCAATTGCAGGACGGAAAAGCGACGAATTATTTTGCTTTCAACCAAGGCTGCACAGCCCTACACGACATTTACGTTTCAAGAAAATGATGTGCTGATGTTGGGCCGCGAGTCAGTTGGGGTGCCTGAAGACGTTCATTCGGCGGCAGATGCCCGCATTTTGATACCTATGCAGCCAGAAGCCCGTTCGCTGAATGTGGCAATCTCTGGCGCCATGGTTCTTGGTGAAGCGCTGAGGCAGGTGCAGCTGTAAGTGTTGCTTGAGTGATTACATTGTTTGAAATTTAAGCTACAGAGTGGCCATGTACGCTCAACTAATTGGATGTAGCAGTGACGAACCCGACTTCGACAAGACCTAAGCCAACGCCAGGCCCGATCCCTGATAAAATTGAAGAGAAAAAGGCAAAAGCTGCTGCATGGTTTCGCCAACTTCGTGATGAAATTTGCGCGTCGTTTGAGACCATCGAAGACCAGATAACGGGACCGCTTTCCGACCAGCCCGCTGGTCGGTTCGTTCGCACACCATGGGAGCGAACGGATCACAGCGGTGCAAAGGGCGGTGGCGGCGAAATGTCACTGATGTCTGGCCGCGTATTTGAAAAAGTTGGCGTTCATATCTCCTCTGTCCACGGTGAGTTTGCACCTGAGTTTCGTGGGCAAATTCCTGGCGCAAATGAGGATCCTCAATTTTGGGCAAGTGGCATTTCGCTTATTGCACATCCACAAAACCCCAATGTGCCTGCTGTTCATATGAACACACGCATGGTTGTTACATCAAAACAATGGTTTGGTGGCGGGGCCGACCTAACGCCGGTTCTTGATGCAAGGCGTACTCAGGGTGACGTGGATACACAGGCCTTTCATGCAGCTATGCAAGCACCTTGCGATGCGCATGATGTTGCGGATTACCCGCGATATAAAGAGTGGTGCGACGAGTATTTTTATCTACCTCACCGTAAAGAATTGCGTGGTGTTGGTGGCATTTTTTATGACTATTTGAATTCAGGAAACTGGGATGATGATTTTGCCTTTACCCAAGATGTTGGCAGGGC
>JBGCFS010000145.1:0-4497 GCA_045107035.1 Hyphomicrobiales bacterium
GGATTTGGCCCGATCCTTGGTCAAACCCATCACTTCTTGAAATTTGAACCAGGTAAAGCACCATACGCTGAAGAGCGTTTCAAAACTGAAACGAACAGGCTTTATGGCGTTTTGGACAAACATCTGTCTGAAACAGACTACTTGGCCGGCGAATACAGCATCGCAGATATAGCCATCTGGCCATGGGTTTCACGCTACGAATGGCAAAACCTCGATCTGAATAATTTCCCTGCTGTAAAAAAATGGTACCAACGCATAGCAGAGCGAGAAGCTGTTCAAAGGGGATACAAAGTGCCCAACGACCAAGCGGTCATGCCAACGCCATAAAAACAGTTGTCAATCAATGGATGCGGTGGCGGCTATGCCTCGCATTCAAAGCCAATCAGCTAAATGGCACATTTGGTTCGTCTTTAACCTTGCCGATTGCCAGTGACGTTCGCACGCTCTCTACATTTGGTGCGGCTGTCAGGTCTTCCACAATGAATGATTGGAAAGCATTCATATCGACAGCGACGCATTTCAAAATAAAATCCACGTCACCAGAAAGCATGTGGCATTCGCGCACGATATCCCATGAAGAAACCGCCCGCTGGAAAGCTTGCAACTCTGCTTCGCCCTGGCTGGACAGCCCGACAAAGGCAAATGCTGTTAGTTGATAGCCAAGCTGGGCTTCATCCAGCAGGGTTCTATATCCCGCGATAACGCCATTTTCTTCCAACGTACGAACACGGCGCAAGCACGGAGGCGCTGAAATTCCAACGCGTTTTGCCAGCTCTACATTTGTCATGCGACCGTCGTGCTGAAGTTCGCGCAGGATTTTCCAGTCAATATCGTCCAGCCGGTCTTTCATGCGCACCATTTCATCGTTACAAAAGAGCTGTCGTCGATGAGTGGGTTCCCCTGACGAAGCAAGTCATTGTCTAACATTCCACTGCCCTGAATTGAAAGATTCGACAAGGGTTATGTTGGAAAAATAACCCGCGCTGCGGCGAAAAGGTCAATTATGCACATTTGGGTACTTACAGATGGCAAAGCAGGAGATTTGCTGCCCTGCAAAGGAGTGGCCAACAAGCTTGCTTCCTTATTGGCAAAAGAAGGCGTGACTGCCGACATTTCAGAGCGCATGGTTAAACCGTCCGCACCATGGCAATGGTTTATGCCCTACGGGCCCATCGACCCTGACGAGAAAAGCAACAAACCCGACAGCCCACTATCGCCTCCACTCCCTGATGTAGCCATTGCCTCTGGCCGCCGCGCTGTGCCCTATTTGAAGAAACTAAAACGCCTCGCCCCTAATTGCGTCACTGTATTCATCAAAGACCCACGAACTGGAGCTTCTTCAGCCGATATTATTTGGGTTCCAACTCATGATAAACTTCGCGGAAAGAATGTGCTGGTGTCGGAAACCGGGCCACATCACATCGAACAAACAGACCTCGACAGACGCAGAACGATACCCCACAAGGATTTGTTCGCAATGCCGGAACCAAGATTAACCGTTTTGCTTGGTGGGCCATCGGGACAAACAAAATACACAGAAACCGACATTGCGGTCTTTAGGTCCCAACTTGCAAATTTGGCACGGCAGGCTGGCAGTGTACTGATCACAACATCCCGGCGCACACCGGATAACTGGTTGGAGCAACTCAGCCACATAACTTCGGATAAGCCCAGCTTGGTCTGGACACCGCAATCGTCGGAACCCAATCCATATATTGAGTTTCTCGCTGCGAGTAACGCACTTGTTGTTACCGGAGATAGCCACAATATGGTAGGAGAAGCGCTGTGTGTTGGTGCGCCGGTTTATGTATTTACCCCGCAAAAACTGGCACCGAAGCTACAGCGCTTCACAAAAGAGCTTTATGCACAAAAACTGGCGATACCGTTGGGAGAAACCGAGGGGCAAGCGCTTGAACTGACGCCGCAGAACCCCATAGACTCATCAACAATGATCATAAAAGAGATTCGCAAACAGGTTTTAGATCGCAAGCAGACGTAAGAATTCGCGTATTCAAGCCTGATCGCACCGACAAATGGAAACCAATATGTCTACCCAGCATTCAAAACTCATCATTATCGGGTCAGGCCCCGCCGGTTACACAGCAGCCATTTATGCGGCGCGTGCAATGTTGGAGCCAGTTCTCATTTCCGGCATTCAGCCCGGCGGACAATTGACGATCACCACAGAAGTTGAAAATTACCCCGGATTTGCCGATACCATTCAGGGTCCCTGGTTGATGGAGCAAATGAAAGCTCAGGCTGAGCATGTGGGCACAAAAATCGTTTCAGACCACATTACATCGGTGGATCTGGCAAAGCGCCCCATAGAGCTGTCCAGCGACAGCGGCACGCTTTACACCTGCGATGCGCTGGTGCTGGCAACAGGCGCGCAAGCAAAATGGCTTGGCCTGCCTTCTGAAGAAAAATTCATGGGCTTTGGCGTATCGGCCTGTGCCACATGTGATGGCTTTTTCTACAAGGAAAAACACGTCCTTGTGGTTGGCGGCGGCAATACAGCAGTGGAAGAAGCGCTCTATCTCGCCAACATCGCAAAGAAGGTGACTGTCGTGCATCGCCGCGATAATTTCCGCGCTGAGCAGATACTGCAGAAACGTCTTTTCGCAGCCCCGAACATAGATGTGATCTGGGATTCTTATGTAGACGAAATCGTCGGTAAAGAAGGCTTCCCACCTTCTGCCGAAGGCGTCAAATTGAAGCATATGAAAACCGATGCAGTGACAGACTTTGCGGTTGATGGAATTTTTATTGCGATAGGACATGCCCCTTCAACTGAACTGGTGAACACCCAGGTTAAGATGAAGGACAATGGCTATGTCTGGACGGAGCCTGATAGCAGCAAGACAAATATACCGGGCGTTTTTGCAGCAGGTGACGTGACTGACGATATCTATCGGCAGGCCGTAACAGCTGCCGGAATGGGCTGCATGGCCGCATTAGAGGCAGAAAAATACATTGCGGAGCTTGCACTGGCAAAGCAAGCAGCCGAATAAGGCACTGGTTTGGGCAATGGGCCCGATTGAAATGCGAACCTGAAAAGCAGCAGCTCCATGGATTGGGACAAGCTCAGAATTTTTCACGCAGTGGCGCAAGCTGGGTCATTCACCCACGCAGGCGAAACTCTGCATCTCAGCCAGTCTGCTGCCAGTCGTCAGATAAGCTCGCTTGAACAGGATCTGGGTATACCACTGTTCCATAGGCACGCACGCGGACTGGTCCTGACTGAACAAGGTGAGCTGCTTTTCAGAACAGCGCACGATGTGTTGATGAAACTGGAATCTGTCCAAACACGTTTGAAGGACAGCAAGGAAAAGCCGAATGGCCGGCTAACGGTAACGACGACCGTTGGGCTGGGCTCAACCTGGCTTGCCTCGCGGGTGCGCCGCTTTGTCGAGCTGTACCCGGATGTAGAACTTCAATTGCGTTTGGAAGACAGCGATCTAAACCTTAATATGCGAGAGGCCGATGTCGCCATTCGCCTGCATCGGCCCACCGAACCGGATCTCATTCAGCGTAAGCTGTTTACCGTGCACTTCCACATTTATGCTGCGCCCAAATACGTAAAAGAGCATGGCATTCCAAAAACTGTAGAAGAGCTTGATGATCACCAATTGATCATTTTTGGTGAGCCAGTTCCAGGGTTTTTAAAGGATATTAATTGGCTGGCAACCGCTGGCCGTAAAAACTCAGACCCGCGCACAACGGCTCTATCTTTGAACAATGTTGTTGCCATTATGCGCGCTGTGGAAAGCGGCGCAGGCATTGCGATGATCCCTGATTATTTGCTCGATGAGAACCATACCTTGGTTGAGCTGCTCCCGGATGTTGAGTTGCCTTCGCTGGAAACTTATTTCGCCTATCCAACTGAATTGCGCTCGTCTGCAAAGGTTCAAGCCTTCCGTGACTTCCTGTTGGATCAGGCGCAACGCTGGCGGTTTTAAGGAGCTATGCAATTTTTGCATAGCAGCATCGCTAAGGTTGCACTTGTATATTTTTGAATTAATCCTAAATTAAGTTTGTAAGTTACGAAGACATCGACCTCCTCCCTTCGATCTCTTCCTTAAAGTAACTTCCCCAAAATATCTGTTTCAACTCCTCCCCCTGAAACAGACTTTTAGAAAACCGGGCCTTGCTTTAGCAACGCCCGGTTTTATTTTATTCAAAATCTGGATTGTTCTATTTTCGATAAATGAATACACGTTAAAAACTAAAAACCGGGCAACCTGCATTCGCAGGGCCCGGCTTTTACATCAATTCGAATAGGACTTAATAGTATAGCTGCTCGTCAGGAATATCCTTGTAGAGGTGAGCTACTTGCTCGCCATAGCCGTTAAACAGAACAGATGGAACGCGCTCGCCAGTACCAAGCACTTCTTCTGTTGCCTGGCTCCAGCGCTTGTGAGGCACTTCAGGGTTCACATTCGCATAGAAACCATACTCTTTGGCAGCAACTTCTTCCCAGAAAGAAACGGGACGCTC
>JBGCFS010000146.1:0-4581 GCA_045107035.1 Hyphomicrobiales bacterium
TACCCCAAAATAGGATACCTGAACTAATTCCCAGAGTGACACAGAATGCTGCCTGACGACCTCCGCTTATTGCGGCAGTAGCGACGGCCACTAGACTAGGTCCAGGCGATGCCTGCGCTGCGGCAGCACCCATTAAGACAATTAGCAGAGTTTCGAACACGACAATGAACTCCCAGACTTCAACACGCTATTATTCGGCTAACAGAGTTTGTCAGACTAATGAAGTCTGCCATTCGTGCGTCGTGCAGCATCGGTGAGTCTGGGCTCTTTCCGGCAGTTCGCCGCAATCGCAACGAATGACCGTTTTGGACCGTTCGGGGGAAACCATTACTCTGTAAATGAGTCGCACTTCCGATCTAATGATAGCTAACGGCAAGTGGCCAAAAATGGTCAAGTCTCATCCAATCCTTTGATCAAGGCACCTTGTTCCTGGATCGAAACTGGCAAATAGCTAGACACGGTAGTGGTGAAGTTCTCGTGTCCCAAATTCTGCGACCACGCTTTTTGCGTCGCCAAAGGCAACTCGCGATCACTCAGCTCCTGACCCAGTGTCTTGCGCACGCTATGTGGGTGATAAGGGTGCATCTGAACCTGTGAGAACGCCATGCGGAACACTTCGTTCACTTTGGACCCGTTGGCATAGATGTCTCGCGACAAACTATCGAACACGAACTTGCCATCCACGAAACGCCGTTCAGGCTTTGGGAACAGCGCATCTTCTGGTCCGAACATCTTTTCATAGCGTAGATAGTTCACCCACGAGGTGACGCAGGCCAAATATTCGAAATGCATTGGAAAAAACCACGTCGTAATATCCTTGCCGCCTTTGGTTCGCACCTCACGCCCATCCTGACACACGAATCCGTCCACCAGATTGATATGTTTCAGACGCAATGAAGACACTGCTCCAACACGCGCACCTGTTATCATAACGAACCCAAAAATTGCCTTGTCGCGCCGCTCCAACTCTGATTGCTCGGCCATCCCTTGAAAGGCGTGGAGTGCCGCTTGCTTAGAGGGGTATCGAACGGGGCGCTGAGTGTGGGCGGCGCGGGCATCATTGCGGTTGTTGTTGAAATATTCCACGTCAGCGTAACTCAAGACTTTCTTGAATCCTTGCTGGCCTGCTAGCCAATGAAAGAACCCTTTGACCAAACGAAGTGTGGCATCAACCGTGCTAAGACTTAATGTCTTCCCATTTGCGGTCTTTGATTTATTCAAGGCGGTCTTGAACTGGCGAGCCTGATCAATGTGAAATGCTTTGAACGGTTTGAATTTCGTGCACTCTTCAAACTTCACTAAGGCGGCGCGCACTTTGTCGATGGACTTTTCGTCCTGCCCTTTGGCTTCGCGAAGGTATTGCTCATACCGTCGCTTCAAACGCTCGTTGTCTGCATTGAATTTACGCATGTCGATGAGGCCTTTCTGAAGTGATAGTTTGAGGGGGCTTTGAAGGGTTCCTATAGGGTCACTAACTGCCCCTGATTTGCACATCCAATACTCTGCGGAATTCAGGCAAATTGCAGGAACGGATATTTAGATTGATTGTACCTTCACAGACCAAACACAGCGCTTTGAGACGCCCGCTGGTTGCGTTCAACGGCTCGTAGTCTGCCATGTCACCCAGCGCGGTTCTGGCGGCGCTACAACGAAAGCAAAGGAATTCTCCCACCTTCAGAGGCCGTTTTGACTTGGCACGCCGGGTGTTGAGAAATTCCAGCGCGTGAAATCCCAGAATGAGTATTGGACGACTGCTATCAACGCGCTGCAGTCCATCATTCAACCAATTGCGAACGGCAGTAACGGAGACACCAGTCACTTCAGCCAACTCGTCCACACTGTAGGCTTTGTTGGTTTTGATCCCGCGTGTTTTGAATCGCCGCGCCACTACCGGCCCTCAACACGGCGCGCTTCCGCCCAAGCGTTGAGGTCTGCACCGCGATAGATGATCTTGCGGCCCAAGCGATAGAACGCTGGCCCCATACCTTTGTGACGCCATTGCGCTAGCTTGTCGCGGTCGCCAATCAAATCAAGTTCTGGATCGCCCAGAACGTAGTTTCGGTTTTGCTCGAATAGGTTTGCCATTGGATTGCCTGTAGCTGTTACGAATGGCACTCCATCTGGTTCACTTGCAGGACATGCGAAACCGGGGAGAAAGGGAAAAAAGTAACTTTAGGAATTTCCTCACTTTCTCCTTATTTTTTTCTTGGGAATATCAACTCTATGAATCTCCGCTTAGGTGCTCTTCACGCCAATTTCTAAGTGTCTTGGCAGTTGGTTTATGCCCGGTGGTCTTTTCAATTTTCCGCGCCACCTGCTCCCAGGATAAGTCACCTTTGTCAAAGTCCATTGCCGCAAACGCGGCACGTTCTGCTGTAAGTCGAGGGCGACCAATTTGTGAGGCAATAGAAGCATCTTCATCATCCGGAAAAAGTTCTTTTTTGCCGTGCAAGTACTCACCCCAAGCTCCGTGGTAAGTTTCTTTGTGCAAGCAAACAGCCCAGCCAGCGAAATTCTCCAAGATTGGTGAAACATCCGACGAACGAGCAGAGTCCAACGCAAAGGTCGGTATCTCCGGTGAGATTGTATAAGCATGCCGTCTAAAATGGTATGGTAGCGTATGATGTTTCAAATCTTGGAATGGTGAAGAAGTAATCGTTCGATTGAATTTCTTTTTCTCTTCATAAACATTGGCCCAAGCATCATTCGCTTGCATTTCGAACGTCCAATCTTGAAACAGCGATGGAAAAACGGCTGGGCCTTCTCCAGTGCGCTCGGCCTCCACTCGCATCGAAGCGGCATGCGAAGCCGAGTCATAAGGGCCTAGAACAGATAGAAGGCTCGGGTGTTCGTCTCTCAATAGCACGTGAACCTTCACGACATCTCCATCGGGCGACGCTAGATGAAACCCAACCTCTGCAAGTGTTTTAAGAAAGTAGTGCTCGCAAATATCTAGCGGCGATCCCCGAACAAGACCGGCAACGAAATCGGGTTTTCGGTAGTGCAAGGCTGTGTTTGCGTAAGATGCTTCAAGGCGTCGCTCAAGGAACTCGATCCAAAGAGCAGCAGCAGGGTGAAAATCAGGGGGACTGAACATTTATGCAAGCTTTACGATTTTGGCTGAGCCTTCACAAACAAATGTTGACCAACGCTCCATTAAAACTCGCCGTTTCTCCAACAAGTCAGACCGCGCATAGGCCCGCTCAACGTCTGACCCCACTTGGTGCGCCAAGCTCATTTCGGCCACCTCACGCGGTGCATTCGCCACTTCAGACGCCCAATCCCGGAACGTCGAGCGGAAGCCGTGCACTGTGACGCCCTCTACACCCATTCTACGCAAGAGCATCAGCATCGCCATATTGGACAGTGGCTTGTGGCGTTTCTGACCCTCAAACACATACTCAGATTCCATCGCTCCTAACGGCTCAATAATGACCAGCATTTCGTCTGTCAGCGGCACCCGATGTTCCACCCCGGTTTTCATCCGCTCACCGGGACAGGTCCAGACGCGCGCCTCCAAGTCCAACTCTTCCCAGCGCATCCCCAGAATCTCGCCTGTGCGACTTCCGGTTAGACAGGTGAGCATCAGTGCTTTCGCAGCCATCGCGTTGCGGCTCTGTAAATCCGAGTAGAAGACAGGCACGTCCTGCCAGCGCATTGCCTTGTGGTGCTTCGGCTTCGCTGTGACCTTGGGCAAAACCTGCGCATCCTTGATCGCCGTAATCGGGTTCTCGCCTGATCGCATCCCCTTGGACTTCGCCACATCCAGCACAATCTTGATCCGTTGCGCCAAGCGGCGTGCGGTTTCGTGTTTCTCTGTCCAAATTGGCGACAAGCACATCATCACTTCGGGCTGGCCAATACTATCAACTGGCATCCGACCAATTTTGGGGAAAGCATAGTCGCGCAGCGTGTTAATCCATTGCTGCCCATGCTTGGCATTCTTCCAAGTTGGCATCCGCTCGATATGGACTTGCTGCGCCACCTCTTCAAACGTCGGAATTTCTTTTGCCGCGTTAAAGCGAGGGTTCAAACCCTGCTTGGCCATCCGCCGATATTCCAGCGCGCGCTCCCGCGCTTGGTTGATCGTGACAATATCAGCGCCGCCCAAACCAAAGTCTGTGCGCAACGGTGCGCCCTTTTTATTCTTCTGTCCTTTGACAACAACACGCACAATCCACCGTCGTGCGCCAGACGGATCGACAACCAAGTAAAGCCCGTTGCCATCCCCGTGACGCCCGGCGCCAAGGTTCTCGACCAGTTTCTTCGTCAGCTTGCCAGACAGGGCCATTCCAAAAATACCACATTCCCTACCACTCAAGAAACGAATATAGGCATCATCGAAAGAAACTCAAGATAAAGCTAGGCGACCTTAAAGACCAACAAAACAAAAGAAAAAGGCCACCCAAGGCGACCCATTCAAATTCGATAAAATACTGTATTGGCGGAGGAGGTGGGATTCGAACCCACGGTAGACTTTCACCTACGTCGGTTTTCAAGACCGGTGCATTCAACCACTCTGCCACTCCTCCGACAGGCCCCTGATAGCGATAGATAAACGATTCGAAAAGCACCCTTTCG
>JBGCFS010000147.1:0-8165 GCA_045107035.1 Hyphomicrobiales bacterium
GTAATCCACATCTTCTGGGGATGCTGAGCCGTGACGTAGCTTTGCCGTGCGCATGCGACTTTCAAAACGTTTAGTCTCACGGCTGGCAGACTCCCTGTCGATAAGCAGCCCCAGCCATTCGGCATGACTTAGAGACGCTGTACCGTATTGGTTCTGCATCTCGGTAAAGGCCTGTGCCATACCGTCGAGTTTGAGTGTTTTAAGTTGATCCAGTGTTGGGTGATCAAGCATGTTTTATCCTCTTCAATGGAAGTATCCTGCACCACGGATATTGGGATGTGTGATCGCCGGGCCGTCCGTGGTGGGTTCGCGGCGCTGACGATCCAGACCATTCTTGAGAATGGAATGTAGTGATGAATAGGAATGGGCATTGATCTCAAGAGCCCGTTCGCAACCAGAATCAAGGCGCGTTTTGCCAAAGGTTTTGGCCAATCTGAGAGTACCTAAACAGGTGCGGTATCCTTGCTCGGGATGTTTGCGCTGGCGCATGACAACTTCAACAAATGCTTCGACATTCGGGCCAATTCTTGCTGCCTGTCTTCGGATACGCTCAGGTGTCCAGTCTTCCCTGAAGCGATGATGGGCGGGCATATGATCGCGAATGGTGGAATGCTGACGATTGCCAGAAGTTCGTGCGTGGGATGCAACTCTTTGACCTTTATGGAATATCTCGACCGTACGGGCTGTAGTTCGCACCCATAGTTTTTGTTTTAATAGTTGGTGTGGCACAGAATAATAATGGCGGTCCACATCAACGTGATAATCTAATCCTGCCCGGCATTGCTTCCATTCGGCAAAAACATATGGTGCAACAGGCAGTGGTTTAAGGGCTGGTTTATCCAATCGTTCAAATAAATCGCGACGACTTGCCCCAAGATGACGGCTCATTTTGCAATTGAGTTGATCTAGCAATGGACGGATGGCAGCGTTCACTTCATCCAGACCAAAGAAGCGCTGATTGCGCAATCGCGCCAATATCCAGCGTTCGGCAATTAAAACAGCCCCTTCAACTTTGGCTTTATCTTTAGGCTTTCTAGGCCGTGCTGGAACAATGGCGGTATCATAGTGACTGGCCATATCACCATAGGTACGATTAATCGCTGGATCGTAAAAACAGGCCTTCGTGACACCAGCTTTGAGATTGTCACATACCACTTGAACTGACACTCCGCCGAAAAACTCAAATGCCCGTACATGTGACGATATCCAGTCTGCTAAACTCTGCGTCCAACTGGCCTCAACGTAGGTGTAATTGGAAGCACCTGAAGTCGCGACAAACAGTTGAACCGTGCGTATCTCACCTGTCTTGGAGCAAACCACATCAAGCGTTTGCCCTGCATAGTCCACAAATAAGTGTTCACCTGCGGGATGACGTTGGCGCATGACTGGCGACAGCTTGCCTTCCCAACGAGTGTAAAGCTCGCAATACCGGCTATACCCATAACCATCGGGATGAACTCCACGATACTCCTCCCACAAAAGAGCAAGCGTCACTCCTTTGCGGCGCAGCTCAGCATGAACATAAGACCAATCAGGTTGTGGGAAAGAACCCCGCACATCGCCTATCGTGCGTGGAAATAAAAGTTGTTCCAAAGCGGCATCAGACAGATCATCAGGCAGAGGCCAACTTAAACCGACCCCACGCGCACGCCGTAAATAACTACGCAACGTCGTGCGACCAATCGCCAAGCTTGACGACATCTCTCGTGTGGACAATCCCTGTGCTGACAGCCGTAAAGCTTCTCGTATCTTCCGCATCGGTAATCTCTTCATAAGGCTAATCTCCAGTTCAAAAAGAACAGCAGAATAGCTCGTTACAGATTACCTCAAAGCGGCACTTCAACAGGTGGGCGCATACCCCGGAATCACCGGGCGCATTAAATCGGATTCAATGGGCGCATGGCCCCGGAATGCGCATACCGTCAATCTTGTTTACTAGTTTATTCTGCTGCATTTGAGAAAGCAGACACAAAGTAAAACGATGAAATTGGTAAAATTTGGCCCAGAGTAGACATGCCGGCCATCTTTTCCCGTTACACCACTACAAAGTTATACTTTGTGGATGATTGAAGAAATTATCTGGGTCCCAGTGTCTTTTAATTTCTCTTAGTCTGCCCAAATTTTCTCCCCAATAACGATACTGCCAATTCTCCAAATTTGGATTAGGGTAATTGACATATGTATTCCCATTCACAGCGCTTGAAAAACCAGCTTTGACGTTTTGCAAGTTTTGTAGCCGTTCATCGCTTCGGTCTGGAGTTGGGATTGGGCTAATGTAATAAATGAGATATTCTGCATCTCTATGAGGGTAACAACCATCCCTGATTGTTCCATCTTTTATTTTCCCTCCCAAGGCTTCAAGATAAACAGACATAGACGCGATAGGCTCACGCATAAGAGAGATTATAGCCTCATCCATTTCTTCTTCAGTGTAAAGCCTCCCTGCAAAATCAGAATCCACATGAACATTTTCAGGCGTTAGAAAATAATGCCAGTCTATCAAATGATCTAAGACAACGCGTGGGGGACCTGATCGCACATTTGTATCTAATATTGTTTGTTTGGGACCCAACAGTTGCTGCAAAAAGTCTTTTGTTGTTAGTCGGTCAGCCAAGCTCCAACCTTTTATGTGAATAAGCACATCATTTTGGCGGTAACGCTGCAGCCTTACATGCGTGGTAACATTCTTTCCAGCTGCCTCGGTCCATCTTTGCCAAGCATGGACCAATTTTGCAGCATCTTTGAAATGATAGGTGCCCACCCAGTTAATTGACGTTGATTGCTCTAGCTTGATAGGTGTAAATTCTAACGAAGTTATGACACCCAAACTACCACCGCCGCAGCCGCGCAATGCCCAAAACAGGTCTGGATTTTCATCGAGGCTTGCGGTGACTATTTCGCCCTTAGCAGTCACCATTTTAAATGAATGAACATGATCGCTCAAAAGGCCAAACTGGCGTGAAAGATAACCAATACCGCCGCCCAAGGTCGCCCCGCCCGTACCAACAGAAAAATAAGTCCCACCCGGCAAAACATGTGATGTTTCAGCGAGCTTTCTATACATCGGCAGTAGCCACGTTGCAGCGCCCACTTCAAATGTGCCTCTTTCTTTAATCCAACGGAATGAACTCAGGTAACTTGTATCGAGCACCAGTTTTTCGTGCTGCGAAAAACCGGCAAAACAGTGCCCTGTTGAGCGAATAGCAAAATCATCGCCGGATTGATGCAATAGCTTGACCTGCTCTGCCACCGCCCTTGCAGATCTGCACATAAGCCGCTTTTCTGGTATCCGCAGCAAATCTGCTTTAAATGCATCGGAATAATAGTCTGCAAATGGATCATCTTTGGTGATAATTGTAAAATCTGATTGATATTCACCAATTCCCATTTGAGTTGGTATGCGCGCAGCAGCGGGGAGAGACGTGATCGCTCCAACCGCGCCTGCCAAGAAATTACGTCGTTTCATTTTGAATAATCCAGCAAAAACATTGTTAAGTGATATAGATAGCAGCCTAAAAAGTTAACTATGAACTCATTTTTACCTTGAATTAATTCGTTAACCATCTATTAATCACCCTAATAATAACCAGTAATTTTTGCGAATGCTATCGAATAACATAGGCAGTAACAAAGAAATGCCTTCATAAAAATATTCGACATTTTGGGGGCATATATGAATTTTAAGTCATTCACTAGCGCAGTTTTGTGCCTATCAACACTCAGTCTTGCAGCAACCATCGCTTCTGTCGAACACGCACATGCCACAAGTAGCACTTCAGCGACCTGTGCTGCGATTGACCCGAGTCGTGGCGGTGCAGCAGCAACTGTTAACGATAGTTTTGAATTTCAGGTTACAGTAGTTTCTGGTGAGCAAGTCACATTTACAAGGTCAGATGGCGGCACAAATGATTACAGCGGCGCTGCAACAGGCACTGCAGCGAGCGGTGTTGCAGTTGTATTTAACGTTTCCGGCCAAGTCGACTATGATCGTATAACCGATTTTAGTGGTGTGAGTGCATCTGTGACATGTTCTGTTGCCCCCACTGCATCAAGTACATCTTCTCAAAGCCTTACACCTGTTATTATTAACTCTAGTGATAATGCAACAAACAACTCAGTCAATAATGCTGTTTCTGGCGCGTTCCAGCCGGATAGCTCAAGTGGCGCGGCATACATCGCTGCAAATAGCTTCTCATTGTCGACCAGAGCACTTCCGGGAAGTGCAAGTGACAACGATTCCGAAGATGGATTTGGCTATAATGGTTCAACTTCTGAACCATGGAATCTATGGATTTCCGGTGATTGGGATAACTATGATGGGAAAGACGATACACTTGATGGCTACGTCGCCAACTTAAGTGCCGGGTTTGACTACAAATTAAATGAGAGTGTTCTGATTGGTATTTTGACCGGATTCTCAAAATCAGATATCGATACACTTCTAAGCGGCACAAATGGATCGATAAAATCTAATGCCTATAAATTTGGTGTCTATAGTGGTGCACAAACCGGTGGATTGACATCATCAGCTTTCGCTACGTTCACTCGATCTGATTATGATGTTGTGAATGGAACAACAACTGGATCATTCAAAGCTGATCGCTACACATTCGGCTTTAAAACTTATGGTTCGCTGACGTATACCAACTTTACGCTTCAACCAACAGCTTCGATTACATATTCAAATGAAAGGCAAAAAGCCTATATTGATAGTGCAGCAAATAACGTCGCGGCAAATACGGTCACCAGCGGTCGTTTCTCGATTGGGCCAAAGCTTGTGTTTAATCCAATTCAATCTGACAGTGGACAAATAGCCCCATGGGCCGCAGTCAATTTTGACCATAATTTTTCATCGCAAGATGCTACAGCGACAGGCGCTCCTAATTTGGGGAATAATTCTTCTGCAAGTATGGAATTTGGCTTTGTGAGCCAATTGGATAATGGTGCGAATATTTCTGCCAGTGGCCATATCGGCGGATTGGGCTCCAACGCCTACACAAGTTACGGCGGATCTGTTAGACTTAACATACCTTTACAGTAGGGTAAAAAGCTGATCAATCACTTTAGTCTAAGATGCTATTTGCTCTTTTATATCTATGAGCAAGGTATCTTCTTGGCGGATACTTCAAATCAATTCGAAGTGCCCAAGTGTTCTCCTAAGCTTGCCCCATTGTGATGAAACTTTCAAAATGTTGCACTGATATTAGGTGTAACTTTTGAAGCAGCGTATACGAATCGGATTGTCTCCTCATGGCACAAATCGGACCAAAAGCTCGGGGTCTTGATACGTCCACTTTTGGCCCAAAACGGAAATAGCAGCCGCGGTAAATCTAATGTAACAGTTGACTAGAGAAGTGTTACATTTCGAAGCAAAAATTCTGAGAATGAATTATTGCAAAAATGGTTGTTTTTGTAATATTGGGGAATGATCATTGATGGAACGCGGCAGCCAACAGAATTTGAGAACCATTATGAACGAACCAGAACCCAAACTCATAGAGTCAGCATTATCCAGTCACATCACCAAAGATGGTATCACTGTAGAACTTAGCATTTACAGACTTGAAAATACCGATTGGTCACTTGAGGTCTGTTAATTTTCACTGAGAACTGACCCGGTAGGCCCCATAATTTTCACTGAGAATTGACCCATGTAAAGACACTACCCTGACGATTTTGTTCGGGGAGATATGGAGTGATCGACATGGGATTTTTAAGTATAATACGACGTTGGGCATTGCGTGAAGAGATGCCAATTCGTGAGATAGCTCGCCGGACGGGTTTATCTCGTAACACCATCAAGAAGTATCTGCGAGAGGGTGGAGTTGAGCCGAAGTTCAAGACGCCCAAACGGCCAAGCAAGCTAGATCCATACGCAAATCGCTTGTCCGCTTGGCTGCTGGCTCAGACACGCAGGTCGCGCAAAGAGCGGCGCACTGTGAAGCAGATGCATTCTGATTTGGTGAGGTTGGGTTATGAGGGTTCTTACGCCCGCGTAGCTGCTTTTGCCCGTACATGGCGTGCGGATCGGCATCGTGCTGAGCAGACGACGGGGCGTGGCACGTTTGTGCCTTTGGTATTCCAGCCCGGCGAAGCGTTCCAGTTTGACTGGAGCGAAGACTGGGCCACTATCAGTGGCGAACGCGTTAAGCTGCAGGTGGCACATACTAAGCTCTCACACAGCCGGGTATTCTTGGTGCGTGCATATCCATTGCAAACGCACGAGATGTTGTTCGATGCCCATTGGCATGCGTTCCGCGTGCTCGGCGGTATACCAGGGCGCGGGATCTACGATAATATGAAGACTGCTGTTGATCGCGTTGGCCGTGGTAAACAGCGCGACATCAACGCACGGTTCAAGGCGATGGCCAGCCACTATGTTTTTGAACCGGAATTCTGCAATCCAGCAGCGGGCTGGGAGAAAGGCCAAGTCGAGAAGAATGTTCGGGATGCCCGCAGCCGTATGTGGCAGCTCATGCCGGTCTTCAAGGATCTGGGTGAACTGAACCAATGGCTGGAAGATCGCTGTATCGCCCTTTGGTCAGAGACACAGCACCGAGACCTCCCCGGGACCATTGCCGATGCTTGGGAAGCAGAGAAACCCATGTTGATGGCATTGCCACCCGCATTCGACGGTTTTGTGGAGCACAGTAAGCGTGTGTCGCCAACATGTTTGATCACCTTCGAACGCAATCGCTACAGCGTGCCTGCCAGTTTTGCCAATCAACGCATCAGCCTTCACGTCTATCCAGAACGACTGGTCATAGTGGCAGAAGGTCAAACGGTTTGTTCCCACGGACGCATCATAGATCGATCACACCGCAAGCCAGCCAAAGTCATATATGACTGGCGTCATTACCTCGCTGTAATCCAACGTAAACCTGGAGCGCTGCGCAACGGCGCACCATTCACAGAGATGCCAGATGCCTTCCGCAGCCTACAAGGTCATATGCTGCGCAGAGAAGGCGGGGACCGTGAGATGGTCGATATCCTGTCATTGGTTCTGCACCACGATGAGAATGCCGTTCTGTACGCCGTAGAATTAGCGTTGGAGGCTGGCGTACCCACCAAGACCCATATCTTGAACTTGTTGTACCGGTTGATCGACGGGAAGCATACTGATCTTCCAGAGGTCGACCCACCCGATGCATTGGCATTGGAAACAGCGCCAAAGGCAAACGTGGGCCGCTATGATGATCTGAGGCAGGCTGGGGAGAAGCGTCATGCGTCATGACCCTGCAGGAGCCTCAATCGTGATCATGTTGCGCAGCCTCAAACTTTACGGCATGGCAAACGCGGTGGAAGATCTAGTTGCTCAAGGTGGGCCAGCTTTTGACGCCGCGACGCCGATGTTATCCCAGTTGCTCAAAGCGGAGATTGCTGAACGGGAGGTGCGATCAATCGCATACCAAACAAAGGTCGCGCGGTTCCCATCGTATAAGGACCTCGCTGGCTTTGACTTCAAATCCAGCGACATCAATGAGGCCAATGTCCGGCAGCTGCACCGAGGCGATTTTATGGAGAATGCTGAGAACGTCGTGCTTATCGGCGGCCCCGGAACAGGCAAAAGCCATGTTGCAACGGCCATCGGCGTTCAGGCCATTGAACATCATCGACGTAAGGTTCGCTTCTACTCGACTGTCGAACTGGTCAATGCGTTGGAGCAGGAAAAGGCACTCGGCAAGACCGGAAAGATGGCCGAGATGATGACCAAAATCGACCTCGTGATTTTGGACGAGCTTGGCTACCTCCCGTTCAGCCCGTCAGGTGGGGCATTGCTGTTCCATCTGCTCAGCAAACTCTACGAGCGGACTAGCGTCATCATAACAAGCAACCTCAGCTTCTCCGAATGGGCCCAGGTCTTTGGGGATGCAAAGATGACCACAGCGCTTTTGGATCGCCTCACACATCGCTGCCACATCCTGGAAACTGGCAACGATAGCTATCGCTTTAAAGCAAGCTCTGAGGCCGCAAAGAAAACACGAAAGGAAACGCCAGCATTGACCAAAACATAAACGATGATAAATAAACTAGGGTGGGTCAAATCTCGGTGAAAATACCGGGTCAGTTCTCAACGAAAATTAACATTATATCAACGCCATTTAGTGATAAGCCTAGATATACTCTGTCACATAAGAGTGAGGTTTCTCGCCATTGATGTTCTC
>JBGCFS010000148.1:0-22893 GCA_045107035.1 Hyphomicrobiales bacterium
GGTGGATTGGGGTTAGATACATATATTTTTGTTGGTCCCTCAGGGGACTTAGATTCTGTCGTCGCTGAGAAGGACTCCGTCAACTCTGGTGTTTCATCATGTGCGTGACGCCCAACACCAAGAAGCGCTTGTTGCAATTCACGATCACCGGCCAAAAGTCCGGAGTCCATTACGCGGTTAATTTTGCCGTTGACCATTATGGCAACTTGGTCTGATACCGAGCAGGCTACCCCAATGTTTTGCTCAATAACCAGAACATCTACATCGCCTTCTTTGCCAAGTTGTATAAGCATTTCAGCTACTTGGTTGACGATAACCGGTGCCAACCCCTCGGTTGGCTCGTCCATTACAAGCAATTTGGGATTGAGCAGCAGTGCCCGCCCAATGGCCAACATTTGCTGCTCACCGCCAGAAAGTTGCCCGCCCCCATTGCCCTTACGTTCTGCCAGTCTTGGGAATGTTGAATATATGCGCTCTACGGACCAGGCTCCACCTTTTTGGGCAACCAGCTTTAAATGTTCGTCTACTGACAATGATCTCCAAAGACGGCGTCCCTGCGGTACATAGCCAATCCCAAGTCTCGCAATTTGCGCTGGCGCTAGTCCGGCCAAAGACTGTCCGTTGAAGCTGATAGAGCCTGCGGCCATTGGTTCTAGGCCCATTATAGTCTTGCAAAGGGTTGTTTTGCCCATTCCGTTTCGGCCAACTACCGAAAGAACGCCTCTGCCAAGTGTAAGGTCCACACCCTGCAAAGCATGAGACTGACCGTAAAAAACGTTCAGATCTTTTACTTGAAGA
Source organism: Hyphomicrobiales bacterium (assembly GCA_045107035.1). Lineage (GTDB taxonomy): Bacteria > Pseudomonadota > Alphaproteobacteria > Rhizobiales. Next base: position 799 of record JBGCFS010000148.1, read on the forward strand.
ATTGGACCTGACCGATCAGTCATCGCCGCCCCCAAGATAAAGCGCTTGAACTTCCGGGTCTTCTTCAATCTCTGCAGGTTTTCCTTCTTTGAAAATGCGGCCGTTGTGCATCATCGTCACGGACTCAGCCACGCGCAGCGCAACGTCCATATCATGTTCGATAATGATGTAACCCATGTGAGACGGCAGGCCGGTTAGGATTGCCACAAGCTCTGTGCGCTCGGTTGGTGATAAACCAGCAGCAGGCTCATCGAAGAGAATAAATCGTGGCGCACCAGAAAGCGCCATGGCGATTTCTAACTGACGTTGCTGCCCATAGGACAGGACTGACACTGGTGTGTCTTTGTCATCTTCCAAGTGAACAACTCGGACCAAATCTTCCGCACTTGCCATCAGCGAGTCGTTGCGTCTTGGGCGCAAAAATGAAAAGCGCCCCCGTGAAACTCCGCAACAAGCAAGATATACGTTGTCTAAGACAGTTAAACCGGAGAACAAGAGTGAAATCTGGTAGGTACGTCTTAAACCACGACGGATGCGTTCATGGGCCGGAAATTCGGAGACATCTTCTCCGAAGAAACGAATTGAGCCGCTGGTCGGTAAGAAATCACCAGTGATACAGTTAAAGAGTGTTGTTTTACCTGCGCCGTTGGAACCCAATACTGCGCGTCGTTCTCCAGGCCGAACAGTGATATTGATATCGGAAAGAGCCGCAAGTGCGCCAAAAAGCTTCGAGACACCGCGCAATTCCAATGCATTCGCAGTTCCTGTTGCGCTTAAGCGTTCTGAGACTGATGTGGGAGCGTTCATAAATTCTGCTCCGTCTCATCGAGAAGTGGATCTTTGTTCCGGTTTTCTTTCCAACGATCCCAAAGACCCAAAATGCCATCTGGTGACCAGAACACGATAACCAAAAAACTAATTCCAATAAGTAGTTGGAAGCGTTCGCCACCAAGGCCCAAAGACACTAGGATATCAATCGAAAAGGTCTTCAGAAGCACGTAGATAAATGCACCAATAAAAGGTCCAATGGGGTGCCTCATCCCTCCGATAACCGCAATGATCAGAATATCAATTACCGGACCAATACCAGCGGTGCCCGGTGAAATTTGGGCGGACTGCCAAGTCAGTAAAATACCACCAATTCCAGCTATTAACGAAGCAAATGCATAGGCCGCCACGCGGTGTGCGTTTACATTGAACCCAAGAGCTGCCATTCGCCGAGGATTATCTCGCACCCCTTGCAAAGCTAGACCAAACGGCGTGCGAGAAAGGTAAAGAACCGCCAAGTAAGACACAATGGCCCAGAATAGGGTGAGATAGTAGAAGGCACTGCCCCCACGCCAGTCTACGCCAAATAACTTGGGCGGTAGCACACCGTTAAAGCCAGAAAAGCCATTGAAAACTGTATAGTTTTGCCGGGCAAAATAGAAAAACGCTGAGGCAATCGCCAGAGTAATCATAATGGTGTAAATGCCTTCCGTTCGAACAGAAAGCCAACCAACAGCTGCGCCAAAAATCATTGCGGTCGCTAGGGCAACTGGTATCGCCACATACCAAGGCCAACCTTGGCTGATTTCTGTTATTGCGCTGTCTCCGAAAATTGCAACCATGTATCCAGCGATCGCAGCAATCGTCATTTGGACAATGCTTACCATCCCGCCATAGCCTGCCAAGAACATTAGACTTAGAGCAATCATTCCCAGAATGAATGACCATCCAAAAATCTGGTACTGGGTAAATTCGCTGGTAAACGCAGGAACAATGGCCAGCAGGATTGCAAGAACCCAGTATTGAACTGGAACTTTCTCGGCCCACCCAACTTGTCTCTCGGTTTTGTTTGTCGCCTCGGGATTTTCGATAACAGCCATCGCTTATGCCCTCCCCATCAGACCCTGAGGTCTGAACGCGAGAACCAAAACCATTATGAGGAAAGTCAAAACAACCGCGTAGGTGGGAAAGTAAACAGACCCAAATTGTTCAGCCATTCCAATTAAGAGCGCGCCAATGGCTGCGCCCGGAATCGATCCCATGCCGCCAACGATCACGACCACCAGCGACGCCAAGAGGAACCGGATATCCTCACCGGGCGCTATCGATTGGAATGTCCCGCCAACGACCCCTGCGACACCCGCTAAACCGGCTCCAAAAGCGAACACCCCAATAAACACGATTTGAATGCGAGCGCCTGTTGCTGAGAGCATATCGCGGTCGTCCACTCCGGCACGAATTAACATACCAATTCGTGTTTTATTTAGGAGCATCCACATACCAACTCCTATCGCAACGGAAGCCGCAAAAATCACGATTCGAACAATTGGATATTTTAGATAAATGAGATCTCCAGAAGATCGTTTTACACCGGTTACAAAGAATGTTTCCAATGGGCCACTCAACCATTCAGGTGGAGAGATATTGAAAAAATCACCACCCCAAATCCAAAGCATGAGGTCAGCCATAACGATTGAAATACCAATAGTTACAAGAGTTTGGCGAAGGTCTTGACCTTCCATTTTTTTTTATTTGTTTACCTGAAGTAATACGCCAAATGCCCCAACAACCACAAAGGCGACTGGAAAAGCCAAAAGCCAATAACCCGTGCTGTCAGCGACGATAAAACCAATGTAGCCACCCAATAAATAGAGGGAGCCATGCGCCATATTAACGTTACGCATCAAACCAAAAATTAGGGTAAAACCACTAGCAACAAGGAAGTACAATCCTCCAAGTGTAACGCCGTTGAACAAGGCATTTAGAAAGATTTTTTTACGACCTATTGCTTCTGTTAACCACGCTGGCCAAACCGCAAAAATCATCCAGAGCAGCACTGCGACTGCAATGACAATAATGCCGCTCCAAACTGGATGGCGATTGGCGAATTTTCTCATCGCTACCGCCCTCCAACCGGACAAATCAATACTGTTGCCCAGCCAAGTGTCATAGGGCGCATTTCCTCCAAGTGGTTGTCACATCTGATGCTGTTACATCTTTGAATGTGGCACTCCGATCCTTTTCCGGATCTTTATTCTTGCAGAAAAATTTAGTGCGCTTTACCCAAAATAGTCATACCCGAAAGTCTTCTTGGTTGGCCTATCATAGGGAAAACGACGATTAGATCAGATGTGCAACCCGTCTATAGTCGCTTGGTGGTATCCCGACATTAGATGTGAAGAATCTTGTGAAACTTGCTTGGGACGAAAATCCGAGATCGTAGCCGATGTCAGTTACGGATTTGTCCGTAGTCATCAAATCTTCAATTGCTTGTTCGGATCTAAGTGTATTCAGATAAATGTTGGGTGTAATGCCCATCTGCTTTTTGAATAGTTTGAAGAAATGTGGGCGAGACAGGCCAGCTTGGCGCGCAAGCCATTCAATTTCAACATCATCCGTAAACATTTCCTGCATAAGTCGTAAAGAACGACGTACCCGATAGTCTGTGAACTTCGTGCGCATGCAAACCAAAGGAGAGCGGTCATTTACGCCGTGCCAAGATTGATCGAAACATTGACGCGTTGTTTCATAAAGATAACCATCAAACAGGTCAGAACTTTCTTCTTCCAGAAGCAAAGACGTCAGCCGATTAACCCATTTTGAAATTGCTTGGGTGATTTCAATCTCAGGACTGCCGAAACTTAACGCAAATTCGGCAGATTGGCTGGTTTCTAGAAACCACATTGGCTTGATGTACAAAACCAAACATAGGCAAGCCTCTGAATTTTCCTTTAAATTGAAACTGTGCGGCTCCCAAGGGCCTACCGCCACGGCAGACATTTCATTTGCAGGAAAGGCTGAGTCACCAACGCTAACGGTTGCTTTTGCGCCACTGAGGTGAAAAATCAAATGCCCTTCACGATGAGCATGCGTGATAATTGGCTTATTCAGCTGATAAATTGCGGCGCGGCCAAAGGCACCATGGTGCACTGATATTGCTTCGCTCATGTTAATCCTCCCCAGGCAAACTGCGTCGCCTCTGGTGGGCAGATCGCGCGTTTGTATTTGAGCTTTGATATGAAGATAACAGCGTTACTGAACAGATTTGGCAATACTCATGGCTCAATAAAAAGACTTTAAGATATGAGGTGCGCTTATCCGGTGGGTTGTTCGCTATGAATCTATCATGGTGCCGTGTAAGCGGTTTTTACGGTCGTGAAAAATTCCTTGGCGTAGCTACCTTGTTCACGGGCCCCGTAACTTGACCGTTTGCTCCCGCCAAATGGAACGTGATAATCCACTCCCGCAGTTGGAAGGTTTACCATTACCATTCCTACTTGAGAGTGACGCTTGAAATGAGAAGCATGTTTTAGGCTGTTTGTCGCAATTCCAGAAGACAGGCCAAATTCCGTGTCGTTGGCAACATGCAATGCTTCTTCATAATCTTTCACACGGATAACTGAGGCAACTGGTCCAAAAACTTCTTCAGTGTTTATGCGCATGCTGTTGACTGTGTCCGTAATCAAGGCGGGTTGAAAATAGTATCCATTTTTTGGGCGTGACACCGTTTCGCCTCCGATGCGGACATTTCCTCCCTGCGCGCGTGCAATATTCACATACTCAATATCTTGCGATAACTGATTCTCATCGACCACTGGGCCAATTTGGGTGCCTGCCTTTAGTGCATCATCGACTACCAGGTTTTGAATGCGCTCGATAACGGATTCTACAAATCGGTTATGAATACCTTCGGCAACGATTATTCGTGACGAAGCGGTACATCGCTGACCTGTTGAATAAAAAGCTCCGTTCACAACGCACTCGACAGCGACATCCAGGTCTGCATCATCCAATACGACAAACGGGTTTTTGCCACCCATTTCCAGTTGAACTTTGCGTTTATGGCGCATGCATGCCTCGCCTACCCGCTCGCCGGTTCCCACTGAACCGGTAAATGAGATTGCGTCTACTGCCGAGTTTTCCAATAATTCCTGACCAACGATTGATCCAGGACCCATTACGAGATTAAACACACCTGCTGGGATACCTGCGCGATGGAGAATGTCCGCCAAAACCCAAGAGCAGCCTGGCACTAACTCTGCAGGCTTCATAACAACAGCGTTCCCATAGCAAATTGCCGGTGCAATTTTCCAGGCCGGGATAGCAATAGGGAAGTTCCAAGGCGCAATTATACCAACAACACCAATTGGTTCACGGGTGATATCCACCTCAACGCCGGGTCTGACGGATGCTATTTTTTCTCCAGTTAATCGAAGGGATTCACCCGCAAAGAAGTCAAATATCTGAGATGCTCGGTTTGTTTCGGCTATACCTTCGGCGAGTGTCTTTCCTTCTTCTCGGCTGAGAAGCCGTCCAATTTCCTCTTTTCGGGCGAATAGTTCGTCACCAACCCTCTTCAAAACATCATGTCGTTCTTGAGGCGTACTTAATGCCCAAATCGGAGCGGCATTTGAAGCGGCATAAATCGCATTTTGGGCGTCTGAAACGCCACCCTGCGCATAGACGTCGATCTTATCTGAAATGTCTGATGGATTTATGTTGTCGGTGCCGTGCGACGTGGATACCCATTCACCATTTATCAATAACGGTTTCATAACTGGTCCTTTTGAGATGTCTAGTGAACAGATTGCATTATAGAAAGCAGATCACTGGTTTCTGCTACACGGGGATTGGTAACACTTGCCAAATCATGCGCTGCTAACGGAGCAGCAGCTTCAATAAGATCCATGTTTAATCCCATTTCAGAAAGGCTACCCGGGAGGGGTAAGTCTTTCAAAAATTCCATCACACCATCGGCCAGTGATTGTTTGGGGGCAATTTCCAACAAATGGCGGATAATTTGATATTTTTCCTTAGCAGTATCTGCATTGAACCTTAGAACTGCTGGGAGAACCAATCTGCTCAACGCACCTGGATCCAGGGATTTACCTGAGACTGTTTCAAGCGCAGTGTTGATTGCGTTTGTGGCACCCAACCCCTTTTGAAGAGCCAAGGCACCATTAAGGCTTGCCGCCATCATTTCACGTCGAGACTCGATATTGTCTGTTTCCAGAACTTTATGAATGTGGTGGACCGCTCTAGAAAGGCCATCGAGTGCTATGCCGTCTGCCGGTGGATTGTAACCTCGTGACAAATAGGCCTCTACGCAGCGCGCAATCGCATCCGCGCCAGCACTTGCTGTGAGCGTTGCGTTTGCTCCAAAAGTGATTGTTGGGTCGCATATCGTGACAGTAGGAATGAGCTTTTTACACATTAAAAGCTCCCGATCACCAGATGACATCAAAACTGAGGTGTGCGCGCTTACAGCAGCGCCGAAGCCGGAAATGCTTGGAACAGCATAAAGATCTGGAAGTGTTTCGGCGATGCGGCGTGAACCGCCTTGAGTGTGCGAAAATGTTGAGAGTGATTGTTTATGTTCGATTGCAATACGTGAGGCTTTTGCAAGATCAATGGCATTGGCAGACCCTAGCGCAATCAATATATCGCAGTTATTTGATTTATAGGCACTTGCTAAGTTCCTTGCAGCTTCTTCTGTCGGAAACGAAGGTACATCCGAGAATACCTCGATTGAAGTTCGCACAGGAAAACTTGCAAAAATGCGTTCTGATAGTTGGTCGTCTAGTGTTTCTGGCGTTGTGACGACCAATGGTCGTTTCTTTTTATTTGCCTTTATCTCAGACCAAAGTGCTTCTTCTAAAACACCATCAGCGAAATGAATTCGGGTAACATATGTTATTAGTGTCATCTCGTTGTCTGCCAGGGAGAAATCCAGAGACTGGATAGAAGGTCCGGGCGCAAGGACGCCCGGACCTGGAGAAATGCCCTATTAATTATAGGATGTTTTGCATGCCGGTGTGTCACGGCTTGGCAATCCGATTTTGGCAAATGCATCAGCGTCGATGCCCAAAGTCTGGTTTACGTTTTCTTTGATTGAAACCAGTTTTGTAGCCAAGGTGCCGTCATCCATTTGTACAACTTCGGAGACAAAGTTTGCGCCAACTGCCTGACGATTTCCGTCAAGAGTGATTTTGCCGTTTGGTGCATCCAGCTCCAGTGTAGACAGGCAACCACGGAAAGCGGCATGTCCATCGGACAAATCGCCGTTCACAGTATTCAGGCATGTCAAGGCAGCAGAAGTCGCGTTGTAATAACCTGTTGCCAAGAGCGACGGGCTTGGGAAACGATCTTCCGGTGCAAATGCATCTTGATATGCTTTCACATATGTCTGCCATTTTGGATCGTCCCAAGTATCAGCCTGCGGCCCTGAGGACGGTGTACCGATAAGGGCGTCTTTTGCAGAACCTTTTGAGTTCAACACTGTACCATCAACCATGATGCTGCCACCAATGAGGTTCGCATCGCCACCAGCTTGCTGATATTGGTTGAGGAAGTTGACAGCGTCGCCGCCGCCTAGCCCGAGATAAATCGCATCAACATCTTCTGGTAATGCAGCGATAATGGAGCCAAAATCCTTGGTGCCTAAAGGAACCCAGAAACGTTCTGTTATTTCGCCGCCGGCAGCGCAAAATTCAGTCGCAAAACCGAAAACTTGTGTGTAGATGAAGGAATAATCTTCACCGACAGTTGCTACACTTTTGTAGCCCTTTTCATTGTAAACGTAATCACCGAGGCCAGCTGACCATTGTGCTCCATCCGTATTGAAACGGAAGAAGTTATCTGAAGGTGTTACATAAGTAGTTTCTTGTGCGCCGGAGATGCCATTAATGAAAGTGGCTTGTGGTTGAGTCTTTGAGTAATCGCGGATGGCGATGCCTTCTGACCCTGAAAGTGGTCCAATAACCAATTCCACACCATCTTGCTCAACAAGTTTACGCGCGCCACGAACGGCACTGTCTGGCGAAGCATCAGTTGACTGGATAATGAGTTCAATTTCTTTTCCGCCAGCCATGCTTTTGAATTGGCCCATAGCGGTTTTAAGTCCGCGTACGCCATCTTCGCCCAGCACGGTGTAAGTGCCTTCCAAGGTTGCTAATACACCAACCTTAAGCGTGTCAGCCTGCGCTGCGCTAGCCGCCATGACCGCCGCGATTGAAATGGTCGATAACAGTTTGAGTTTCATGCGTTCCTCCCAAGAACTGCGTTATTGTTTTGATCGCAGAGTGGCTGCAATCAGCCTAGAGAGGTTGCGTTAAATTGGCGCTATTTCTGATCCCGGAGCGTCTACCTGACGTAACACACAGTCTTTTTTTGATGCAGTATGTGACATGATCGAACGTCTGTTGTTGCTTTGGGGTCAATTTACGGTTGGTTTTAGGCTTTTATCCGCTCCATCTGAGGATCATATAGCGGCGTCATATGAACATGTGCTTTGACGCGCTGCGTCGCGACTTCCAATTCATACTCACCATCTTCTATAAATGAAGTATTTACGCCTTCTGGGTTTCGCACATAACCATACCCAATTGGCTTGCCAAGAGTGTGCCCAAACCCGCCGCTGGTTAACCAACCGACCCTTTCGTCGTTTCTGTAAATCGTTTCTCGACCAAGCAAAATTACCTCAGGATCATCGACGGTAAAACAGGCCAGCATTTTCGTAACGCCATCTGTTTTCTGCTTCTGTACAGCGGCACGTCCTTTAAAATCTATATTCTTTCGCAGCTTAACTGCCCAACCCAGCCCAGATTCAAAGGGTGTATGATCCGGACCTATGTCAGAACCCCAAGCTCTGTAGCCTTTTTCCAACCGCAGACTTTCTATCGCGCGATATCCTGCTTGTTCTAGGCCATGCTTTTGGCCAGCGTTTATCAAAGCCGTATAGACTTGTGTTGCATATTCTACTGGGAGGTGGAGTTCCCAACCTAATTCGCCAACATATGTGACGCGCAATGCACGGACCGGGCACCCCCCAATGCCTATTGTTTTGACTTTGCCAAACTTAAAGGTGCCGTTTGACACATCATCACGAGTAACTTCTTGAAGAATTTTTCTCGCATTTGGCCCCATTAGCGACAAAACTGAGTAGGCCGAAGTTACATCGACCAGTTGGGCGTTGAGACCCTCAGGTATGTTGCGTTCAATCCAATCAAAGTCATGAGTTGCAAAACCCGTTCCTGTCACGATGTAATATTCATCGTGTTTGAGCCGAGCGACAGTGAGATCGCACTCAATGCCGCCTTGGTCATTCAGCATTTGTGTATAAATCAGTGATCCGATCGGTTTAGCGACATCGTTTGCTGCAATCCAACTCAAAGCGGCCTCTGCGTCTGGTCCTTTGAGGACAAATTTAGCGAAGGATGTTTGGTCAAAAATTGTTGCAGACTCGCGTGTTGCCTTATGTTCTTTCGCAACTGCATCGAACCAATTCTGTCTCCCAAAACTATATTTGTCTTCTGGCTTTTCGCCCGCCGCAAGATTCGCAAACCAGTTTGGCCGTTCCCAGCCCAATTTTTCGCCGAAACAAGCGCCCGCATCCTTTAAAAGCTCGTAGAGCGGTGACTTTCGGCATGGGCGTCCGCTGGAATGCTCTTCACTTGGCCATGCCATCGTGTAGTGCTTACCATAGGCTTCAAGTGTTCTGGTGCGCACCCAGTCTGTATCGAAATGTGGTCGGCCGAAGCGACGAATATCGACTGGCCATAGATCATATGGTGGTTCACCGTTGTGCACCCACTCCGCCAAAGCCATCCCTGCCCCACCACCTGCAGCAATGCCATAAGCGTTGAATCCTGCGCCAACATAGAAGTTCTTCAATTCCGGCGCTTCACCAAGAATGAAATTACCATCCGGTGTGAAGCTCTCCGGTCCATTCACCAGATCCTTGACCCCTACATTTTCAAATGCAGGCACGCGGCCGAGAGATAATTCCATCAATTGTTCGAAGTGGTCGTAGTTGGAATCCAATAAAGTATAATGGAACCCAGTCGGAATTCCGTCCTTAGCCCAAGGAATTGGGTTCTGTTCATATCCCCCCATCACCAGTCCGCCAACTTCTTCTTTGTAATATGTCAGCCGATCCGGGTCACGAAGGGTTGGAAGGTTCGAGCTGACGCCTTCAATTGGTTCTGTCACCATATATTGGTGTTCGACAGATACCAGCGGCACGTTTACACCAACCGATGCAGCCAGGGTGCGGCTCCACTGCCCTGCACAACATATGACAACTTCGCATTCAATACGTCCTTGATCTGTTACAACAGCCTTGACTTTACCGTTCTCTGTTTCAATTGAAATTACCTTAGTGTCTTCAAAGATGCTGGCTCCTGCCATGCGTGCACCTTTGGCCAATGATTGAGTGATATCTGACGGGTTTGCCTGGCCGTCTGTTGGCAAGAATGCCGCGCCGATAACATCATCAATTATCATGAGCGGCCAAAGTTCTTGAGCTTCCTTTGGTGTTAGAAGCTGCATGTCCAACCCGAAGGAGTGCGCTGTAGTGGCTTGGCGTTTAACCTCTGTCCAGCGTTCTTCGTTACAGGCCAGGCGCAAACCACCATTCATTTTCCAGCCTGTTGCCTGTCCGGTCTCTTCCTCCAAGGTCTTGTAGAGGTCAACGGAATACCCCAGCAACTGGGTGATATTTGCGCTGCTACGAAGTTGGCCAACCAGTCCGGCTGCATGGAATGTTGTACCGGATGTCAGTTTCTTACGTTCAAGAAGAACGGTGTCAGTCCAGCCAAGTTTGGCGAGGTGGTATGCTGTTGAACAGCCTACAATACCGCCACCAATAATCACGGCCTTTGCTGTGTTCGGGAAGTCACTCATTCTAATGCGTCCTTAAGACTGTAAGAAATTTTGGTAGGCACTTCGGAAGTTTTCAAGGTTTTCCTGGGTATAGGTCGCGTAGTTGAACGGGATATCCGAATGGATTTCAGATACCATGCTCCACATTGTTTCCCTTAAGAGCGAAGCGCATTTCATCGCGTTGTATCTCCGTAACAATGCGTCATTCACTGGTTGTTCAAAGTAGTTTTCCAAGAGCCAATTTTCTTGCGCGCTACTTAGATTATTATTGGACGCGAGCCCGCCAAGATCGAATAATGGAGAGTTAAAGCCGGCATAGTCCCAGTCGATCAGCCACAGTCTTTCGCCATCATCCAGAAAGTTTGCCGGCAATAAATCATTGTGACCGAATACAATTTCGGTTGGACTGGATGCGCTTTCTAAGTTGGCATTTGCATCTAATAGCTCTGGTAGAATTGCGCCATGACTGCTGTTCGCTTCATTCAAAGTGGCAGCATAGTCGCGAACAACGTGGAACACCCAGAATGTCAATATTGCGCCGCGTACATGTTTGGGAATGTCTCTGTGGCAAGATTTGATTAGGGGTAAAATGCGTTCAAGCATGGTTTGAACACGCACATCTTCTGCACTTAGCGTTTTACTGTCCACAAAATCCAAAATGAGAACACCGGGTTCACTATGTCGGACGGCCGGCGAAATACCAGCGGCGTGCGCTGCTTTGCTGGCGGCTAGTTCATTAAACCGCATAACTTGATGAACCGATATGTCTTCGCCGAGTCGCGCAACATATTTGTGACCTGCATCGTCCACTAGGTAGTTGACGTTGGTTATACCGCCACTTAATTCGGTGGCAGTTATCGGACCACTCCAAAAGTCCAATTCTATCAATTTTTCCAGATTGATTGTCATGGGTACCCCGCCTACGCCAAACCAAAACGTTTGCGCATATTTTGCGCGCTTGCGGCAATCAATCGGTCCGCAATTATCGCAATAAATGCAATGGCCAAACCTGCAACCACACCGCGCCCGATATCAGCTTTCGTCAGCGCTATGTAGACTTCCTGTCCAAGATCGCGTGTTCCAACAAGTGCCGTTATTACGAGCATTGATAGAGCCAGCATAATGGTCTGGTTAATTCCAAGCATGATCTCGGGTAATGCCAACGGTGCACGAATTCGCCACAGCAATTGACGCTTGGTACATCCGGAAACAATGCCAGCCTCAATTAGTTGAGGATCGACAGTTTTGATGCCATGCGCGGCGTATCTCACCGCAGGGGCAAGCGCATACAGCACCACCGCAATCATGGCAGAGAAATCTCCGACTCTAAACAACATGACCACAGGGATGAGATACACAAAACTCGGCAATGTTTGGAGGGTATCTATGAAAACACCAACAAATCTGTCCGCTTTCTCATTGAGCGCAGAAAACATGCCTATTGGAACCCCAATGGCTGTAGCAATTATGACCGAAACGCCACACAGATAAACCGTAGTCATTGCCTTTGGCCAAAGGCCGTTCGTAACGATGAAGATCGTAAGGGCGCCGCAAAGAAGACTTAACCGCCAACCGCCAAGATGCCAGCCCGCTAAAATTGCTAACCCGATACCCCAAGCCCATGGAATGCCAGCAAGGAAACGCTTCACTGGTAACATGAAGTAAGTCAGCATAAAGGTCTTAACGGCTTCCAAATCATCGAAGAAATTCACATTGATGGTTTTGACCAGTTCAGCCCAAAATTCACCCGTCGTGATTTGCCAAGCATCAGGATAGGTTTGAACTGGGGTCAATATATATCCGACCAAAAGGCAAAGGATGCCAAAGCCAATCACGCCAAAAGTTCTTGGGAATTGCCTAAACATGCTTTGTGGGCGCTGGACCCTTGGTTCGTTTGTGCGCGGTTGAGCAAAAGCTTGGCTCAACCGATCAAGCGCAATTGCTAAAACTACAATTGCGATTCCAGCTTCCAGCCCTGCCCCAATGTCCAGACGCCTTAGTGATGCCAGGACGTCAAAGCCAAGTCCACCTGCTCCAATCATAGATGCTATAATCACCATGTTGAGGGACAACATGATAACTTGGTTGACGCCGACCATAATATCTGGTTTGGCAGTAGGTATCAGTACTTTCCACATTAATTGGTGCTTGCTGCAACCAACCATTTTTCCAAAGTCCTGAATTTCATCAGGAACTGATTGGAGCGCAAGTGTGGTGACTCGAACCATCGGCGGCATCGCGTAAATTATGGTTGCGACCAGAGCTGATACAGGACCAAATCCGAATAAAAATAGGATTGGTACCAAGTATGCGAACACTGGAATAGTCTGCATCAAATCCAGAACTGGCTTCATAACTTTATCGACTGGTCGCCAGCGATAGGCTGCCACGCCTAGAAGGAGACCGCCAATAACACCAAATGGAACCGCAATAATTATGGATGCCAATGTTACCATCGCGCTATCCCATTGGCCGAAGATCGCTAGGTAGGCAAATGCAAAGCCGACTAAGAGCGAAAGCTTCCAGTCACGCGCGTAGTGTCCAATTGCAACAACAACTGCAATGACTGCAATCCAACTTATAGGCGGAAGAATTTGGACCGCCTCTGAGCCTTGACCTTGTACAAAACCTGAAGACAAAATGGAAAGAACCAGTTGGTATGGCTGCTCAATGAGCCATGCAATTCCTCGGGTGAATTCTCTAAAGGTAAAGAGGCCAAAATCAGCTTCTTCTACCAACCACTTCATTGCTGCAGTAATATCGTTTTTCAGAGATAAGCGCCAGGCGGCCGGATATTTTATAATCCATTTTGCTTCTAGAAGTTTGGATACATCACGGCTGTATGTCGATAATATCCATGTCCCAACAAACAGAGCTAGCCATAGCCCTGTCCTTGACATCAGATATTGCGACAGGCGTGTTTTCACTTAATGACCTCTCGACCAATGAGAACATTGATGATTGCATTCGGCGTAAGAGAGCCAATTGCGATGCCGTTTTCGTCAACAACACAAACAGGCTGGCCACCTGTCACAACAAGGTCCGCAATTTCCTCAATGCGAGATGTCCCATAAATTTTGTGTTCGCTTTCAACCACATTTGTAGACATAACTGAGGAAACCGTTAGCACCTTTGCCCGAGGTATATGGCGTGTGAACTCTTCGACATAACTGGTCGCCGGTTTGAGGACCAATTCTTCGGGTGTTGCGACTTGGATAATTTCTCCATCCTTCATAATCGCGATACGGTCCGCTAGACGGATTGCCTCATCAAAATCATGGGTGATGAACACAATTGTTTTGTGCAGCATTGATTGCAAACGTAGAAACTCGTCTTGCATTTCACGTCGGATTAACGGGTCCAATGCAGAGAATGGCTCATCCAAGAACCAGAGTTCTGGCTCAACTGCCAATGATCTTGCAATGCCGACACGTTGTTGTTGTCCGCCAGAAAGTTCGCGGGGGTAGTTCGCTTCTCGACCAGAAAGTCCTACCAACTCGATTACTTGGCGGGCCTTTTCCTCGCGCTCATCTCGCGACATACCCTGAACATCCAATGGAAAAGCCACGTTGTCCAAGACAGTTAAATGCGGCAGTAGGGCAAAATGTTGAAATACCATTCCAAGTTTATGGCGCCGGATTTCAATCATTTCTTTTGCGGAGACTTGGCGAAGATCAACACCTTCGAAGATCAACTCTCCGGCAGTGGGCTCTACCAAACGAGACAGGCAGCGAACGAGAGTGGATTTGCCTGAGCCAGATAAGCCCATTATAACAAATATTTCGCCATCATAAACGTCAATGTTGGCATCTCGCACAGCTCCAATGAGCCCGGCTTTTTCAATATCTTCAAATGATGTGGAAGCATCAGAGCGGGACAAAAAATCCGCGGCTCCGTGTCCAAAGAGCTTCCAAATATGTCGGCAGGACAGCTTGACCGACTTTTCCATAAAACACTCCCTACGCGTTAAGCGTAGTTTTCATAGGGAAGCTGTTAGAAATCAGGTGTCGGACGCGCTGGCGCCCGACACAATATTAGAGAATTAGACCTATTTGATCCACTCTTGCCATCGGCCTTCATTAGCCGTCATCCAAGCTGCAACAACATCGTCCAATTCTTGCTTATCAAGATCGACTTTGGCAACCATATCGCCCATTTCATCGTTGTTGATGTTGAAGGCTCCAATGATGGCGTGCGCGCCAGGCCATTTGTCTTCAACGCCGCTCCAAGCAACTTTCCAGATTGGGCCACGGGGTTTACCGCAATCATACGCTAAATCTGGGTTGCTGCCCCATGAAGGATCGCTGTAGCATTCCGATGTATAGGCTGGAAAGTCTACGAACTCGCCAGCAAACTTTGTTGGTGCCCAGTGAGGAGCATAGACCCAAAGAACAATTGGCGCTTTACGTTGATAGGCTGATTCCAACTCAGCAAAGAGCGCTGCATCAGTTCCAGCATGGACAACTTCAAAGTCCATTTCCAATGCTTCAACACGTTCGTCATCAAATCCACCCCATGTTACAGGGCCACCAAGATAACGTCCCATTGGAGCAGTTTCTGCGGTTGAAAATGCTTCTGCACATTCGTTTAGTGCTTCCCAGCTTGGCAGGCCTGGGCACGTTTCTTTCATATACGATGGATACCACCATTCCTCGATGGCTTGCATACCCGTCTCGCCCATGTTTACGACGTTTCCGGTGCCTGTAGCCTCGTCCATCGCTTCACGGCCAGTTGTTTCCCAGATTTCCATAGCGACGTGAAGATCGCCAGTTTTCAAACCTGCGAATTGTGCGATGTAATCAGCTTGAACATAATCAATATTATATCCAGCTTTTTTGAGCACTTCGCCCATAATGTTCGTTGTCAGAAGCTGACCGGTCCAATCGTGCAAGGTTAGCTTGATTGGGTCACTCGATTCTACTTCTGCAAATGCTGGCATTGCTGCAAGCGTCGCCGCCCCAACAAGGCCGCATATCAATGACTTTTTCATTTACGTCTCCAAGCAGATTGTTTTTGAAATTTGTTCATTCGTTAATTCACGTCTCGAGCTTTGGATAAATACCAACCGTCGTCAATATTAAACCACATATTTTGTTGGATTTTGCTGTTTTTTGTTGTTTTAAGTGTGGTTTTAAGGCTTATCTCTGGTGCTAGCATCCCAAAATTGTAGCATTCGCATGAGCTGAATGGAGGATTCATATGGCACGCCTGAGCACTTCAGATGGAAGCCTTCAACACACGAACCATAGAGAACGTGAAATCCTTGAAGTTTTAAGGTTGAGCGGAGGCTCGTGCCGCATTCATGTCCTTGCCGAGCGCTTGCAGGTGTCCGAAGAGACAATCAGACGCAATGTTAAGACGCTGGCAGGTAGTGGCGCCGTTCGAAAGGTGCATGGTGGCGTTCATCTGGCTGATGGTCATATTGAACAGCCCTTCAACACAAGGCTGAGTGAGAATGCTATTGAGAAGCGCGCAATTGCAGCCCGTGTCGCGACAATCATTCATTCTGGTGATACTCTATTTCTTGATATCGGCTCTACGACTGCTCACATCGCAACAGCGCTACAAAATCATAGAGATTTATTCATCGTTTCTAATTCTATGGCGGTCGCCCAATCCTTGGCAACGCGAAACGACAACCGCGTGTTTTTAGCTGGTGGTGAGCTTAGAGCTCATGATGGCGGTGCATTTGGTAAGGAAGCGTTGGAGTATGTCCGACAGTTTAATGTCCAATATGCAGTACTTTCTGTTGCTGCAATTAATGCCAGCGCAGGTTTTATGTTGCACGATATTGAAGAGGCTGAATTCTCCAGAGAAATATCATCTAGAGCGAAAATCCGGGTTGTTGCCGCTGATAGCGCGAAGTTTAACAACAGCGCGCCAATTATCCTATCCCACCCATCTGAGTTCGATATGTTAGTAACCGACAGACAACCTCCTGAAAACATTTGTAAAATGCTCGAGGATAATGAAGTTGAGTTGGTTTTGACAGACGGCAATTCAGATGCAGAACGCGTACTCAATTATACGGCGGCAGAATGAGACATTTCCTAGAATCTGCGCTTGAGATCACAGAACAAGCATCGTCAATTCCCCGGTCCTATTTTCGTAAAGACGTATCTATAGATCAGAAGCAGGATGAAAGCCCTGTTACCATAGCTGACCGTGAAACAGAGGCATTTATCCGCAAAAGGCTATCAAATAAATTCCCAGATCATGGCATTTTCGGGGAGGAATTTGGCCGTTCCACCGCGAAAAGTTCGTATGAATGGATAATTGACCCAATAGACGGAACACGTTCGTTTATTACAGGGAATCCCCTTTATGGAATGCTGATGGCATTGTTGAAAGACGGGGTCCCACAACTGGGTATTGTTCGCATGCCGGAGCTGAATGAAGTTTATGTTGGATTCGAGGGTGTAGCCATTCGAAACGGCGATGAAAAACTTCATGTTTCAAGCATCACTCAGCTTTCAGATGCGGCGATCTACATCAATGAAGGCGACAAGATGCAAGCGCAGCATCCCGAGCTGTTTAATCGTCTCTGCAGCATCGGCAAAACCAAACGTTTGGCCTACGATTGCTATCCACACATGTTGTTGGCAGCAGGCCATATTGATGCAGTCGTAGACTTTGACCTCCAGCCTTACGACTATATGCCACTGGTTACTGTGGTAGAAGGTGCTGGTGGTGTTATGACCGATTGGGAAGGCAAAAAACTGACCTTAAATTCAGATGGCAAAGTAGTTGGCGCCGCAACACCTGCTTTGCATGAAACGCTGCTCTGCGTAATCAATCAAACTTAGCTCTGTCTTACAGCTTCTAAATGCTTAGCAAACTCCGGGCTGTTCATCAGTTTCTTGCAGCGCTCAAACCTGTCTACTGCATATTGCCAAAAGTCCTCAGCCGGATTTTTATCCGCATGTTGAATGAGCCCCCAAAGCGTCCATAGAAGGTCACACATGGCTTTGTAGATCACCATTCTACCAAATTCAGCTTGCGTTGGGTTTCCGTCGAAATAGGCGTTCATCATTTCCAAGTCTTGTGCAGACGCAAAGCCGGCCTCAACGGACAAATCACCCAAATCCCACATAGGATCGTTCATGCCTGAATACTCCCAATCGACGATCCACATACGGTTGCCATCATCAAGGAAGTTTTCACACAGAGGGTCGCAATGACAAGGCGCCAGAGTTATGTTCTTTTGTGAAAGAATCTCTTTAACCGGTTGTGCTGCTTCAACTATCTCTTCGTACCCATCCGGTAAAATTGTGTCTTTTCCCGCAAGGACTTCAAGGTAGTCATCGATCATTGAGAACAATTCAAACCGAAATTCAAACGTTTCTCCAGATTGGTGAAGTTGTTTGAAGGCGATTGCTGCCCGCTTTGGTGAGCCTTCACTTGATGCGAAGAAATTGGGCGTCATTGTCTGTATGTTTTCGATGCATTCGCTGATCATGATGCCAGCGTCTGCATTTGCCCAAATCACCTTTGCAGAAACGTTTGCTCTTGATGCAGCTTCTGCATTGTGCAGCTCTACGGCACGATCAATATAATCTTCCGTACCTTTCCCTGGAATACGAACAATGACGGCTCGTCCCACAAGTTGAACCCGATACACAAGGTTTGTCATTCCGCCCAGTCGTGTAACCTGATCGTCTTGCAGCTGAATATCTTGGTATTCAGGGACTTGCCGAAGGGCTTTTTCAATTGCATCTATGTGTTCAGTCATCGTCTCCACCTAAGCTTTCAAGCGTTCATTCTTTGCATCATATAAGACGCCGTCAACTTTCTTGATTGGATAGAGCTCGCCCATGGCTTCCAACTCAAAATCCTGTTGGTCCCAAAGCGACTTTGGCAAATAACCCAAGATGATCGTTTTTTGGACCGTTGTTCCGTAACCAACACTTGAAGCTAACGAAACAACTTCCGTCCCAGATAAAATTGTCTCACCTCCAAACAATGGCAGCTCTTTATCTGATGTAAAGCAACACAACTTCCGATCCACCCCTTGTTGCTTTTGCTGCTCCAGCACCGTCCGACCAATAAAGTCGCCTTTGGATTTTAAGTGAACTCGGCCAGCCAAACCTGCTTCTATTGGTGAATAGTCAGGCGTGATGTCTGCGCTCCAGTAAAGGTAACCTTTTTCCATGCGCAACGTATCAATTGCGCGATATCCGATATCCCGAATTCCGAGTGCTTCTCCATGTTCCCATAACTGATCATAGACATGCTGGGCAAATTCGGTTGGTACATGCAACTCCCACCCCAATTCGCCAACATATCCGATCCGGGCCGCCCGAACAGGTGCTGCGCCAATGATGATTTTTTGCATAGTGGCAAACGGGAAAGCTTGATTGCTGACGTCATTCTCGCAAGTGGCTTGCAAAACCTCTCTGGATTTTGGACCACAAATATTGATCACGGACCAACCGGACGTTACTTCCATTAGAACAACAGATCCATCAGTCGGTAAATTTCTTCGGATCCAGTCTGAGTCATGCACACCAAATCCTGCTCCGGTGATAATGTAGAATTGGTTTTCTGAAAGGCGTGTCACCGTTACATCGGCTTCTATGCCGCCGGTTTCATTGCAAAGTTGCGTATAGATGACAGAACCAATTGGCTTATCCATGTTGGAAACAGCTATATGCTGAATGGCAGCCAATGCTCCCTGCCCGGCCAACTCAAATTTTGAAAAACTGCTTTGGTCGACCAGAGCGACGCCTTCTCTAACGGCCTTGTGCTCTTTAACTACGTAAGGTTTCCAACCTGGGTTCAAAAATGCCAATTGATCAACTGCAGGCACCCCCTTCGGGGCAAACCAAAGTGGTCGCTCCCATCCATTTTTTGAACCAAAGACAGCCCCTTTTGCCTTTAGCTTTTCATAAAGCGGACTTTTGCGCAGCTCTCGCGCAACACCGCTTTCTTGCCCAGGGTATCTCATTTTATAATGATGGGCGTAGTGTTCGACAGCTCTTGGGTACATATAGTGCCGCGCACCTTGATGTTGGCCAAACCGCCTTGCGTCTAGCGGCCATAAATCCAGGCTTGGCCTGCCCTCAACCAACCATTCGGCAATCATTTCACCGGCGCCGCCCCCAGCCGCGATGCCATATAAAAAACCGGTAGCCAGCATCAGGTTCTTGAAATCTGGTGCAGGACCTAGAACAAAGTCACCGTCTGCTGAGTATGGAATTGGTCCGTTAATTACCTGACGAATACCCACTTCATTCACAATGGGTGTTACTTCAGCGGCGTTTGCTGCCAAAGGCTCAAACCGATCCAAGTTCTCCGGCAGTAATTGTCTCACAAACTCTCCGGGAATACCTTTGTCTCCAAATGGCAAAGTGTCGTCTTCGTATCCACCAATTACCAGGCGGCCGCCCGCATCAGGCTTGTAGTAAACCAACCTGTCTGGGTCGCGTAAAGTTGGCAGCCCCTCTGGGAAGCCCGGTATAGGTTCTGTAACAATATATTGATGTTCAACTGCACAGGCGGGAATCATCAAGCCGATCTTTTGTCCAAGCTCTTTGCTCCACATGCCACTGGCAATTGTAACTGTCTCTGCCTCATAGACGCCGTCAGTCGTGAATACCTTGGTGACTCGCCCATCTTTCAGTTCAAAATCATTTACTTTGACACCTTGGCGTAAGTTAGCTCCATGAAGGCGCGCACCCGCTGCGATGGATTGGCAAAGGCTAGCTGGATCAACATGTCCGTCAGTTGGAATGTATGCCGCACCCGCGAGCCCCTTGGTTTCGATATAAGGGAAGAGTGATTGGGCTTCAGCTGGTGAGATAATATTCATCTCAAGGCCAAAGCTTTTTGCCATTGTTGCCAATTGTTTAGCTTCTAACATCCTGTCGTTTGAGGCTGCTAATCTTAGGCTACCAACCTTCTTCCAATCGCAAGCAAGACCCGTTTCTTCCTCTAACCTATCATAAAGAGCCACAGATCTTTGCAACATACGCGTGGTATTTCGACTTGATCTAAGCTGCCCCACCAAACCGGCAGCATGCCATGTTGCACCTTCGGTCAAGTTCGCCTTTTCCAGCAAAACAACGTCTTTCTCACCGGTTTTTGCCAGATGATAAGCAATCGAACACCCAATGATACCACCACCAATAATTAGGTGCTTTGCGGAGTGTTGTTTTGATTTTTCAGTCATGACATCGTCCCAATCATTCGGATTGGCCAAATGATTATGTTTAAAACAACATTTTTCAACTTTTTTATTGTTTTTTGTTGATATTGTAATTTACGCAAGAACTGAATGAAAGGAATGCGCATGTCCAAACATGAGCAAGATATCCGCAATGCCGTCAGTTTACGTGGATCTATTGGTGTAGGAGAACTCGCTAGTCTCCTAAATGTTTCAGATCAAACCATACGACGCATTGTCAAACCGATGGTTGAGCGTGGAGAGGTGGGAAAAGTTCATGGCGCGATTGTTGGCACCAATTCAATAGCTGATCCTCCATTCCTCGCACGCATGAACAAACACAAAGAAGCAAAGATTGCGATTGCGACTCACATTGCTCGATTAGTGCAGCCAGGCGATTCCATTTCTATTGATACTGGGTCAACATCGGCTTTTGTGGCACAAGCGTTGCGCCAACATCATGATCTAACAATCCTCACCAACTCAGCTTTTATTGCAAGCACTTTGGCAATGATGCCGGGAAACCGCGTTTATATGGCCGGCTCTGAATTAAGGGACCATGATGGAGCGGCTTTCGATAGGGCCGCATTTGAGACAATTGCGGCACATCATACAGACTGGGCAATCTTATCTGCCTCATCCGCACACGCCAAAAGAGGATTTCTCGTACAGGAACAATGCGAAGTGGATATGTGTATAGCAATGATGGAGATTTCTGAAATGAGGATTTGGGCGGTCGACGGTTCCAAGTTCTCTGAAAAACATTATGCATTGGCATTGCCTCGCCCCTTAGATGGGGACCAACTTGTCACCAATGCCAAGCCCAGCGATGAATATGATCACATCTTCAACCAAATGATGATTGAAATTACAAATTAGAAATACCCTAAGCCACGGTAAACTTCACCGCGGCTTAGGCGGTCGGCAAATCTTTACAATCTATACGCCGTGATCTGCTTCAATTTCCAATGAAGCGTCAACTAAAACCGGCATCTCGTCCACAAAGGCGACTTCAGTTTCCTTTTCCTCTGCCATCAGTTCTGATAGATCCAACATTTCGTCGTCATCCACTGATTGGAAACCAAGTTTGTGTAGCAACGAAGTGTCAATCAGATCGATATCAGCAATGTCAATCTCCTCTGGCCCAGTAACGACTTCAGCCAGTTCCTGGATTTGGATTGGATTGAGTTGTTGATCGAAGACCATGATGTTTTTGATTTGGCCGTCGAAGTGAGAGTTGAGATAGCTGCTTGTCTCGGAGCGGTACCAGTTGGCAGCGC
>JBGCFS010000149.1:0-15263 GCA_045107035.1 Hyphomicrobiales bacterium
AAACTATCTTGATATCAAGATAAAAGGAAAATTGCCATGTCCAAGACCACTCCTGCCTGTTTTGATGTTTTGATAACAGCACTTGCGCCGGCTATTTGGGGTAGCTCTTATCTCGTAACAACTGAGCTCCTGCCGGCTGACTATCCGTTGCATGTCGCTATGTTACGCGCTCTGCCCACGGGCCTATTATTGCTGATATTCGTACGCCAATTCCCGCAAGGCATCTGGTGGCTAAAGATTTTTGTGTTGGGTGGTCTCAATTTTTCTATTTTCTGGTGGTTGTTATTTGAAGCGGCCTACCGTTTGCCCGGAGGTGTTGCGGCAACATTAGGTGCAATCCAACCGCTTCTTGTTATTTTTCTTGCCCGCGGAATATTGGGAACGTCCATTCGAACTTTAGCGATCATAGCCGCACTTATGGGTTTGATAGGAGTAGCATTACTCATTTTAAAACCATCCACTACTCTCGATCCTGTAGGCATACTGGCTGGGATTGGTGGCGCATTCTCTATGGCTCTGGGAGTTATTCTTAGTCGAAAATGGCGGGCATCTGAATCATTACTCACATTTACAGCTTGGCAACTCACCGCGGGCGGTCTGCTTTTGTTACCAGCTGCAATTTTCTTTGAACCCGCCTTACCCCCTCTTACGGGACAAAACGTTGCTGGACTCTTGTATCTAAGTCTCATTGGTGCGGCGTTTACTTATGTGATTTGGTTTCGAGGCATTGCGCTCCTTCAACCATCTGTCGTCTCAACGCTTGGCTTCTTAAGCCCAACGACAGCTGTCATTTTGGGATGGGCGTTTTTGGATGAGCATCTAAATTTTTGGCAGATACTTGGATTGGTTTTTGTACTAGTCAGCGTTTGGCTGAGCCAAACCAATTGGGCTGCCGCAAACAAGGCTACACAACATGCGTAGCCGAAAATTCGAGATGCTAATAATGCGATACAGGGCAGGCTAATTGTACCAGCCCTTTGCCTTGAATCTTATAATGGTACAGAGCTTAGATCAGATTACTTCCAGTAGTTGTTTGCAGCAGCCACAGCCTGAAAGTGCGTCGCAATGACATGTGATGCCATGGTTAGGCTGTCCGCATCATTTTCATATACCGCACGAAGTTTCCTACGGACTTCGTCATCGGGTTGATTTTTTTAACTCCAACTCGAGCCATTTTTACTGCGAGATCAAAGCCCTCTTCAGGTGTTTGCGTAATCAGTGTTGGCAACCAAGACATCGAATTTACTCCACTACGTTATATATTATTATATCGTGTACGATATAATAATATATAACGTAGTCCTGTCAAACCCTTCCTGACTTGTGTCGTCAGCTGGCATTCGGCATTGTTGCTGTGAAATAATTTCGGAACACCATAATGTCCAACACTATGAAGAAAACTCTCGATGAAGTGCCAGATAAAATAAATGAGCTTATTTGCTTCGCACTTTATTCTGCAAACAGCGCAATGAACCGCGCATACAAGCCTTATCTATCAGCACTTGGGCTAACATATCCCCAATATCTTGCCCTCACTACTTTATGGGAGACCGATGGTGTAACGGTCGGAACGCTTTGCGAGAAAATGCAAACAGAAACCAGCACCTTGACACCTTTGCTCAAAAGACTGGAGACACAAGGTCATATTAAGAGAAAGCGCGGCGAACAGGACGAACGACAGGTTTTCATTCATCTTACGGAATCCGGTCAGGATTTGCAGGCACAAGCACCGAAGATCACTGCTTGCATTGTAGAAGAAACGGGACTCCCGGCGACAGAACTGCCCGACCTTGTCCGCTTGATTCAAGAGGTGCGCGACAATCTTTCCTCAAAGCAGAAATTCTAAATATCAACAACGCCGAAAGCTTATTGATGCTTGCTTCATACTCGGCCCAGCGGGTCATAGATCAACGTTGAGTCCCCTTGGTTCAGGTAGAAAATGCACTCATCCGACATCATAACCTTCGCGATTTCAGGTTATCGCTCGCTGCGTGAACTTGTGCTGCCGCTAGGTCGCCTCACCGTGATTAGCGGTGCAAATGGTAGCGGAAAATCTAGCTTATATCGTTCAATACAATTGCTCGCGGATGTTGCTCAAGGTCGTGCAATCGGAGCGTTAGCGCGCGAAGGAGGCTTGCAATCAACGTTGTGGGCAGGTCCAGAACAAATTTCTCGCAGCATGAAACATGGCGATACGCAGGTACAAGGCACCGTGCGCCGCAATAGAGTCAGTTTGAAGCTTGGCTTTGCACAAGAAGATTATGGGTATGCCATTGACCTGGGCTTACCAAAACCTAGCTCGTCAAATTTTAATTTTGATCCGGAAATCAAGGCTGAATCCTTGTGGGTTGGAGAAGCTCTGAAACGCAGCAATGAGCTTGCCCATCGATCCGGATCAAGTGTGCGGATATTGGATGAAAATGGACACCGGAAAATCGTTCTGGCAAACTTACCGACATTCGATAGCATGATGACCTATGCAGCAGATCCAAATCAGGGTTTGGAACTCCTCACTATGCGAGAGCGAATGCGAGATTGGCGGTTTTATGATCAGTTTCGAACAGACAGGGAAGCCCCCGCAAGACAACCTCAAGTAGGAACCAGAACTCCAATTCTGGCATCGAACGGTTCTGATTTTGCTGCGGCGCTACAAACGATTCAAGAAATCGGGAACGAGGCGGTTCTCCAGGAAACTATTGCCGAAGCCTTTCCTGGAAGCTTTGTCGATGTTCATGTCAAAGATGGATTGTTTGAAGTTGTGATGCAACAACATGGATTGTTACGACCGTTGCGTGCTGCAGAATTTTCGGATGGCACACTGCGTTATTTATTGTTGGTAACAGCGTTGTTGACTCCTCGACCACCGTCGCTTTTAGTTCTCAACGAGCCAGAAAACAGTTTACACCCCAGTCTGTTAACACCATTAGCGAGATTGATTTCAAGTGCTACGCGGCATTCACAGATTATCGTCGTGTCACATTCGGCCGCGCTAGTTTCATCGCTGGAAGACGAAGCCATCTGTCAGCGATATGAGTTAAAGAAAGAATTCGGTGAAACGCTTGCCGGCATCAATCAGAGTGTTCCTTGGGCTTGGCCAAAAAGGTAATAGTAAAATGCCGCTGAATCAGGGCGTGTTCGGAAACAACCTCACGTTTACTTAAATATAATGATTAAGTTGTAAGGTTTAGTGTCATTGTTTTTTTTCGAGGCAATATGTTTAACCGTAAGGTCAATCAACTGGCCCTCACTGCTGTAGTAACTCTGTCATTTATTGGCGGTGTGCACCTACTCTACAGCAACGTAATGCACACTTGGAATAAAGCCCAACTCCGAGACCTTACGACACGTAGCGTTTTACGCATGGAGCTTGCTGCAGACCGTGCGGTTACAACCATGGCTGATATCCATATCGGCGGTCTCGTATCATGTTCAGTAAGTACAATTGAAAGCTACCGAAAACTGATATTTTCCGTAGGCAGCATTAAAGATCTACGCCTTTGGGACGGAGGCAAAACATGTGCTGGCTTCGACGCAGATACGCTGAAAGCGGATTTGGCAACAGTCGATAGCTGGCAGGACTCAAGAAACAGCACAATACAGTTGAGTTCTGGCGCTGGCGAAGACAGCACGCGTTTCAAAGTTCGTTGGAATGGTGATGAACACAATGTCGTGGCTGTATTGAGCACAGGTGGGCTGCTGGATGATATGGTTCCTGCAGCCTTGCGAGAACATCTGAATATCAGGATTGTGCTCGACAACGGAAATGAAATTGCCACGTATGAGCCCACAATTCCAAATGCAAAAGATAATGCTTTTAAGGAACCTGATATTCTCGTAAGCGCATCGTCTGAACGTTATCCTCTAAGAGCATATTCTTCCATTCAGCCGGATGCACTTTGGGCTTGGAATGGATTCGACTCCACTATGGCTGAAGCCGTGATCTGCTTTTTGGGACTGCTCATTGGCCTTTTGACAACAAGGGCGGTATTTCCATCTGCCGGACCGATAGGTGAAATTGACCGGGCGCTAAAAAACGGAGAGTTCATTCCATACTACCAGCCCATCGTTTCTCTGGGCTCTGGGAAAACCATTGGTTTCGAAATGCTTGCACGTTGGAAGAAACCGAATGGCGAGTTACAAGCTCCAAGCCGCTTTATTCCATTGATCGAGAATTTCCGAAGGGTAGACGCACTTACTTTTGCACTCCTACGCCAAGCAGCCGTTGATATCGTTCCAGAACTTCAAAAAGACCCAACATTGAAGCTCACTTTCAACATCACACCAGAACAATTTCTCAACCCCGAGTTTCTACCCAACCTTCAAGAAGTGTTGATTCTTGGCAAATTCCCTATGCAGTGCATGGTAATTGAAATCACTGAGCGTCAACAAATTGAAGATTTTGAGCTCGCTCGCAAGATGGTCGAAGCTTACAACAATCGAGGCATGCGCATCGCAATTGATGATGCTGGAACCGGCCACAATGGCTTGTCATCCATCCAAACCCTCGACGCGAGTATCTTAAAGCTCGATAAGTTTTTCATTGATGGCATCGTCGAAAATGAGAAATCACGCCAGATGGTCGAGATGTTGTGCAATCTGGCCAAGCAGTATGATATGGCAGTTGTGGCCGAAGGCATTGAAACCGCAGAACAAGCAGCTGTTGCGCTTGCCATGGGGATCCATGAAGCACAAGGTTTCTACTTCTCAAAGCCCATGCCATCTGATGAATTGTTGTTAAATTTGCATGCGAGTCAAACAACAGAAACCTTACAGGCTGAAGAACCAATTCAGCTTGCCGCCGATGCTTTTTCAGGCAACCTTCCAAATACCGACGCCGGCAAAGTACTCAAAGCCGGATAATCCAGTTAGTTCTTGCAAACTGGGTTTTTTCATTGTTGCGCACGCTTGAGAGTAGCGACGCAATTGCGTATGGAAAGTCTCATGCTTGTTCACTGACTGCAGGAGTTTCCAAACGATGAATTCTGCCAAATCTGATAAACTGCGCGGCGCGCTGACAACATTGGCAGAGGAATTGGCACTTACATTGGATGCCCCATTATCCCTGAAACTTTGGGATGGGACTACGTTGCCGCTGGGACAGCCAAGCAACAGCAAAGGGGATGAAAAAAATCTCGCCCTTGTGATTTCTGACCCAGGTGCAATTCCGTCTTTGATGCGCCGCCCGACGTTAGATCGCGTCATTCGTCTATATGCGCACGGAAAGATCGGTTTTGAACGCGGCACTCTGATTGATATTGGAGAAATATTCAGCGACAAAAGCAGCCGTCGGCGACTAAAGAAAATTTCGAAACGTAAACTAGCAAAGTTGTTCCTGCCATTTATCACAGCCAAGGGAACCGACGTAAATGCCTCCCGTAACTTTCAAGGAGACGAAGTAGGAACAAACCAGAACAATCGCAAGGAACGCGACAATATCGGCTTTCATTATGATGTCAGCAACGCTTTCTATGAGCTATTTCTGGATGATGCGATGGTTTACACCTGCGCGTATTTCTCAGATTGGAACCATGATCTAGATCGGGCGCAATATGACAAATTGGAAATGACTTGTCGCAAATTACGCATGAATCCTGGCGAACGCTTCTTGGATATTGGCTGCGGTTGGGGCGCCTTGATTTGCCATGCAGCGAAACACCACGGGGTTCGAGCACATGGCGTTACTCTTTCGACGGAACAGCATGCATACGCCCTGGAACGCATTGCCACGGAAGGCCTGCACGACTTGGTGACTGTGGAATTAAAAGACTATCGCGATGTTACCGAGACTTTTGATAAAATTTCGTCGATTGGTATGTATGAACACATTGGTGTCGCAGCCATTCCCGAATACATGGCAAAAGTTCGTTCACTGCTCGCGCCGGACGGCCTGTTTCTCAATCACGGCATTACTCGGCGTAGCAAACGCAAATCCAAGCGGTTTGCCTCACGTCCGGAACAAAGAGCATTGGTTCGCTATATTTTCCCCGGCGGTGAATTGGATGATATCGGTCATACATTGCAGGAAATGGAACGTTCTGGTTTTGAAGTACATGATGTTGAAGGTTGGCGAGAGCACTATGCGCTAACAACAAGAATGTGGTGCGAACGCCTTACTGCCAACCGAGAACAAGCAATTTCCATAGTCGGGGAACAAACCTATCGAATTTGGGTAGTATATTTAGCAGGCTGCTCTCTTGCATTTACGCGTGGCTCAGCTCGAATTTACCAAACTCTGGTTGGTCACAATGCAAAGGGTGCGTCGAGCATTCCGCCTAACCGGGCTGATCTATACCGATAAACCTACTCGCTCCACCAGCCTTCAATTTTCAATCCACTTACTTCTCCGCTTCGTCTTTTGGCACATGTTTAATCGTCTGTGAAAACGTCCAAATATGGCCTCCTATGTCTCGAGCGCGATAAGTTCGATCGCCGTAGAACTGATCGGATGGCCCATCAATAATTTCAGCACCACTTACTTTTGCGTGCGCGCAATGGGCGTCGATTTCCTTTTTCAAATGGATATATATAAGCTGAGAATTTTTCCCGCTTAAGTTGATTTGGCTAGCTACGTAGTCAATCCATTCACCGTCAATTACTACTTCAGCGGCTCCAAATCTCATTTCAGCATGTACAAGCTGGTTGTCTTTATCCAAATAATGCTGTGTCGGCAAAAGCCAAATGCGGTTTCTAGAAAGTTTAAAGCAGCCACAGGGTCCGGGTAAAACAGCCCTGTTCTTAAAGTTGTGTGATTAAATGGGTCTTTCATCTGGCACCTACGTTCATTTAGACTTGCGAATAATCTTAACAACCCCAATTATTATTAGTGAAAAAAGTAATATTAGAAAGTGATTCAAATATGATTACAGTCTGGGGTAGAAAGTCTTCGTCGAATGTACAAGCCGTAATGTGGTGCATTGCCGAACTTGGACTTGAGCATAATCGTAATGATGCAGGCCTTATGTACGGGGTCGTGGATACCGACGAATATCTCAACATGAACCCGACAGGCACCGTGCCAACTTTGGTTGACGGCGACAAGCCTGCACTGTGGGAAAGCGGAGCAATCCTTCGATATCTTGCAAACAATTATGCAACAGAGAGCTTTTGGCCAGAAGACCCAATTGCGCGGGCCAATGTTGACCGCTGGGCGGAGTGGTCAAAACTCAACATCGCATTGAAATTTACAGCCCCAATCTTTTGGAAAATTGTTCGTACGGCACCTTCTAAGCAAGACCCTGATGCTATTGCAGCTGCCATTCAGACTTTTGATAAACAACTGGATATCGCAGAAGCACAGCTGTCCATGAGCCACTATATCGCAGGACCTGAGCTTTCGCTTGCTGACATCCAGTTTGGTCATTGCCTTTATCGATATTTCAATATCGACATTGAACGCAAGGAACGGCCAGTACTAGATGCTTATTTTAAATCACTGACCCAACGCCAAGCTTTTGCTCATAATGTAATGGTCTCTTACGAGGAATTGATTGAAAGGGACTAAACAGCGGGGCGGGATTCTTGAGTTAGTCTGTATTCTTGGTCTTCGAGGCACTAACAAACGCACTGAAGGAAGACAGAAAACAACTAACTCGTTCCATAGACTCTGGCTGTGAAAGAATAGTCCGAATTTCTTCTGGCGATTTAGACATAAGCTGCAGACGCAGGAAACTCCCCTCGTCAAACCTTCCTGTCACGGTACTTAACACCATACGCAGGGACTCCAGCATGTCTTCACCACGATGCGAGGCATGCACGAGGGCGATAGGCTTGTTAACGAGCTCTTCGCGAGGGACCAACCAATCGATAGCGTTTTTCAAACCACCGGGAATTGCTCGCACATACTCTGGGCTGGAAATTATGAGACCATCTGCTTCTGCAACAGCTGTTGCAAAGGCATGTGCAGTTTCCGGGACTGCATCACCTTCAATATCTGGCGAAAATATTGGCAAGTTCTGAATGCCGTCAAATACCTCAATTATGTAATGTGGTGCAGCCATTTCTGCCAGAACAGAGAGCAAAACCGTATTGGTCGAGCCCTTTCGAACACTGCCGGAAATCGCGAGAAATTTCATCGAAACACACTAAACGTACTGAAAAGCACTCTAGGAGCTCCAGTCCGTCATTATCGCATCGACTTCAATTTCAACCAACCATTCTGGATTAACAAATTTGTCTACTGACATAATGGTATCGACAGGTCGAACATCACCCAAATACTCCTTCTTGGCATCAATGGCAGCTTTCCAATCTTCAATATCGATGAGTAAAACGCGCGTCCTAACGACATCCTTCAGGCTAGATCCGGCTTGTTCGAGCGATGTTTTGATAATCTTTAGACATTGGCGCGTTTGCGCAGCAACATCTCCAAAACCAACAGTTCTCCCATCTTCCCCGACAGGCGCAGTGCCACCAACTGAAATAAACGGCCCCACTCGGACTGCTCTGCTGAAGCCAGCAATTGCTTCCATCGGATTGCCATTGGATACTAGTTCGCGATCAAATTTCATCGAAATCTACTCCAAATGTATGTCAATATGGCGTACCATCTTTGTGTAAAAAGACCCATTTTCCGTTGGCATCCATTACGGCTTTCAGGTCATCATTTGGATAACTACCTTCGTCACCCTGTGTGCGGTCTCCAATTTCCAAATAGACAACATCGGCATCTGAGCGGTTTACCAGCTGATGGGCAATGCCTGCGGCCGGAAAACCGGCGCACATTCCAGCTTCCATTTTCACGTCGCCTGCATCTGTTACAAGAGTAGGAGCGCCTTCCAGAATGTAGATAAACTCGTCCTGTTTCGTGTGGCGGTGAAGCAAAGCAGACTCCCCTCCTGGAGTAAGTCTAGTCTGATTGATGCCGAAATTCTTTAGACCAAACAAATCCCCAAGAGGGCTTTTAACGCGGCCGGAGACCCTTGTGGCAAATGGCTCAGGGTAGCTAGAGGGCTTCACACGGGTTGGAGCCTCGTTGGCAACAATGGCAATTGGATGGGATTTTGCTTGAGTATCAGACATATATCACTCCTGGTCTTTGGTACGCCGAAAACTGTCTCATAAATTTAGCAATGCTTGGATGTAAAAACACGTCAACAAATTTGATATACTCAACAAATCTATTTGCTTGTCTTGAATGGAAATTCAAACAACGGTCTTCCATAGTTCAATTTACGTGTGAATTTATGTCCGCAGAAATCTTCGCAACGCTAGCCATTTTTGCCTTTGTGACAAGCATTACGCCCGGCCCCAACAACTTTATGCTGCTGGCCTCTGGTGTGAACTTTGGTTTCAAACGCACTGTGCCCCATATGTTGGGAATTGGGAGTGGGTTTTTTGCTCTGCTACTTGCTGTTGGTTTCGGGCTTGGTGAGCTATTAGAGCGATTTCCACCCTTGTTTCTCAGTTTGAAATTTGCAGGTGGCGCATATCTGCTTTTTCTTGCCTACAGGATAGCTCTTTCACGCTCATTAGGAGAAGACGCAAGTAGCGGCAAACCGATGAGCTTTCTTGCGGCCGCGGCGTTTCAATGGGTCAATCCCAAGGCCTGGGTTATGGCCGTTACCGCGATGGCTACTTACACCGAAATGAATACATTCTTGCTTTCGGTTTTTCTTGTTTCAATTGTATTTACGCTGGTCAATGTCCCGTCCATTGCTGCATGGGCTGGTTTTGGTAGTTTCATGCGTGAATGGCTGTCCAATCCCACCAGACTGAAATGGTTCAACATTTCAATGGGGGTCCTGCTAGCTGTTAGCTTGTGGCCAATGTTGAGGTAAATTCGATGCTGAATACACGAGATATCACACTAAATGACGCAGAACTTATTTGTTCACACCGCCATGCCATGTTTGAAGCAAGCAGCAAACCGCGTGATCGTGAGCTTGCGCAAATGGCGACCCCATTTCATGATTGGCTACTTCCGCAACTTTCAAGCGGCAAATACTTTGGCTTCGTTACAGAAATTGAGACGACACCAGTTGCCAGTATTGGCTTGATGACAATTGACTGGCCTCCTCACCCATTGCACCCAACCTCCGACCGCCGTGGCTATGTGCTGAATATGTATGTCGAACCAGAGTTTCGCGGACGCGGTATTGCACGCAATTTGTTGAAATTGTCCGAAGTCGCATTTTCTGAGCGGAACATTCAATATGCGGTCCTGCATTCCACTAGCAAAGGGCAGAGCTTTTATGAAAACAATGGCTGGAGCTCCACCCCTGAAATGGCGAAAATAATTAGGCCTGCCGAGATCCAAAACCAAACGTAAGTATGGCCATCAACAATGCCAGGAAGCTGAATCCTGTGCGCGTCCAATTCCAGAAGGACCATGGCCCTTCATAATCTGCCCATGCTTTTGCAGGGTTAGTCAAAGCACTTACATCGATAATTGCGAGCGCATTGTTCATTGGTACATTTATTGCCATCGTAAGCACGAAACCGCCTCCGATATAGACAATCGCAGATATTGCCAGCACAGCTCCGGCCTTCTTGGAGCCAGCTATATATGTCAAAGCAGCAGCCAAAGGTAAAAGCAAAGCAGTGCCAAAGAAGCTGAGCGCAAATATTGGGTTACGGACGGTGCGGTTGATACCTTGCATTGCTTCAAGTGCAACTGCCGGCGCACTATCATTTAGTCCATACATAACGGAACACGCATACGCGTAAAAGAATCCGGCTACAGCAGCACAAGCAACAATTGCCATCAACAACGTACTTCTAGCGATCCAAACCAGGTGCTGATATTTTGCAGTTGGTTGTGAGTTCTCTGCATGAAAACGTTTCGCCTGACTTCTATCTGACTCATTTAATACCTCAGACATTGCATTTCTCCTCGTTTCCCTCTTGTGCAGAGGCGTGAAATCTCTTAAACAGCATTTCAAGTACCGTACCGTACGGTACCTACAAATGCGTACCGACGGGTACGCCTCATGTCAAGCAGGAATCTTGGACTTAATTTTTGACCGATATGCTTTCATCCTTCCCTCAAATTGCAACCTCGAAAGAGACCGATGCACTGACAGAACGTCAGCAACAGGTGCTGGATGCAACTCTGGAGCTATTGATCGAAAATGCGGCTGGGGTGACCATGATTGCCGTCGCTCGCAAGGCGAGTTGTTCTAAAGAAACTTTGTATAAATGGTTTGGCGACCGTGACGGTCTGCTTGCTGCAACAGTGCGATATCAAGCATCTAAGGTAAAGGTTGCGCCATTTGATGATGTCGGTTTGACGCAAGATCGACTGGTTGCGGTATTGCAAGGTTTCGCCGCCGATCTCTTGACCATTCTTACTGGCCAAATGTCCATTGCGCTCAACCGCTTGGCGATAGCACAAGCCCACCAACATGCAGATAAAACCGCCAGCAATGCTTGCGAAAATCTTGGCTCAATTGTTCTGCAAAATGGACGCTTTTCCACTGGTCCACGCCTTAAGCCTGCACTTGAAGCCGGTATGAAAGCAGGTCTTCTACGACAGGATGATAGCGAAGAAGCCTTCCGAAGTTTTTACGGACTTGTTGTCCGCGACATTCAAATTCGGCTTTTGCTGGGTGATACAATATCATTCAGCAAAACGGATATCACTGCCGAGGCCAAGCGGGCCACCGAGCAGTTTTTTAGCCTCTACGGGCGGCAAACCCCGTAACAAAACAAGAAACGCAAACACGAGGAAAACCCATGCGCGTTTATTACGACAGAGATGCAGACGTTAATCTGATCAAAGAAAAGAAAGTAGCCATCATTGGTTATGGTTCACAGGGCCGTGCGCACGCGCTGAACCTGAAAGATTCTGGTGCAAAAAACCTAGCGGTTGCATTGCGTGCAGGCTCTGCAACAGCCAAAAAAGCTGAAGCAGATGGCCTAAAGGTCATGACGGTAGCTGAAGCTGCTGCTTGGGCAGACCTGATGATGATGGCAGCGCCTGATGAACTACAGGCAGAAATCTATGCTGATCACATCGCTGCTAATATTCGTGACGGCGCCGCGATTGCTTTCGCACACGGCCTCAACGTTCACTTCAACCTGATCGAGCCAAAATCCACAATCGACGTTGTGATGATCGCACCTAAAGGCCCTGGCCACACAGTGCGCGGCGAATACCAAAAAGGCGGCGGTGTACCTTGCCTCATCGCCATTGATCAAGATGCTTCCGGTAATGCACACGACCTTGCTCTTTCATATGCTTCTGGCGTTGGTGGCGGCCGTTCCGGTGTTATCGAAACTACATTCCAGGAAGAATGCGAAACTGATCTCTTTGGTGAGCAGGCAGTTCTTTGTGGTGGTTTGGTTGAGCTCATCCGCGCTGGTTTTGAAACTCTGGTTGAAGCT
Organism: Hyphomicrobiales bacterium; assembly: GCA_045107035.1. Lineage (GTDB taxonomy): Bacteria > Pseudomonadota > Alphaproteobacteria > Rhizobiales. The sequence continues at coordinate 12,325 of JBGCFS010000149.1, forward strand.
GGTTACGCACCAGAAATGGCTTACTTTGAGTGCTTGCACGAAGTAAAACTGATCGTGGATCTGATCTACGAAGGTGGCATTGCCAACATGAACTACTCAATCTCCAATACGGCTGAGTGGGGCGAGTACATGTCTGGTCCACGTATTGTGACATCTGAAACCAAAGCAGAAATGAAACGCGTTCTGGCCGACATTCAATCCGGCAAATTCACGTCTGAATGGATGCAGGAATGTAAAGCTGGTCAAGCTCGTTTCAAAGGCACACGCCGCATGAACGATTCTCACCAGATTGAAGAAGTTGGTGAAAAACTTCGCGCCATGATGCCTTGGATTAAATCCAACCAGCTCGTCGACAAAGACAAAAACTAAGGACAACTTTCAGCTTTACTGCTGATAGTTTTTGGTCATTTAGTTGCTAATATAAAGGGCGCCGCGAAAGCTGCGCCCTTTTTTGTCTTCAACCATTTTGAATGGACATGTCATGCCCCATCCCTACGCGCTTTTGGATGTCTTTACAGACACGCCCCTTGCGGGAAATCCCCTGGCAATTGTGAGCGATGCAGATGATCTGAGTGAGGCCCAAATGCAAGCAATAGCCAAGGAGTTCAATCTTTCTGAAACTGTGTTCATTACAACACCGCTGGATGAGAAAAGTCACGCATCCATTCGAATTTTTACGACCGTCTATGAAATGCCGTTTGCGGGTCATCCAATCATTGGTACGGCATGTTATCTGGCGATGAAAAACATGCGGGCGGAGAACCAACGACCAATTACATTGCACGTTCCCTTGGGCGCAGTACCTTGCGAAATCACCCTAAGTACATCAGGTCTGCTCGCTGCGCGTCTGACTGCGCCGCAAAGCCCGAAGAAACTGCCCTGCCCTGCCAACAGTAACACAATTGCTAGGGCGCTCGGCATTGAAATTGATGACATCGGATTTGCAGACTTCACGCCGACTCAGTTCGACTCAGGCGTGCCCTATACCTGTGTGCCGGTAAAATCCCGCGCCGCACTTTCTCGTGCAAAACCGGATTTGTCTTGCTGGACCGATGCATTTGGAGCTCACAGTCACAATGATGCTTATGTTTTCACAAATGAGACTGACAATCCTGCATGCGCCTACTCAGTTCGCATGTTTGCGCCGCATGGTGGTGCTATGGAGGACCCCGCCACAGGTTCGGCTGCGGTAGCGTTTGCTGGGGTTTTGGCAGATCAAATAGTGCGAAATGAGCAACCGCAATCACTCTTAATCGAGCAAGGAAATGACATGGGACGGCCGTCGCTGATCCAGCTTGGTTTTCAAGCTGACAGCGGCATAGCGCGCAATGTCGGCATCGGCGGAACATCAGTCTTAATGATTGAAGGTACACTTCACTTATAAAAAGCTTGATTGATTCAGGGTACAAGTCACAAAAAAGCCGGCGCTTTGAGACGCCGGCTTTTGCTTGATATCTTAGCGACTACGCTTGCTGTGCCTTCAGCTCCAAGCGACGACGATGCAGAACCGGCTCTGTATATCCAGATGGCTGAACACGGCCTTCAAACACCAGATCACACGCTGCCTTGAACGCAATTCCGTCAAAACCTGGCGCCATAGGTGTGTAAGTCGAGTCACCTGCATTTTGGCCGTCAACCACAGCAGCCATGCGCTTCATGGTTTCCATAACCTGCTCTTCAGACACCACTCCATGGTGCAACCAATTGGCAAGATGCTGAGAGGAAATGCGGCACGTTGCACGATCTTCCATGAGACCAACATTGTTGATATCCGGTACCTTGGAACAACCGACACCCTGGTCGACCCAGCGCACGACGTAACCCAAGATGCCTTGAGCGTTGTTGTCGATTTCTGCTTTTACTTCCTCATCAGACCAATTTGGACGGTCCGCCAGAGGAATAGTGAGAATATCGTCCAGTTTGGCACGGCGACCACCTGCAGCAATTGCCGTCTGAACTTCTTTAACATCAACCTTGTGGTAGTGGGTGGCATGCAGAGTTGCGGCGGTTGGAGAAGGCACCCAAGCGCAATTTGCGCCAGATTTTGGATGCCCGATTTTCTGTTCCAACATGTCCTGCATCAGATCTGGCATGGCCCACATGCCTTTGCCAATCTGAGCTTTTCCGCGCAAACCGCAAGCGAGGCCAGTGTCGACGTTCCAATCTTCGTAGGCCGCAATCCAAGGTTCTGATTTCATGTCCGCCTTACGGATCATTGGGCCAGCTTCCATGGATGTATGCATTTCGTCACCCGTCCGATCCAGGAACCCGGTGTTGATGAACACAACGCGGTTTTTAGCGGCGCGGATACATTCTTTCAGATTTACCGTTGTACGGCGTTCCTCATCCATAATACCCATTTTTATGGTGTTAGCGGGCATTCCGATGAAACCTTCAACAGCCGTGAAAATTTCATCGGCAAAGGCCACTTCTTCCGGGCCATGCATTTTTGGTTTCACAACATACATCGAACCTGCAGGTGAGTTGTTATTGCTCTCACGCTGCAAATCATGCTTTGCGATTAGTGCAGTGATAGCCGCGTCCAACATACCTTCTGGTGCTTCATTGCCATCCTTATCCAAGACAGCCGGGTTGGTCATAAGATGCCCCACGTTACGCACCAGCATTAGTGAGCGCCCTTTTAGCGTCACAGAGCCACCATTTGGGGTTTCATAATTCACGTCATGGTTCAACTTGCGGGTAAAGCTCTTACCGCCCTTGCTGACTTCTTCCGTCAAATCGCCCTTCATAAGACCGAGCCAATTGGTGTAGGCAATAACTTTGTCTTCCGCATCAACAGCGGCCACAGAATCTTCACAGTCCATGATTGTGGAAATAGCAGATTCCAAACGTACATCTGAAATACTGGCCGCATCTGCACTGCCAATAGGGCTGCTGGCGTCCACAATAATTTCAATGTGCAAACCATTGTTCTTCAG